>NZ_JBWYII010000002.1:0-417819 GCF_056779705.1 Acinetobacter sp. 25-47-130 | reverse complement strand
GATGGTAGTGTGGGGTTACCCATGTGAGAGTAAGTCATCGCCAGCTCATTATTCTAAACACCCCCTTCAATACAAGGGGGTGTTTTTTTATGTGAAAAGAAAAAAATAAACAAATAAAATTAAGGGAAAGGCATGGGTACGGGAAAATTAACTTCTAAATCAATGTCTTCACATAGTTAATTACAAGCGCAAAATATATCAATAAATACAAAAATGCCTGTATCGTTAACAGGCATTTTGAAAAGAGGATCAACGGATTATTACTGTTCTATATTGCTTGCCATTAAATTACCTTGTTCAGCTTCTCGCATGAAACGATCATGAGTTTCCTTGCTACGAACCAAGCCAGGCATTCGATATTCTGTATGACCGTAGTCATGAATTTTTGTCCAACGTCCTCCCCAAACTAAACCGACAGACTCAGCAACTTGACCATATAACTGATAGCCACGCATAGCCCAAGGATCACGTTCAGAAATAACGACTTTACCATCTCGCTTGAATGCGACATCAGCTGCCAAACCAAATTGGTGATAGCTACGGTATGCAGTCGCTAAAGTGGTTGCTTTATTCCGAGATAGGCTATTTTGTCGTGCAGGACTACGATAACCCTCTAGTAATACTAATTCATAGCCATGTTGTTCCTTCATAATTTTGAAGACCATAAGTAATCGTTGTTTATAGCGTGGATGCATCTTGTCCCACTTACGATTTACCATTGAAGTATCGAGATGACCATGAGAAAACTCTGAATTTTCTACATTAGGAATAGTTGTCGATGAAACAGAACCGCCAGTTTGAGCTTGATATTGTTGCTCAAGACGTACAGCTTCAACGATTGCTGCATCGACGAGACTTTCTTCAACCTCTGGAGGAGGGGAAAGAATTTCCCCATTTAATAAGTTATAAATTTGAGGATCAGCTTTCTTTAAATAGTTCGCTTCTATTTTTGTAGGATCAACGGGTTTTGTAAAAGCAAAAAGCATAATACTGCTAAGTAAGAAAAAACCAGCAATGAGTATCCACCATTGCTGTAAGTGCCAATGCGTTTGAATTTGGTCTGCTGAAGCAGCATGATTCATTTCATGTGCAAATTTACGTGCGTTTAAAAGCTTTTTTTTACCTTGTGGTAATAAGCTTTGTGCATAATCTATTACTTTTTGTCTTATCTCATAAGACATCAATAAAGTCAGTGCGATGATTAATATCACAAAACTGACAATGATAAAAAAAATCACGGTGCAGGTTCTTTAGCAGTTCGTGTGACTGAAACTTCTACGCTGGCTACAGGAATATCAATATTTCCATCAGTGTCAGCTTTACTTTCAGCAACTTTATTTGCATTGGCTGTCGTAGGCTTAGACTCAGGCTTTTTTATGGTTTTCGGTAATGCTTCAGTTGTGGTCTTTTTTACTGGTTCTGCTTTAGGTGGAACTTGGGAAGTTTTGTTACTTAAAGGTTGTGCTTGATTAAAAGTTGATTCGAAGGGATTTTTACTTGAAGTCACTGGTTGAGTTGCTTGAGCAGAGTTTGTTTGCTGATGTTTGAAAATATTATTAAGCTCATTTAGCTTGGGTTGAGCTTGGTGATATTCATCAGGTTCAGATTGCTCGTTTTGATCAGCTTGGGTGATTCCCGAATCAATATTGGACAATTTATCATTTGAGTGTGTTGAATCTGTATCTGCTGCGTTAATCGGTTGGAAGCTTGGTTGATTTAAATAGGTATAAAAAGCTAAAGATGTGGCAGAGATACCAATTGCTACACCAATGATCCCGCTTACTAGAGGCGAAATTTTTTTATTTTTTTTAGTAGGTGTAAGGACTCTAATATTTTTCTTTTCTTGGCTCATATTGAATATCTTTTATGGTAAATGAATCGTTATGTGGGCCTGTTCAGCAGGTGCACTAATGACATTATTATATTGAGTCATGGCTTTGGTCTCTTGTTGACTGAGCATATAGCGAAGTCCAGAAAATGCCAATAATGCAAAGAGGAGTAAAAATAATAGAATCCAAGCGAATGGAAGTTCTTTATGAATAATGTTTTTAATTTGATCAGGCAATGCAGCGAAAGGTGAAAAGAGGGCTTTTTTACCTTTTAAATAATCTATTTCATCGCCTACGCGTGCAACCAAATGATTTAAGCTTTCAATTGATTCAATACGGTATTTACCTTGAAAACCTAACAGTAAACAGTAGTGAAAAACTTCTAAAGCTGCTAAGCGATCTTTTCCACGAGTTCTAATTTTTTCTAATAAGTCAAAAAATTGATAACCTGCAAGTTGAGATCCAAATAAAGTTAACTGAAGAGGACTAATCAACCACGAATTTTGTAAATGGAAATAACTAGGGTTCTGTTGTGTGACAATCGTTTCATCAAGTAATGCACAAAATGCATATTTGGCATCATGGATATCCTCGGCTGAAAACTGCAACTTCTTCGCTTGTAATTCGAAACGTTGTAGTTGATCCATGATTTTTTGGCGAAATTCATCGACATTGTCAGGAACGTATTGGTTACGAATTAAAAAAACGATGTAGAAACCGTCATGCATTAAATCAACCAAATTAGAAGACTGCGTCAATTTATTCTGTTGCTGTGGTGTAGAGCCTGCTCCAATCTGACCGTCATCGAACAGTGAAGGTGCTCCATTAGGCATATTCATATTTTTCTCTTCTCAATCTCTAGCCATTCATCACTGCGATGAGTTCAATACTGATATCTTGGAATCCAGCAGGTACATAAATACAGATGGTTTCAGACTCCAACATGCGTTGATAGAGTTCATGATGAGGTTCAATTTCAAAATAACTCACACCAGAGCGGACTGGAATCGCAGTAGGTACTTGCATCAAATGGTGAATCGGAATAGCAGGCAATGCAGAGACGACACGTTGCTCAACATCGACTGTTGTGCCCACTTTAAAACGTAGTGGGACAATTTGTACAAGTTCGTGTGTCTGCATCATTGAACTAGACACAGCAATATACAGACGAGATTCGCGAGTGATCTTATCTGACTCTAAGCTACCAACCCAATACGAAGGACGTATTTCTTTAAGACTGATATTGAAGTATCGACTTGAAATGATTGTGTCAAGTAACTCTCTTAAAATGACATCTAACTGCGCAAAGCTATCTTGTAAATTATGATGTTGATATTGAGGTAAATGTTCAACTTCATAGGCTGTTGAGAATGTCAATAATGAGCCAGTCAATCTGAGTAATTCAAAAAATAAGCGTTCAGGGTGAATTTGGGGATGAGTCAATAAATGGCTGAGAGTTGCATGAGCAGTATTCAATGCATTCACTAGCCAAAACGAAACAATGTCACCTGATCTAAATTCAATTAATTTTTGTTCGTTTTCGCGATTGTTGGTTTGAATAGTTTTGATTTTTGCTTTAATGACATTCAAGGTACGTTTTAAATTAGCAACCAATGACTCACATGAAGCAATATGCAAAATTGGTGGAATAAATTTTGTATCAAGTTCAAAGCTTCCTGAACTATGACGCTTAATTTTTCCTATCGGCAAATATAAAAAACCATCCAGTTCATGAGGAGTATCATTCTGAGATTCCAGTAATTTCAGCTCAGCACGACGACGAATGTAAGTAATTTCAGCAGGTGTGGCATCTGTGAACAAATCATGAGTTTCATTCAGATACGAATGATATCGACTTGGTTGTGTCGAAGCCTCATGGGCGATATTACGCTTGTTTGGTTGAACGATAGGGAGCGCAAGAAAAATGGTCATTTCACCACGGAAATTGAGCTCATCGAGCAGTACGGGCTGAGGTAAAAGATCTCGCGAAGGAGCAGCGTAAATTTCACCATCTTGCCAAATCATTTCAATGTGCTCAATTGCTAGCACATGGGTCGTTAATTGAGATTCATCAAATTTGAGCTGTTGTATCCCATATGCGAATGGAATGGTGGCGCGAATAGTTTGATTTAAACGCTGTTCATGATAACTGTCTTGAATTTGAAAGTGCTGCGGTCTTAAAAATAGACCTTCACCCCACAGTACTTTTTCTGCTTTAAACATTGAGATTACCATTCATTAGATTCATTGCTATTTTTTACACCCAAGAGTTCATGGACTGATTCCAATGGGTTGTTATCGTTTTTAATGACTTGTGCGAGCCATTCATGAAGCGGCATTTGGCTCCATTTAATGGTTTTTTGAAGCATATAACTCACAGGACTATGTGGTTCATTTGCTTGAAAATAATCCGCAATATCTTTAAGCACTCGCATTGCTTGTTCACGATTTTGTAGATGACTTTGTGGTTGAGGTTGAAATGACTGCTGAGTTACTGCTGCTTGTATATTTGCTGTTGGAGCAGAATTTATATTTGAATTGTTTTCTTGGAATTGTAGGTCTTGATTCATGTCAGGAGTATCCTCAGACATTAAAAATGCATCTGCTTTGTAAATTTTTTTCAGTGTTTTATGTATGTCTTCCAACTGAGAATCAGTATTTGCGAAACTTGGAGCGTCTAATTGCATCAGTTGATCAAGTACTTGCTTGAGGGTATCCCAGTGCATCAAAATTTCTAAAAAGAACTGATAATTGTTGTATTGGAAACTTTTTGAGGTATTAAATAAGCTTTGTTCGAACTGCTCGATTTCTGGATGATTCTGAGAAGATCCATAATCATCAGCATTTTTTAATCTTACATTTTGTTGATGCAGTAATTTTTCATAATCGTAGATTGAATAGAAAGGAGCTGAATTGATGAGTGGAACACGTTTAATCAAAGCAGGTAATTGAGAAGTCAAACCTTGCAATAAACCCAGACGTTGATCTAAATCATCATCTTCAATTTCAGGATATATATCTTTCCAATAATTGGATAACATACGATGCGAAAGCTCAAGGCTACGAGCGACTCCTTCGTAACCGTAGAGTTGACTCCAAGCTTCGCTTAACCAAGTCAATAAACGAATATCTTTACTTTTTTGAGTCAGAACATCGATACATTTTGCTGAAACAAATGACCAATCTGCTTGTTTAGGTTCAGCTACCCAATCCCCCATATCTAAGAGCGGATCATCTTGGGTTTTCGCTTTCTTGATTTCATGAAATTCATTCGAAAAAGATAGATCTTCGCCACAAATTGCTTGATCTGAGATTGGTTGAAGTAGCTGTTCTATATCAATGTTCATATTAATTTATATACTCAAATAATTATGCTTCAACAATTTTCTTTTTGGTGGCTTTACGCTTTTTCGGTGCTGTTGTTGGATCTAATCGATACTCAATCACGTCATCTTTGCTATCAATTTGAATTAATTTAGGCACTTTGTTATCCGCTAAGGCAATCAATATTTGTGTTGCTAGTTCAGGTAAAACTGAAGAGTTTAGAATATTGTCTACATTACGTGCGCCACTATCGACTTCTGTACAGCGACTTAAGAGGAGTTCCACCAAATCATCGGTGTATTCAACACGTGTTTGATATTGTTTGAAAATACGATCAGTAATTTTGCCTAACTTATGATGAATAATACGCACAAGTAGATCATCATGGAGTGGGAAGTAAGGCACGATACGCATACGTCCCAAGAAGGCAGGTTTAAACTGTTTATATAAACTTGGTTTTAAATGTTCAATTAAGTCTTCTGCCGTAGGCCATTCTTCTACAGGTTTAGTCAAACAGGCCTGCATAATTGCGCTTGAGCCAGTGTTAGAGGTCAATAAAATTGTGGTATTTTTAAAATCGATAACACGTCCTTCACCATCTTCAAGTGTGCCTTTGTCAAAGACTTGGTAAAATAACTCTTGAACATCTGAATGTGCTTTTTCAATTTCATCTAACAAAACAACGCTATACGGATTGCGTCTAACAGCTTCAGTGAGGACACCACCTTGACCATATCCTACATAGCCTGGAGGCGCACCTTTCAATGAGGAAACAGTATGAGCCTCTTGATACTCAGACATGTTAATCGTGATGAGATGAGATTCCCCACCATACAGCTCATTGGCTAAAGCTAAAGCCGTTTCTGTTTTCCCCACACCACTTGGTCCAACCAACATAAATACCCCTTGAGGCTTGTTTGGATCTTCAAGTTTTGCTTTAGAGGTTTTGATTCCTTGAACAAGTTGATGCAGGGCATAGTCTTGACCCATGACGCGTTGTTCCAGTTTTTCTTCTAAACTTAGAATTTGCTTAATTTCGTCATTGACCATTTTTCCTACAGGAATACCAGTCCAATCTGAAATAATCTCATTAATGATTTGAGCATTAACACGTTCAAATACCAGAGGTTGTTCACCTTGTAATATTTTTAAATCTGATCTGAGTTGCTGAATCTGATTTTTAAAATCATTACTGTGTTCTTCATCTTTTAATTCAGAATTTTTTTGCTCAAGTGTTTTGATTTTTTGAACAATTTCTAGTTCTTGTTTCCACTTTTCAGTTGTGGCATTTAACTCATTTTCTATTTCAGTGATCCGATTTTTAAGATTGGAGATGCGTTCGTCATGCTGTGGGAACTGATTATTCTCTTGTTCCAAAATATCTAATTCAAGCAATAAATTATGATTTTGAGCATGTAGCTGATCTAACTTTACCGGCTGAGCATTCTGAGTTAATGCCACACGAGCGGCAGCAGTATCTAAAACACTCACTGCTTTATCTGGGAGTTGTCGACCAGCAATATATCGATGTGAAGAATGAACAGCAGTCACAATGGCTTCGTCATCGATTTGAAGATTAAAGTGTTTAGCCATGACAGGAATCATGGCGCGAAGCATATCAATCGCAACTTCTTCAGTCGGTTCTTCAACTTTGACGACTTGGAAACGACGACTGAGCGCCGCATCTTTTTCAAAATATTGCTTATATTCAGCCCATGTAGTTGCAGCAATTGTTCTTAACTCGCCACGTGCTAAGGCTGGTTTAAGGAGATTCGCCGCATCATTTTGACCAGCTTGACCGCCTGCACCAATCAGTGTGTGTGCTTCATCAATGAAGATGATGATAGGATGAGCGGAACTTTGAACCTCTTGGATGACTTGTTTTAAGCGATTTTCAAACTCACCTTTTACACTTGCACCTGCTTGTAATAGACCCATATCAAGAACATGGATATGTACATTTTTTAATGCATCAGGCACTTGGTTGTTGGCAATCTTCAGCGCTAAACCTTCAACGACAGCAGTTTTACCTACGCCTGGCTCACCTGTTAAAATAGGATTATTTTGACGACGACGCATCAGAATATCCAACATAAGGCGAATTTCAAACTCACGTCCAATGACAGGATCAATCCCACCGTTAAGCGCTTTTTGAGTCAAGTTAATGGTGTATTGATCTAGTGCAGGTGTTTTTGCATGAGATTCTGAACTTTGAATCGTATCCTGATCCTGAACATCATTTTGATGATCAGCTTGAGGGAGATGCTCTTCAATGCTAGCTTTACAAATTTCTATAAATTTGTGTTTCATCGTATCAATCGGGAACAGATCGAATAAACTCGATGCACGAAGCGCGATTTGATATAAATCTCCTGCAGTCAATAACGCAACTAATAAGTGCCCGCTACGGATGACTGGGGTTTGATCTGCGGAAGCAATAAGCCAAGCTTGTTCTAGCAGACGTACAATCGATTGAGCAAAAATAGGTGTACGCGTATTGCCTTTGGGCAAGTGCGAAATCGTTTCTTGTAAATCATCGATCAGTGCATTTTTAGAAATTTTATAGTGATCGAGCAAAATAGAGAGATCATTTTTTACGTTTTGATTTAATAATTCGAAGAGTAGATGTTCAATTTCGATTTCGTAATTTTGTTGATTAATACAATAATTTGCAGACTTTTCTAGTGCTGTTCTTGTCGTAGGAGATAGTTTTGTAATCAAAATTTTCAAGTTATTCATCAGAATTCTCTGTGTTCAAATTATTTATAGTTACTTAAAATAAACCTAAATAACGTCTATTTTTAAGATTTTTAACGACTAAATATTTAATAAACAATAATTTTTAGTATGAAAAAATTCACCCATATTTTTTATTCTACCTAAATAAATGTGATAAAAAAACTATCCTATAGTGTGAATCGTTTACAGAACTATATAATTTTGTAACTTAAAAAACTTAATTGTTTCTTTATTATAATGGTCATAATGTTGACTAAGTTTGCATTTATAAGTTTAAATTTTAATTAAATCTAATATATAGAAGACATTGCTCTAAACATTGAGTGTGTTAAAAAATGATTTAATGAATCATATAGTTAATGTAAATTTAATAATAAGTGAGGGTGTATTTTGAATACTAAAATTCTGCTTACAACTCTGCTAATTGGGTTGGGGATGGCGTCTACAACTTACGCAGATGAAGTAAAACTCAAAAGAGGTTGTGTTAAAGATCATCCATTAGTAGCGGGTGAAACAGACCAGACATTGCTACAAATTTATACTCAAGCATGTGATAAAAAAAATAAAGACAACAAAAATGGTTTTCTAGCACAAGCAGCTCAGCGTTTTCAACAAATCGGACAAAATCAGAAAGCACTTCAATTGGTGAACAGTCTTAATGCACAAAATGTTCAGCACTCATCGTTAACAGATACTAAGTTTTTAGCTGGAATCGGAATCGCGAATGAGGCATTAGAGCAAATGCGTGGACCAGAAGTACGTTATTTGACTGAAGAGACTTACGAACCTGCGTTGGCACTTTCTGAAGCAGTTAAAAAAGCTAAACCTTTGACTGTAATCGAAACCAAAGTTGAAGAAGCACCTAAGCGTGTTCAAGAGACTCGAACTACTCGACAGCCTGCACGTACGACGCGCCGTGCATCGACTCCAGCAAAAACAACACCCGCTAAAACAACGACACCTGCGAAAGTTGAAAAACCAGCAGCACCCAAACGTGAGAATCCATTTGGCTCGTTGAACTGATCAAATTACAAATTTAGGAAAAAATAATATGGCTAAGCGTGAAAGTGTTCAAAAAAAATTACAACGCATCCGACCACCTCGAGTACAACTGACGTATGACGTAGAAGTAGGTGATGGTAAAGAAATAAAAGAACTTCCTTTTGTTGTTGGTGTATTAGGGGACTTCTCAGCAGCATCTGAACTTGAAAGAACTAAACTGAAAGATAAGAAATTTATTAATGTAGATTTGGATAACATTGATGAAGTAATGAGTTCGCTAGCACCAAGAGCAGCCTTTCAAGTTGAAAACACAATTTCGGAAGAGGGTGGAAATATGTCGGTAGATCTTACTTTTAACTCAATGGAAGATTTCCGACCTGAAAATGTTGTTCAACAAGTTGACCCTTTACGCAA
This sequence comes from Acinetobacter sp. 25-47-130, assembly GCF_056779705.1. Classification (NCBI taxonomy): domain Bacteria; kingdom Pseudomonadati; phylum Pseudomonadota; class Gammaproteobacteria; order Moraxellales; family Moraxellaceae; genus Acinetobacter; species Acinetobacter sp. 25-47-130. The sequence goes on along the minus strand of NZ_JBWYII010000002.1, from coordinate 408,511 downwards.
ATTGGTTGAAGCGCGTGAACGCCTTTCAGATTTGCGTAATAAAATTTCAAATAGTGAACGTCTAGAAGATCTGCTTGATGAAATTCTTCAAAATACAGATCAAGTACGCAAATTAAGTGCTGAAGCAGGAGGCGACGACCGTGAGTAATTTACAAACCGCACCTGCGACAAGCAATGCTGTTGAAGAAACGAGTCTTCTAGATTCGATTGTTGAACAAAGTCGAATTGCGCGTAACGATGATGAACATGTTCGTGCGAAAAATTTAATTGGGGAATTAGCCAAAGAAGTTATGGCTGGAACAATTACTGTTTCAGAAAACATGACGGTCTCAATAGATAAGCGTATTGCTGAAATTGATGCTTTAATTTCTGCTCAATTAAGCAAAATTATGCATCATGAACAGTTTCAAAAGATTGAGTCGACTTGGCGTGGACTTTACTATTTCTGTCAAGAAACACCTTCAAATCCTTTAATTAAAATCCGCATTTTAAATACCACTAAAAAAGAATTGATTAAGGACTTCCAAGGCGCAACTGACTTTGATCAAAGCACATTGTTCAAAAAAGTGTATGAAGAAGAATATGGTTCTTTTGGTGGTGCACCTTACGCAACTTTGATTGGTGATTTTGAATTCGATCGCACACCGTCAGATATGTATCTTTTAGAACAAATCTCTCATGTTGCCGCTGCCTCTCATGCACCCTTTATTTCAGCAGCAAGCCCTTCAATTCTAGGTCTTGAATCTTTCACTGAAATTGATCGTCCTCGTGATGTATCTAAAATTTTTGAAACTGCAGAATATGTACAGTGGCGCTCATTCCGTGAAAGTGATGATTCTCGCTATGTGGCTTTAACTATGCCACGCGTTCTGGGTCGCCTGCCTTATGACCCTAAAGAGGGTTGGGCAACAGAAGGCTTTAACTTCGTTGAAGAAGTCTCAGGTGAAGATCACGATCAATATCTCTGGATGAATGCAGCATACGGTTTCGGTACACGTTTAACGAATGCATTTGATATGCATGGTTGGTGTGCAGCAATTCGTGGGGTTGAAGGTGGTGGTTTAGTAGAAGGCTTGCCAGTACATACCTTCAAAACCAATGATGGTGAAGTCGTATTTAAGTGTCCGACAGAAGTTGCGATTACGGACCGCCGTGAGAAAGAGTTGAGCGATCTCGGTTTTATTCCATTAGTACACTGCAAAAACACAGACTACGCAGCGTTCTTTGGGGCTCAATCGACCCAAAAGCCTAAGAAATATGATAGCGATACAGCGAATGCAAATTCAGCACTCTCAAGCCAGATTCAATACATCATGGCTGTGTCGCGTATTGCGCATTATTTGAAAGCAATGATGCGAGATAAAGTCGGAAGTTTTGCTTCAGCTGGAAATGTAGAAAGCTTTTTGAATGATTGGTTATCTCAATATGTATTACTAGATGATGGTGCATCACAAGAGGCCAAAGCTAAGCGCCCGCTTCGTGAAGCATCTGTAAAAGTTGTGGAAGACCCGGCGAACCCTGGTCACTACAAATCGGTCGTGTTTTTAAGACCGCACTTCCAGTTGGACGAGTTGTCGGTATCTTTGAGACTTGTCACTGAGTTACCTCAGTCCTCTAATTAAATAGAGCAACTTTATAATAACGTTAAATAAAACAGGAAATCTTCATGAAAGATATATATGTTCAATTTCGAGGAAAATACAAAGTAGACGGCGAATCTCGTGACACTGAGCACAAAGATTGGTTGGAAGTTAATTCTTGGTCTCATAACATCCGTCAGCCTAAATCTGCGACATCTTCAAGTGTTGGTGGTCATACTTCTGAGCGTGTTGAACATTCAGACATGTTGTTCGTTAAAGATTTAGATGCGACTAGCCCGAAACTTTGGGAAGCATGTTCTGCTGGTTACACTTTTGATGAAGTACAAATCGATTACTACCGTGCGAATGGTGATAAGCGTATCAAGTACCTTCAAATCAAATTGAAACATGTTCTAGTTTCAAGCGTAACACCATCTGTAAATGCTGAAGGTGTTCCGACTGAAGCATTTGGTTTGAAATATGCTGCTGTTGAGTGGACATACAACCAACAAGATATCGATGGTACTCAAAAAGGTGCGATCACGAAGCAATGGTCACTTTCTAACAACACTGCAAGCTACAAAGCTTAAAGTCTTGAAAGTGAGAGGAGTAGGGGCTGACTTAAGTTGGCCTTTACTCATCTTTTAGAGTAGGCAAGATGAAAACAAATTTAGATCATCTTTATCCATTTGGCTTCCGTTCAACTTTATTTGATCGCTTGATTCCAGAATATGAGGATCAGATCAAAGGCTTGTCTATGCAAGAGCTACGTGAATCTGTTGCACATGACTTGGAGGATCTACTTAATAGTCGAGTAGCCAAGTTTGATCAGATTGATGAATGCCCTACGGTTAAAGGCTCGATTGCACAGTTTGGCATTATTGATTTTGTTGGATTATCAACAGCGAATCCAATGGATCGAGACAAAATTTGCCAATCTATTCAGCAGTCCATTGCGGCACATGAACCTCGCCTACGACAAATTCAAGTTGAAATGTTGTTAGACAGCGACAATATGGGCGCACTTTGCCTCAGTATTCAAGCATATTTAAATATCCATCCATTGTATGAGCCTGTAGTTTTTGATGCTTTATTGAAACCAACGACACAACAATATGTAATTTCGGCTAGATCTTAAGATTGGGGCTTTTGTGATAGAAGAACTTTTACCGTACTACGAAAAACAATTACAAGAATTTGGACAACAATCTCGTGAGTTTGCTCAGAAGTATCCTAAAATTGCCCAACGGCTCTCGCTCAACCAAGAACAGATTGATGATCCACACATTGAGCGCTTAATTCAGGCGTTTTCGTTGATTGCTGCTCGAATTGATAAAAAATTAGCAGACAGTTATGACGTTTTTACACGTGCTTTATTTGAGGTGATGTTCCCTCAATATTTAAGACATTTTCCAAGTTGTACTGTCGTCAGTTTCGAAGATCAAAATAAAATAAAACAATTAACTGAAGCTCACGTCATTCCGCAGGCAACAACGCTAAAATCACGAAGCTTTAAGGGGGTTCAATGTGAATTTAATACCTGTCAAGCTGTACGATTACTTCCCATTCAACTGAACCAAGTTCAATTTAAAACGAACCCAAGTGCTCAAATTCATCTCAATCAAAATGCCACTTTGCAATTAAGTTTTGAAACTTTCAATGAAGCAGGCTTGTGGATTCATCAAGAAAAACTCCCTATTTATTTAGATGCTATTTCAAATTTTCCGCTGCAAGTTTTGGATAGTATTTTCAAAAAAGATACGACTTTTACGGTACGCATTGGAACACAGCTTTATCAAATTTCTAATCCATTTTCCTTAATGGGCTTTGAGGAAGATGAGAGTTTATTGCCTATTGATCAACATACACATCATGCCTATCGCTTGTTGATGGAATATTTTTGTTTTGCAGATAAATTCAGCTTTCTTAATCTTGATTTGTCTTTTTTAAGAAATTTATTAGATCAACAAACGAGTTTTGATCTCCAAATTCATTTTAAGTTAAACCTAAACGATCAGGCGATTATTCGTAATTATTCAGAGCTGAATGTTGCAAATTTCAAATTGTTCAGCACGCCAGCTGTTAATCTTTTTGAAAAAAATGCTGAACCACAAAAAATACATCATCGACAACTCGAATATCCATTGATCACGGATGCGCATCATCCTGAATTTTATCAGGTCTATTCGATTCAGAAAATGCACATGGTTCGTGAAAAGATTAATCTGGATCAGGTTTATCATCCAGTGTTGCCGTTCTTTGGAATGAGTCATTACCATGATGAAAATGTCCAATTTTTCTATGCATTGAACTCATCCCAGCTCAACAATAAGTTTGTTGAAACGGGTTATTCCATTATTTCTAAGCATTTACAGCCGTATGATATAAAGTCTGATTTTATTAGCACCGTATTGCTATGTTCGAATCGGAATTTACCGCATGAAGCATTAAGCCAGTCAAATAATATTTTAAATCTAAATGATAGTAGTTTGGCACGTCGTGCTTTGGTATTGAAGCGTCCGAGTTTACCCTATCAATTTGAGCAAAATCAGAAAGAGCAATGGCGCATTATTTCTCATCTTTCATTAAATACGTTAGCACTGATGAAAGGGGATGCGGTAGCGCATTTAAAAGAATTATTAGAGTTATATAACTTACCGTCGAATAAAGAAAATCATCTATTAATTAACTCGATTAAACAAATTGAATTTAGCCTGACGCATAAGTTGGTTGAAGCCAAACCTTTCCCGCTTTTCGTACGAGGACTCAAAGTTGTTATCCGAATCGATGAACAAGTATTCAGAGGTCATAGTCTTTATATTTTCAGTCAATTGCTGAGCCATGTGTTTAACTTAAAAGTGCAGTTAAATAGTTTTGTCGATGTCATAATCGAAGATGCTCAATCACAACAGGAGTTATACCAATGCGTGCAGAACGTTGGTGGCAAGAAGCTTCTGTAATAGACCATTTATTTCAACAGCCGACTGCTTATGAATTTATTCAGTCGATTCGATTGTTAAGACATGTGCCCTATGCTCGGCCACATACACCATGGGATCGTGATTTTAAATTTCATCCTTCCTTAGAGCTTAACTTCCCTAAAAAAGAAATTGAATCACTCGCTTTAGAAGATGACAAAGTTCAGCTTACAAATTTAATGGTGGGTTTGACTGGCATGCAGGGGGCATTACCCTATAGCTATACCAATAAAGTTAAATCAGCACCACGCAAATTTCGAGTTGAAACAACGCAATTCTTGAGTTTATTTAATCATAAGCTCACTTCACAATTCGTTGATGCGACGGTCAAGTACAATTTACCAGTACGGTATGAGGTCGAGTCTGAAAATCATTATCTGAATATTATCCATGCTTTAAATGGTTATATTAGTCAGCAACATCAACAACAAGAACTTGATGATTATTTTGCTGAATTTGCAGGATTAATGCAGGGGCAAAATAATACAGCACATGCTTTAAAAACTATGATTGCACAGGTATTTAATCAGCATGTGGCAATACAAGAGTTTATCCCTGAAAAATTTAAATTAGAGCTTCAGCAGAGAACATCCTTAGGAGGGGCGACGCCAAGCTTGTTAGGATTGAATACATTTTGTGGAGAGACTATTACCCAAATTGATGGCAAAATTGAAATTCAAATTGGACCGTTGGATCGTAAAACTTACCTAGATTTTCTACCACAACAAAAACTAAGTTTAAAATTAAAAAAACTACTACAAAGCTGGTGTAGCCCAACCTTATTGGTTGATGTTCGTTTAATTTTATCAAAACAAGAAATACAGCCTATTACTTTAAATTCGGAGCATTCTATGGGGCTTAGTCAGGGTGCCTTTTTAGCTCATAATCAACCGCTAGACAATGATGAAACTTGCTACCCATTGCTTGGAGTAGCGTCATGATCAAAATCATTGTTGGAGTGTTCCTTACTGTTTATCTGGTGATTTCTGCGATTGTGGTGCTGTATTGGCGTGACATCAATTTTGATCCTTCTGGCAGTGATCTACTTATCTTTTTTGGATTGTTACCTGTTGCAACCACTGCTTTTTTGGTGATGCCCTATATGATTTATCATTGGATAAAAGAGCAAAAAAATAAACAGAATGATCCTCAACTTAGCGATGAGACCACAATTGAGGAGCTACAGCCTGAGCCTGTGGTGTGGATCAATTTAAATGTCTATCGCGCTTATGCACTCAATGCTTTGGGTGAAAATCATCTGATTATTGATGCGATTCGGGAATTCAAGAGTCCTGAACTTGATGACAAATTATTGAATGGGTATGGCTTGCCTATTCTGAGTTATCGAATTTCTGATTTAGACGTCGAACAAGATGAAGAGGATGAATATAGCTTCAAACGGCAATACCGCATTCACCAATTGATTCTGACTCAACTCGAACAACAAACAGAAATACTCTGGGAAATTAGTGAGCATTTAAAAAAATCTGCACTTTTCTACGATACTCAAATTAGCCAATCTTATCGTATGCATCCAGCATGGATTGATCCTCAGGCTGAGTATCATGATGGGGAAGAAGATACTCCTTCTGTGCAGCAAGTTTATCGACTGAATAAGCTTAAAATCCACCTGATTCTCGCTGAAGAATTACTGCATGTTTGGGATGAACAAGATTCTGAGCAACTCATTTCAGACTACCTGAGTCAGCTCAATTATATTCCTGAAGTGTTTCACGTGGAACACCACTATTGGGGTGCTGAAACAAGCTATAGTGAATGGATTCATCTTTTACAAAGTATTGAAAAAGATGAGTCGTCTATAAGTCTTGTGTTTATCGTTGATTCCGAAATTGACCAAGATACATTAGATGAAAAGATTTGGATTTCAGAGCAGTATATTCCTGCAGAATATATTTCGAGCTGTTGTTTAGCTTCACCTAAAATTCAAATTGAAAATGTTTTACCTACGAAAACATTAGATATTGCGATAAATGAAAAACAACTGAAACAGAGTTTAGATCGCTATAACATTGATCATCAGTTCAAAGTGGAAAATGAGCAGCCCTTTACAGTTCTGTTGGATGACATTACTCAACTCAAAACACTTAAGAAAATTGAGCAAAATTTTGCCAATACGAATATTGAGCAACATCACTATTTAATGCTTTTTCCAACACTTGGGAATACACAAAGCTTAGCTAAAATTTTTGGCTTTACTCTCGCTTTTCAGTTTGATGATGCCTTGATGACAATGGTGTATACAACTCAAAACCCAGATGTTCAGACATTTATTCAAACTTATCAATCAGAATCAGACATAAATCCTGAGCAGCAAAACGTTTAAAAATTTACGAAAAAAATGAGAATACAATGCACACGATATTAGGCTATGTATGGCAGTACGTTTCAAACCCAAAGGCAATCATTGCATTGTCATTGTTTGTTGCCTTAGTGTCTGCCTATCACACGATACCTAGACAGTATTTCTGGCCGCTTGCGGTGGCTTATGTACTGGGTCTAATCGGTTATGGAATCTATTGGTTCATTCAACGCAAACGCCATGAGAAGCAAGGGGAAGAATTGGCGGAAGCAATCGAAAAAGATACCCAAGCTGAGTATGGTAAGCAGAAGGATAAAGATGAACTACAATTGGTTCATCAACAGATGAAGGATTCAATTCAGCTCATTCGTAAGTCAAAGCTGGGTGATAAAAAAGGGAATGCAGCGCTATATGAGTTGCCTTGGTATATGGTCATTGGTAACCCTGCTGCCGGTAAGAGTTCTGCCATTTATAACTCGGGCTTAAAGTTCCCATTCGAAGAAACGCATAAAAATGCAGTGTCTTCAGGTTTGAGTGGAACACGTAATTGCGACTGGTTTTTCTCAACAGAAGGGGTGTTGTTGGATACTGCTGGTCGTTACTCAGTCTATGCAGAAGATCACTCTGAGTGGATTGGTTTTTTGAACTTGCTCAAAAAAAATAGATCTAAAGCGCCGATTAATGGACTGATTGTCACCGTCAGTATTGCCGAGTTAGTTAGCCAAAGTCCTGAAAAATCTTTGAAACTCGCTAAAAACTTGAGAGCACGTATACAAGATTTGACGGAACGTTTAGAAATCTTTGCACCTGTGTATTTGGTGTTTTCTAAAATGGATTTGATCGCAGGATTCACTGAGTTTTTTGATTGTTATGATCAGGATGAATTTGACCAAGTTTGGGGAGCAACGCTGCCTTATAATCCAGATTCATCTGAAAATGCTGTTGATCTATTCGAGCATCATTACAATATTTTGTATGATGGATTGAAAAGCGTAAGTACGACTCATTTAAGTCGCCGTCATGCACAGAATATCTCACCAAGTGTGATGACTTTTCCGCTTGAGTTTAAGACTTTAAAACCAGCACTCAAAACTTTTATAGGAACACTATTTGAGGAAAATCCGTATCAGTTCAAACCTGTATTCCGTGGTTTTTACTTCACCAGTGCCTTACAAGAAGGAACGATCGAGAGTCCAATGACGGAGCAAATTGCTCAAGAATTTAGACTTCAGAAAATTCCGAACAGCGAACATGGTATTCCACAAAATTCTGTATCACAGAATCATGGGTATTTCTTAAAGGGATTATTTTCAGATGTCATTCTGAAAGATAAAAACTTGGTGAAGCAACATATTAACCCGGCGAAAAAGCGCCAACGTTATTTGAGTTTTATTGCAGCTTTACTTGGGGTATCTGTAATTTTAGGCCTGTGGGTGTGGTCTTACCGTAACAATCAACAGTTGATCGCAGATGTTCAAGCTGATCTGAATAAAGTGATGCAAATGGAGCAGGCATCAGGTCAGCATTTGGCGACACAGCTCGACTCGTTACTAATTTTACAACAGCGTTTAGAACAGTTAGATCAATTTGAAGAAGATCGTCCATTAAAGTTTGGCTTTGGTTTGTATCAAGGCAATGATCTGCGGGAAAAACTTAAAACCGAATATTTAAATGGTGTGCGACAAATTGTTTTAGAACCATCTCAACAAAATATTGGTCAGTTCTTGCAACGTGTAAAAAATAATGAAGCGACACTAAAAGAAAATCACGTTAATGTTGAAATTCAGCAAGTATCGGCTAAACCTGCACAAAATGCTTTGGAACCTTCTGATTCGAATCCCCAAGATGCTTACAACGCATTGAAAGCTTATTTGATGATGAGCAATTCAAAATATATGGAAGCAAGTCATCTGAGTGATCAGGTTACGCGCTTTTGGCGTTCATGGTTAGATGCCAATCGTGGACAAATGCCACGTGGTGAAATGATCCAAAAAGCGGAGCAGGTGCTGACCTATACCATGACATTGGCGAATGATCCAAAATTCCCACAGTTGTCAGCGGATGCGCAATTGGTTGATCAAAGCCGACAAGTATTGTTGGCGGTGATGAAGGGGATGCCAGCACGTGATCGAGTTTATAATGAGATCAAAATGCGTGCTGCTGTACGATATCCAGCAGTGACAGCAGCTCAAATTGTAGGTGAGAACAATCGTAGTGCCGTATTAGGTTCTTATGCTCTTCCTGGGGTATTTACATATAAGGCATGGAACGAATATATCGATCAAGCCATTGATGAAGCTGCGAATAGTCCGACAGACAGTCGTGACTGGGTGTTGAACAGCAATCAATCAGATGACCTCACCTTTAGTGGTAGTCCAGATCAAATTCGTAAGCAGCTGACTGAACTCTATAAGAAAGAATATATCGCAGAGTGGCGTAAATTCTTGAATGGAATTTATTATGCAAAACAACCTGATTTTGCCCAGCAACATAAAACAATAGATTTATTGGGTGAGCCTCAAAACTCCCCGATACGTTTGCTCATTGAGCATACAGCGAAAGAAACCAATTGGGATAACCCTGTGGTTCAAGCGGAATTGGCGGCTCCACAAACAGGATTTATCGCTTGGTTTAAACGTAAGGTTCTTCGTCAAGATAATACCAATGAAATTCAACGTGCAGCTGAGCGTGCCCAAGGTGCTATCTCAAAAGAATTTAACGTTTTTTATCAGTTGGTTCGTAAACGTGATGATCAGCAAAATAAATCATTACTTGATGAGTATTTAGAAAATCTCGCACAGGTACGCAGTAAGTTTAATGATCTCCGAAATGCAGGGGATATTGGCCCAAATGCGATGGCTTTGGTAAAACAAACCATCAATGAACAAACCTCAGTATTTAATACTACGCAAAAACTTGTCGATGAAAAACTGACGGTCGGTCTGAATGATATTGACAATAAGCTCATTCAAAAGCTTTTGGTGAGTCCACTGACACAATCCTTTGCAAGCTTAATCACGCCAGCACAAGATGAGATTAATAAATTATGGGTGATGCAAGCTTATCAACCGTTTAATCAGACTCTGAGCCAAAAGGTTCCATTCAATACCTCGGCTTCAATCCAAGCGACGAGTAGTGAAATCGGTCAAATCTTCGGTGAGGGCGGTAGTATTGCCAATTTTGTTAAAGAAACGCTCGATCCATTTGTGATTCGTCGTGGCTACACACTGACTTCTAAAACGTGGAAAGACCAAGGCATTATCTTGAACCCACAATTTGTGATGAGTTTCCAACGCTATGTTTCACCACTTAACGGTGTAGCTACAGGTACTTTGTCACAAGGTTCTGCGCCTGCTGCGACCAATCAGTCCAACTTCCAATTCTATCCATTGTCTAATCCACAGTTGCTGTCTTATACGATTGATATTGATGGTCAACGTATGGTCTTTGAAAATGGTATCCAACAGTGGGTGAACTTTGTTTGGCCGAATACTGGTGCTATTCCTGGAGCACGTATTACTGCAGTCGATCTCGAAGGGAAAACGCATACGATTTTTGATGCACCAGGTGAATACGGGATCAATCGTTTGATCGACTCTTCGCAACGTCGTGATCAAAATGGTGTCATCGAAATGACTTGGGCAAGTGCTCAACAACCATCATTAGCGGTAAAAGTAAACTTCCGTTTGATCAGTGGGAATTCAGGTCAAGGTGGAACAGGCGTTGGTTCTAATCGTGATTTAAACGGTTTGCAATTGGTTGATAAGGTGACGACCAACAAGGCGACAGCACGTGTGGTATCTGCTCAAAAGGCACCAACACCAGCACCTCAAGCTGAGAATTCAACGAATACGGCATTGCAAAATGCAACACAAGGAGCACAGCCATGATGTATGGAGTACAACTTAAGATGGATCATCAGTAGGAGGCGATATGTACAGTGTGAAAACAACGCCTTTGTACTATGGTAAGAGTCCTGCTCGTGGCGATTTTCTGAAAACCAAAGGACAGTATTCTCTGATTCAAGTGATTGATCAGTGGATTACTGAAGCACTTGAAATGGCAATGAGAAATCCAAACTTCGATCAAAATTATCAAAGTTTGGCATCATTAGATTTCTTTATTGCCAATCCGCGTGAAAATATGTTCTTGGTTGCAAACTTAGTGACCAGCCAAGACAGCTCAGGTCGTCAGTTTCCTATGGTGTTGAGTCACTTATTGGAAGTGGATGCACCCTACCAAAATTTGCTCTATGCACCTTATAGCTATAAGCCAGTTTTGATTGACTTATTTCAAAGAAACCGAGTGATTCGTCAAATTCGAGATGCTGATGATTTAATCGAAAAACTGGCTCAGCTCAAAAAAGAAATTCAAGTTCTTGATGTAACTGAATCAACCGCTTTTTTTGAAAATCATACCATGCATTCGTTTGCACAAATGATGAAAATATCGGTCTATGAGCTTGCACAAAGCATGATTGGACTAGGTCTTTTACTCCAACCTGTATTAAAAAATGGAACGAGTAAACTGAATAAGGTGTTAATTTTACCGATTCACAACCCTAGTTTTTGTTATGAAATCGCAGCATTCTGGGTTAGTTTAATCGCAAGATTTTTGCCAAAACATAATACCGAAGTGTTAATTGGTATTCTTCATTCAGAACGTCCAGTTTTATTATTTGGCTTTCAGGGCGCAGATATTGAAGCATTAAGTGATATTTTCAATCAGAACTTAAGCTCTGAACATTGGGTTTCATTGGTACAAGCACAGTGGATTGATCGCTATTTGGAGCAAAATGCAGGTCTTGCTGCACTCGAGCAATCTTTGTGCGAACGACAGTTAAGTTTAAATCAAGGAATGAAATTATTCCGACAGACTTTTATAGAAGAATAATGATGAAGAAAACCTTATTAAAGATTTCATTGCTTAGTTCGATATTGAGTATAAGTGTTATATCGTTTGCGAAAGAAATTATCGTTGAGGGAGTTGTTCCTAACGAGATGAGCAAACAGGCCATATTGAATAAAATGAAAGTGGTCTATAGCCAAGACCAAATTATCGATAAAATTCAGGTTCGTCCTGTCACTGCACCCAATGGATGGAGTGATTCCGTGACACAAGTCATTACACCTGATCTTAAAAAAGTTTCTCAAGGAAAATTGAGTGTAAGAGGAACACAAGTTGAGCTCACAGGTAAAGTCCTCAATCAAAATGATATCGTACCGACTCAAAATACATTTCAAAATTTAGTTGTGGCACCTTATCGCTTTAATGCACAGTTATCTGTGAATCATGCAGAACAAGCCATCATTGATAATGCTTTAAAAAATCGAATTATTGAATTTGCTTCTGGAAGTGCCACACTTTTACCAGCAGGCACACAAATTTTAGACGAAATGGTGGTTGCGCTAAACAAAGTTCAAGGCAAAAATGTCAAAATCATCGGACATACTGACAGTCAAGGTAATCCACAGAAAAACAAAGAATTGAGCTTGCAACGTGCGGATGTAGTAAAACAATATTTGATTGCCAAGAATATTTCACCTTCACGATTAAGTACAGCGGGTATGGGTGCTGATGAACCTGTTGCAGACAATGCAACGGAAGAGGGTCGTAAGAAAAATCGAAGAATCGAGTTTGAAGTTCAATAAAATATTATAAAAGGAACAAGTGTATGGCTTTCCCTTATATTACGATTGGCTCTCCAACCACTGGTGGTGGGCAGGTTATTTCAGCAAATAGTTCTTTCTTAATCGAAGGTAAGCCAGTTGCTTGTGTAGGGGATAAGGCCACCTGTCCTAAACATAAAACGGTGACGACAATTGTTGCGGGTGACAGCAAAATGGTTATTATGGGAAAACCCGCCGCACAGCATAATTCACCTTTGGCATGTGGATGCAAATGTATAGGGAATCAAAGTTTAACGGTTGGACAAAATTAGTTAATTCATTGGGATCTGTATCTAAAAAGAACCCTCTAATTTTAGAGGGTTCACTTTTTCAACTATAATTTTATCTCGATCAAAGTGTCTTCGGTATTTGTAATCGCGCACCTACTGATGATCTGAAGATGATTTTTACGCACTTACATATTGCACAATTTTATCAAATGCAGATTTAAGCGCTTTGTCATCGAATTCATTGCCTTCGAATGTTTCATTGCGATTGCGTGCAAAAATATCGCGAATCTCAACCACGGCATTTGAGTCGACTAAACCTAATTGCGTAGCAACTTGACGGATTTGATCGATAGAGCGAGAGCCATTACTACCGCCATAACTGACATAAGCAGCAGGTTTTCCATTCCACTCTTTACCTAAATAGTCGAGTGCATTTTTAAGTGCAGGGCTGTAACCATGATTATACTCAGGACTAATAAATATAAATGCATCACCTTTCGCGATTTGAGCAGCCCATTCTTGTTGCTTAGGTTGATCATATATACCCGTTAGTGGTGGATTTTCTCCAGCGAAAAACGGTAAATCCCATTCTTTTAAGTCCACAATTTCTGTCTGAATCGTGCTGTAGTTATATGATGAAATCGTGTTTTGAACCCAATTTGCAACTTTAATGGCTGTGCGGCCTTCTCGAACGCTTCCCACAATAATTTGAATATTCACCAAATTTATCCTTCTAACTGTTATCACACTGACTTTAAAATGTTTTTTTTTAAAAAGGTAGATCGAAAATGTATCTAAAAAAAAGCGCCATAAGGCGCTTTTTTATGCACGAATCAGGCATTACATAATTTTGATGCCTTGCTGACCTGCTGGTGTTACTTTGAAAATTTCAACTTCAAAAGTAATATCTTTACCAGCAAGCGGATGGTTAAAGTCGACCTCAGTGATATCATCACCAACCGATTTAACCACACCATATAATGACTGCTTTGCTTTATCTTCAAACTCAATCATTTGACCTTCAGCAGGACGTTGCTCAAATTTAACAGTATCAAATTTTTGCACGTTCTCTTGGTTCCAAGGGCCAAAAGCATCTTCAGCAGGTAAACTTACTGTACGACGGTCCCCCGCACGTAAGCCAAATAAAGCTTTTTCAAAACCAGGCAATAAGCTGCCATCACCTATCACAAGGCTTACAGGTTCTTCGCGACTACGTGTATTATCAATTTCAACACCATTTTCAATGGCTACTGAAAAGTGTAAATGTACTTTTGAACCCGCTTCAATGCGAGTATCTTCATTTGGATTAATAAAATCAGTCATTTTGCGCTTCCGCACGTTGAATACGATGTTTCTCTAAGAAAAAAGTATCGATCAGCATTAAGATGGTACCTAAAGTAATGGCACTATCTGCAAGGTTAAAAGCAGGGAAGTGGCTATTGTTATAGTAGACATGAATAAAATCTACAACATAGCCTAAACTTACTCGATCAATAAGATTACCAATCGCCCCACCTAAGATGAGTGCGATGGCTAAAGGCAATACTTTCATGTTTTTTGGCATACGCATAATCCAAAACACAAAAATAACCGAGACAATTCCTGCAAGTGATGTAAAGAAATAACGTTGCCATCCACCGGCATCGGACAAGAAACTAAAGGCAGCGCCGTAGTTATGTAGTAATGTCCAATTTAAAAAAGGTAAAACAGGTACAGGGTCTGCATAAGTCAGATGTGTACTTGCTATCCATTTAGTCCATTGATCCAAAATAATGGCAACAATAGACAATCCTATCCACCACAAATTGTGGGGATAGAATTGGAATAAACCTTTTTTATTATTTTGTGGATTAGGCATATTTTCTCTCTTCGCCTTGACCTGTAGGGAGGTTAATAATACAACGACCACATAGTCCTGGATGTGATGGATGTGTATTCACATCAGGCAGAACATGCCAGCAACGAACGCATTTTTCGCCGTCAGCAGCAGAAACTTTCACATTCAAGCCTTCTAAGTCAGATACTTCACCTTGTGCTGCATCGAAACTATTGACCATCACTTGTGAAGTAATGAGAACGAAACGAAGTTCATCGCCTAACTTGTCTAGAACGGCTTTAAGTTCATCATTCGCCCAAAGCTCAACCTTAGCAGACAAGTTTGAACCCACAGTTTTCGCACCACGTGCTGCCTCGATAAACTTATTCACTGCCGATTTCACATTGATCAATGTTTGCCATTCAGTTTCTGATACGACATTGGCACTTGATGCAGTCGGAATATCATACCATTCAGCAGTGAAGACATATTTCTCAGTTTGACCGGGAATCAATGGCCAAGCTTCTTGTGCGGTGAACGTTAAAATAGGTGCCATCCAACGTACAAATGCTTGAACCAAATGGTACAACGCAGTTTGTGCAGAACGGCGTGCTTGAGAATCTGCTTTGGTGGTGTACTGACGGTCTTTGATAATGTCTAGGTAGAAACCACCTAAATCGTTGATACAGAAATTCGTTAGCGCACTTGTCACGATATGGAAGTTCATATCTTCGTAAGCTTTCTTAATGGTTTCTTGCACTTCTGAAGCACGTTGCAAGATGTATTGATCAAGTGCAATCAAATCATCAATCGCTAAGCAATCAGTCGCAGGTTGGAAACCATTTAAGTTTGCTAACAAGAAACGCAATGTGTTACGAATACGACGGTAACCGTCTGAGGCACGGTTAAAGATTTCTTTACCTGCGGTCATTTCATAACGGTAGTCTGCAGATGCAATCCAGAAACGAAGGCCATCAGCACCCATATCTTTAATGATGTCTTGCGGTGTGATGACGTTACCGATCGATTTCGACATCTTACGGCCTTTCTCATCGACCACGAAGCCGTGTGTCAACAAGCCTTTATACGGTGCGCGTTCGTTGATTGCCATTGAAGTCAACAATGAAGATTGGAACCAACCACGGTGTTGGTCTGAACCTTCAAGGTACAAATCAGCAGGGTCTTGTAGCTCTTCACGTTCACGAAGGACTGCAAAGTGTGTTGTACCTGAATCGAACCATACGTCTAAAGTATCTCGAACAGCATTATAGCAATCTGCATCATCACCGATGAATTCGCGTGCATCACGGTTATACCAACCATCAATACCTTCTTGCTCGATTAACTTCGCAACTTCTTCAATCAATTCAGGTGTACGAGGGTGTAACTCGTTAGTATCTTTATGAACGAAGAATGGAATTGGCACACCCCAAGTACGTTGGCGAGAGATACACCAATCTGGGCGACCTTCGATCATCGCTTGAATACGGTTTTTACCCCAATCTGGTACGAACTCAATATCATTTTCAATCGCGTTCAATGCACCTTGGCGTAGACCTTTGGCATCCATGCTGATGAACCATTGTGGTGTTGCACGGAAGATAATAGGTGTTTTATGGCGCCAGCAATGTGGGTAGCTATGTTTAATCACAACATGTGCCCAAAGTTTGCCTGCTTCAGTCAATGCTGCAATAATTTTTGGATTGGCTTTGTAGATGTGCTCGCCTGCAAAGAGTGGCGAAGTTGGTAGATACACACCATTACCACCGACTGGGTTTTCAACTTTTAAGTTGTACTGTAAGCCAACTTTATAATCGTCTACACCATGACCTGGTGCAGTATGTACAGCACCTGTACCGCTACCGTCAGTCACGTGCTCACCTAAGATTACAGGCACTTGGCGTTCAGCGATCAGTGGGTGTTGCAGAACAAGGTTTTCAAGTTTTGCACCAGTGAATTCTGCAATGACTTCAAATGCAGTAAAACCATAACGCTGAATAGCTGATTCAACCAATGATTTCGCAAGAATGAAGTTTTGAGGTGCTTTGTCTTCACCAGTCGCTTTCACAAGTTGATATTCGAGATCAGTATGAAGCGCAACCGCTTGGTTGGCAGGCATAGTCCAAGGTGTTGTGGTCCAAATCACGATGTCGGTACGTTCAGCAATGTCTACACCCAAACGTGCAGAAAGGTCAGCTAAATCAACAACGCTGAAACCCACATCAATTGCGTCTGATTTTTTATCTTCGTATTCAACTTCAGCTTCAGCCAATGATGAACCACAGTCTAAACACCAGTTGACGGGTTTAAGACCTGGTTCGATATGACCTGCTTTGGCAATAGCACCCAATGAACGCACGATGTCGGCTTCTTGTTTGAAGTTCATCGTTAAGTACGGATTGTCCCAATCACCAAACACGCCCATACGCACGAAGTCTTTCTTTTGCAGTTCAACTTGTGTGTAAGCATATTCACGGCAGGCTTTACGGAATGTAGAAGCATCTACTTTTACGCCGACTTTACCGACTTTTTCTTCAACTTTAAGTTCAATTGGAAGACCATGACAGTCCCAGCCCGGTACGTATGGTGCATCAAAACCATCCATCACTCGGCTTTTAATGATGATGTCTTTTAAGACTTTGTTAACCGCATGACCTAAGTGAATTTGACCATTCGCATATGGAGGGCCGTCATGAAGCACATATTTTTTCTTGCCAATACGCGACGCACGAATCTGCTGATAAATGTTGTCGGCATACCACTCTTCTAACCATTTCGCTTCACGTACTGCGAGATTTGCTTTCATCGCAAAGTCAGTACCTGGGAGGTTTAGCGTGGCTTTATAGTCCACTGCATTTTCAGGAGTTTGCTTATCGCTCATGCAAGTTGTCTTCCAATTTAATCAGTCTAAAGCTGACGCGTTTTACAAAAATTAAGGAGTATTAATAAGGAAAGTTGGGGTTGTTTCGGCGAAACTCAAGCAGTTGCTCAACATCATCATCGATCCCAGCTTTGAGTGCTTCTAGCGAAGGATAATTCTTTTCGCCATGAACAAAGTTCAAAAATGTTACCCGCATTAACAGGCCATACAGATTAGCAGAAACATCAGGGAAATGTACTTCTAATCGCCACTCTGGATGTTCCTGTTCGATGGCTGGTCGGGTGCCGACATGTCCTGCACCGAAAAGGGCTGTAGCCTTATAACCAGCGACACCTGGATATCCGGCATTTTCATTGCGAACTTTGTCTTTTAACGATTCTGTTTCACAAATCACTTCAACACCATAGATGCCATGCAAACAGGGCTTATGGCGGTTTAGACGAACATTGATAGTTGGAAAGTTAATGGTGCGACCGATTTGATCACCATATTGAACACGACCCGTAATGCTATACGGGCGACCAAGTAGCTCCGCAGCTTTTTTAAGGTCCCCTGTAGCCAAAGTTTGGCGAATTAAGGTGGAGCTAATACGCTCGCCATTCAGTTCAACGTTATTTAAATCGGTGACTTGAAAACCATAATCGCGCAAGAATTGGCTATTACCTTGTCGGTTTTTACCAAAATGATGATCTTCACCGAGTACTAGGCTTTGGGTATTCAGCTTGTATTTTAAAATATCAGCAAACTCTTCCGCACTTAAATTACGGAATGTGTCATCAAATTTGGCAACAACAATGTAGTCGATACCAAGTGCAGCCAAATGTTCCACTTTTTCACGTAATGAACTAATTCGTGGTGGTGCGTCGTAACTTTTAAAATATTCTAAAGGCTGTGGTTCAAAAATCATCACCACAGTTTTTAAATCTTGTTGTTGTGCTATGTCTTTTAATTGCTGAACCATCGCCTGATGACCCAAATGAACACCATCAAAATTGCCAATGGTGACGGCAGTTTTGGGCAATTGAAAGTTGGGCGCTAAAGCATTCAGACGGAGTAGCTTCATGGGCGAAATGGTGACTAAAATTAATTTGGGCTATATATTGCCATATTCTCACAGTTTCGTCTTGTTGTTGTGTTTTTATTCAATACTTTTCTTATTCTAGATCAAGATGCTTGAGTCATTAGATCAAAGAAACTTTTATTTCCGGATATATTTTGTCTAATGTGTTCCATTCAATATTTAATGAGTAAGTGATGTCTGATCTAGCCCTAATTATGGCCTTAGCAAGCGAATCTAAAGGATTATTCGAAGCTGAAAATATTGCAGTACATTACAGTGGTATTGGTAAGGTCAATGCAGCATTTAAAGCTTTTGAAGTGATTCAAAAAACGGGATGCACAACTTTGCTGAATTTAGGAACAGCAGGAAGTTCGCATTTTGATGCGCATTCCTTGGTTGAAGTAACAACATTTGTACAGCGAGATATGGATGTTTCACCGCTTGGCTTTGAAGTTGGTGTTACACCGATGGATCAGGAATTTCCCGCAGCGATTAACCTAGAGCCGTATTTTCAACATCTTCCCAAGGGTATTTGTGGGACTGGCGATAGCTTTGAAACTGGTGCACCTAAGGTGCCATGTCAGTTGGTTGATATGGAAGGATATGCGCTCGCCAAAGTATGTAAGAAACTTGGCGTTCGTTTGATTTCCGTGAAATACATTACAGATGGGGCAAACGACACCGCACATTTAGATTGGGAGGAGAACTTGTTGTTGGGCGCTCAAAAATTATTGGCTTTATATCAGAGTATGGAACACTAGATTTTGAAGATTTTGGCGACCATAGAAACTATGGTCGTATGCCAGAGATCAATCTCGAAGAGATTTAGATAAACCAATTATGGTCGAGGTAAAATACCGTATAGCATCATATGGACTGTATGCTCGATGGTACGTTGATACATGGTGCGATTCCGTAAGGTTTTTCCCGTTACCATTTCAGTTTGGGTGCTAAAATCAGCATAGTTTTGTGTGATACCCCAAAGGTTAATAATTAAAACCTCAGCATCGATCTTGTCTGATATTTTGCCTTGCTCTTGCCACGTGGAAATGACTTTAGATTTGCGTTTGAAGAGTTTTTTTAATGGGCCTTTCAAAATTGGCAGGATATGTGGTGCGCCTTGGATAATTTCTAAAGCAAATAATTTTGATGCCTTATGTTGAGTACGGGAAACCTCAATCTTTTGCATGAGATATTGCGTGATCGCTTCAGCAGGCTCTAAATCAGCTTCCAACATTTGCAGTGGAGCTAACCATTTTTGCATGACAGTAGTCAGCACTTCGACATAGAGCGCTTCTTTATTTTCATAGTAATAGAAAATATTCGATTTGTGCATTTCCGCGAGTTGTGCAATTTCATCTAAGCTTGCACCACTAAAACCATACACAGAAAACACATCTAATGCAGCAGCTAAAAGCTGTTGACGTTTTTGCGTACTCTTCTTTTGTTCCATCTCGTCAGTAAATTATAAAAAGGAACCTCAAATTGTACGGCAAAACGCGCGATTTGTGCACAAGGATTAGGGCATTTGCAAAAGAATATGAAGAATAATTGTGTAGTTAAGTGATAAAACTAATAATAAGACACATGTACAATTTATTTGATAAACAAATACATATTACTCATGTGGGAAATGCTGATCGAGAATATCTTTTAATTTAATTAAAAAAAGCCATTTATCAGTACGAAAAGTGTCTAATTTTCCGACGAAAATTAGACACTTCCATTTACCTCATTCAACAATTCAGAATGTCATATTTTGTATCGCTTAAGTTGAGAGTACGGCTTCTAAAACTTGTTGTTCAAGCTCTGCAAATTTGACATTTTTTTGTCGCGGTCGTGGTAAATCTACTTTGAACTGATGTGCGATATGACCTTTATCGAGCAAAATAATACGATCTGCTAACTGGACTGCTTCACTGACATCATGTGTCACTAAGATGGTGGTGAAGCCTTGTTCTAACCATAGTTTCTCGATTAGATTTTGCATGTCTAAACGCGTAAGCGCATCTAAAGCCCCCAAAGGTTCATCAAGTAATAGTATTCGAGGGGTATGAGACAAGGCACGTGCTAGCGCTGCTCGTTGACGTTGTCCACCTGAAAGTTGTGCAGGCCAAAGTTCAGCTTTTTCATTTAAGCCAACTTTTTCCAATAATGCTTCAGCCTTATCATGCTGGGATTTATCTAAGCCCAATTGCACATTTTTTAAAATGCTTTTCCATGGTAATAGGCGAGGATCTTGGAACATGACGCGGATGTCATCAGCGGTAATACCTTCACGAAAGTTCAGTGCAGATTTAAATTTAATCTCACCATAACTCGGTTGTTCTAAATCCGCGATTAACCGTAACAACGTACTCTTACCACAGCCACTTCGACCCACAATGGCAACAAATTCACCAGGTTCTATATGTAGGTCTAAATCCTCTAATACTTTAACTTTGCCATAGAACTTGTGCAGTTGTTCAAGATTGATTTCTGCACCGATTTTTTGTGGAGCTGATCTGGCATGATCTGGAATAACATGTTCATCAGCGAGATTTGAAATACTTAAATCAGTCATACGCATTCCTATTTTTGATAGCCTGGATGCCAGCGTAATAAATATTTTTCTAAGGCAACCGCGAGTACATCCGCTAATTTACCTAGTAGGGCATACAGTAGAATCCCAACTAAAACGACATCTGTTTGTAAAAATTCACGCGCATTCATGGTCATGTAGCCAATTCCAGCCTGTGCCGAGATGGTTTCCGCCACAATTAAAAGTACCCAAACTAAACCTAGTGCGAAGCGTAAACCAACTAAAATGGAAGGAAGTGCGCCTGGTAAAATAATTTCTTTGTATAACTGCCAGCGTGTTAAACCATAACTCTTGCCCATCTCGATCAGCTGAGGATCTACAGATCGGATACCGTGATACGTATTGATATAAATTGGGAAAAACACGCCAATCGCGACCAAAAATAATTTGGCAGATTCGTCAATTCCAAACCATAGAATCACCAATGGAATTAAAGCTAAAGCTGGAATATTACGGATCATTTGTAGGGTCGTGTCGAGTAACGTAGAAGCGACTTTAGATGAGCCATTTAACAATCCTAAAAATAATCCTAAGCCCCCACCAATCAGCAAGCCAATCAGTGCACGTCCCGCACTGACTTGGACATGTGTCCACAGTTCACCACTGAGCAATAGATGCCAAAAAGCCAAAACCACTGCGGTTGGAGCAGGCAAGACACGGCTTTCTAAAATGCCAGTGACTGATGCCAGTTGCCAAATCACAATAAGGAAAATAGGTACTAACCAAGGCAACAAACGTTGCCCCAGTTGTTTGGTTCCTCGAGAGAGAAAACCTTCAGCTTTAACCACCTTGGTTTTACTCAACACGATAGAATGCTTTTGAGTTTTATCTACCGCTGTTGTCATGCCGGCTCCTGAACCTGATCTCCTTTTTTATTTTCTTCAGGAGTATAGTTATTCGCGACAATCTCACCAAAAGGACCAGTCAGATTAGGTTGAGTCAGTTTTTGGCGTGTTTCTAATGGTAGAAGAGGGAATACCAATTCAGCAAAACGAATTGATTCTTCAAGATGCGGATAACCCGAGAAAATAAAGGTATTAATGCCTAAATCTGCATATTCTTGGATACGTGCCGCCACAGTTTCAGGGTCACCTACTAATGCCGTGCCTGCACCCCCACGGACGAGACCTACGCCAGCCCATAAGTTTGGTGACACTTCAAGTTTCGAGCGATCTCCATTATGAAGTTCAGCCATACGACGTTGACCAACAGAGTCCATTTGTTTAAATTTTTTCTGTGCCGCAGCGATGGTTTCATCATCAACATACTGAATTAATTCTTCAGCAGCTCGCCATGCTTCCTCGTTGGTTTCGCGGACGATGACATGTAAACGAATACCGTAATCTAGGGTGCGACCTTTAGCTGCCGCCTTAGCGCGGACATTTTCAATTTTTTCTTTAACCGCTGCTGGAGGCTCTCCCCAAGTTAAATAGGTATCTACTTGATCAGTTGCCAGTTCAACAGCATCATCAGAAGAACCACCAAACCACAATGGTGGATAAGGTTTTTGCACGGGTGGATATAATAATTTTGCATCGTCCACGCTTAGACGTTCACCATGGAAAGTGAAGCTTTCACCCGTATGTGAGCGTTTTAAAATTTCGCGCCAAATCGTAGTATATTCAGTCGCAGTTTTATAACGCGTTTTATGATCTTCATAGACGCCGTCACCTTTTAACTCTTGCTCATCACCACCAGTGACCAAGTTCAATAGAACACGGCCATTTGAAAGACGGTCAAAGGTTGCTGCCATACGTGCAGCCAGTGCAGGAGTGGTTACCCCTGGACGCAAAGCAACGAGAAATTTAAGATTTTTGGTGGCATCAATTAAACTTGCGGCAGTCAACCATGGATCTTCACAAGAACGACCAGTCGGGATAAGCACACCTTCATAACCTAGATTATCCACCGCCACAGCGATTTGTTTCATGTAGGCATGGTCGACAACACGTCCGCCTTTGCTTGTACCTAGGTAGCGACTATCACCATGAGTAGGAATAAACCAGAAAATTTTCATTACTTAAGTCCTTAATATGAGTTACTTACCAGTCCATACGACTTGGTTAATTTGTATCGGTTTAGGAATGATTTTGAGCTCAGCAAAGCGATCAGCCAGTTGTTGCTGATCTGCAATGACTTTCGCGGTTAAAGGTGCTGCATAAGATGGACGAGGTCGGCGCTGAACAAAGGTTTGGCTGACATTCGGCTTTAAACCTGTTGTTTTGGCAAAAATCGTTGCTGTAGTTTTTAAGTTCTTTTGAACCCATTGATCAGCAAGATTAATCTGTTCAATGACACCTGAAATCGCTTGAGGATGTTTGTCGATAAACTTGCCTGAAGCGAGATAGAACGTGTAATTCGGGCTCAGCCCTTGTCCAGTGGTCAAAACTTTTGCTTTATCTTCAAGTTCAGCAGCAGCGTAATACGGGTCCCAAATGGCCCATGCATCAACAGCACCTTTTTGGAATGCTGCGCGTGCATCAGCAGGACTTAACCAAATTGGTTTTACATCGCTCCATTGCAAACCTGCTTTTCGGACGGCTTGGACCAATAGATAATGTGAACTAGAGCCACGATGTACTGCGACACGCTTGCCTTTGAGGTGTTTAAGCTGAGTAATTTTGGATTTTTGCGGCACTAAGATTGCTGAAGAAAGTGGCTTCGCCGCCTCATAAGCAATGTAATGCAAAGGTTTGTTTCCTGCTTGCGCATAAACAGGGGGGGTATCACCTGTTGCACCAATATCCACTGAACCCACTGCAAGTGCTTCTAAAATTTGAGGACCACCAGGGAACTCATTCCATGTAATTTTGGCATTGGGAAATTCTTGCTCAAACAGTTTTTGCTGTTGAGCAATCACCAAATTTACGGAAGATTTTTGGAAGCCAAGGCGTAATTCTTTCACTGAGGGATCAACAGCCCATGCAGCTGAGCAACCCAACATCGCACAGGCAAATAGCATCGTTGTCATTGAATGACTTGAGGTTTTAAACCAAGTGTGTGCTGTATTTCCTGATTGATATTGAGTCATGTTCATCACCTTTTCATCTTGTTATTTGGGTGTAGGCGCAATAATTGCGGCCTGAATATTGATTTTGTTTGGAATCAATTTCTGTTGATGGAATACATCGGCAACTTTTTGCTGATGTTGAGTAACTTCAGTACTAATTGGATAAACGCCGAAGCTCATACGTCCAATTGAGGTTTGAAGAATTTTGTAATCTAGACCTGTAGGCTTCACGAGCAGTTGAGCGGCTTCATCTTTATTGGAAGCAATCCAATCAGATGCTTCATTAAGTTCTTGAACAACGGTTTGTATAATTTCAGGATTCTGTTCAACGAACTTACGATCAGCCATATAGAATTGGTAGTTATTGGCATGCCCTTCGCCAGAAGCGAGAACACGTGCGCCGATTTGATGCTCTGCCGCTGCAAAGAACGGATCCCAGATTACCCATGCATCGACTGCACCGCGCTCAAATGCTGCACGAGCATCCGATGGTGGTAGGTAAACCACTTCAATATCATCAAGCGTCAAATGATTCTTTTCTAAGATCTTCAAGAGAAGATAATGAACGTTAGAACCTTTGTTTAACGCTACACGCTTACCTTTAAGTTGTTGAATATCTTTGATGTTCGAATTTTTTTGAACAATCAACGCTTCAGCGCGTGGAGTCGCAGGTTGATTTGCGACATAAACCAAATTTGAATTCGCTGCTTGGGCAAAAATAGGGGGTGCTTCACCGACTTCACCAAATGAAACACTGCCGACATTCAAACCTTCTAACAGTTGTGGTCCACCTGGGAACTCTACCCATTTCACTTGAATGTTTTGATCCTTCAAAGCGGCTTCTAATTCACCACGTTCTTTAATCACGGGCAGTAAGCCATACTTTTGATAACCGATATTTAACACTTGGGTTTTATCTTCTTTTTTTGAGTCGCAACCAGTGAGTAGCAAAGCACCTGTTAACGCAGAAGACAAAATGAGTGTTTTTTTCCAAAGATTAGCGTTAAAGCTGCTCATATTGAAAATCCTGAAAACTTAAAAATAAAAAAAATCAAAAAAATAAATGCGTCATGTAACACGCCTAAGTTAATGAATTTTCTATTTCGTAAAAAATAAGAATTCAGGAATTCCTAATGAATAAAAAAGATAAAATTAAAAGAGAAAAAAATATCTAAAAAAATGCAAAAGGCTCAATCTAAGAATAACGATATTTTTGTTTCTAAGTTTGTGAAATATATAAATATATATTAAAATATTAAATTGTGATAAGGATATGATTTGTATGAATATATCGAATGATTGTGAAGATAGTTCACCTAGGAATATCGATATATAAAAGAAAGATAAAGCAGTTCATAAGGGTGCAATAAAAAAGCCACTTTAGAGTGGCTTTTTACAAACAATTGAGTTTCTTTGGAAATTATAAAGTGCCTGACGCGCTTGTGGTAAGTCATCCACCGATGCTTTGACAAACCCTTGTTCCAAAAACCAATGTGCGGTTCGTGTCGTAAGAATAAATAACTGTTGGATATTAGACTTTTTTGCTTTCTCTTCTAAATAGTGCAAGATTTGGCTACCACGATTTGATTTGCGGTAACTTGGATGTACTGCCACACAGGCTATTTCTGCAGAACGAATTTCATTTGATTCAGTTGGTATTGGATATAATGCTGCACAAGCCAGAACCATACCGTCACGTTCAATCACAGCGAAATGATCAATTTCATTTTCCAAGCGTTCTCTAGAGCGGTATACCAAAATGCCTTCTTGTTCTAATGGGCGTAATAAACTGATTAATCCACCGACATCCTGAATCGTCGCTGTGCGGACTTCTTCATAATGTGCATCGGTGATCATCGTGCCATGCCCATCACGAGTAAATAATTCTTCGATTAATGCACCATCATGTTCATAAGATAATAAATGAACGCGGTTAACGCCATTTAAAGAGGCTTCCTTGGCATTTTGTAAATGCAATGCCAATTCATAATTTTGCTCTAAAGCAACGTCAATATGTTGATCTAGCTGATGCGGGGTCACTTCGCGCAACAACTGCTGTGGGCTTTGCATTAAACCTTGTTCGGAACCGAGAAAAATGAGTTTATCGGCACCGAGTTGGATAGCTGTTTTGGTCGCCACTTCTTCAGCAAGCAAGTTATAAACTTCACCAGTGGTTGAATAACCTGAGGGGCCAAGCAATACAATATTGTGATTGTCCAAATGTTTTTGAATCGCATCTGCATCGACTGAACGCACTTCACCGGTAAGTTGAAAATCGATACCATTACGAATGCCATAAGGTTTAGCTGTTATAAAATTACCAGATACCACATCAATGCGAGCACCATACATGGGTGAATTTGCAAGTCCCATAGACAATAAGGCTTCGATTTGTAAACGGATTGAGCCTACGGCAGACATGACCGCACCTAATGAGTCACGTGTTGTTACTCTACGATGATTATGAAAAGGACTATCTAAATTCTTCTCAGCAAGATTTGCACTGATTTGTGGTCGTGCTCCATGAACCAGAATGAGTCGAATGCCGAGAGAATGTAAAAGGGCAATATCATGAATAATATGTTGAAAATTTGGTGATTGAACTGCTTCGCCGCCAAACATTAAAACGAAGGTTTTATTACGATGGGCGTTGATATACGGCGCTGAGTTTCGGAACCAATGCACATATTGCTGTGTCATATTTTGAGTTGTATCTATTGAGTCCGATTGCATGCATGTACCGATAGAAGCGGGAAGTGGTCATCAGATTCTAAACAAAAAAATGATTTTCCACACCTGCATTAAAATAAAGACATAAAAAAGCCCAAACTGAGTTTGGGCTGAGTGCAGGGAAGATCAATTTGAGAAGATCTAGGAATAAGCTTATCCGATGATACGCACGATGCGATCTGTACGCTCATTCACTAAGACATAGTCACCATTAATTTTGTACCACTGCTGGTTACGCGCCGCTTTAGGTAGATTCTTCGCTTGACGATCACTTAACTCAAATTTTGAAGAGTGGAATTGACGTGGTAACTGTTGACCTACTCGCCATTGACGGCTTGGATTTACATTTTGGAAGCCACGATTTTGTTCATAGCGGTCATGTTGATATTTCGCAGTCTGACCTTTATTCCAATGCGCTGGTGGAGGAGTTGGTTTTGAATAGTGACGACCATCGTCATGTGGACCAGCCATCGCAGATGTTGCCAATAAACCACTCATTGCTAATGTAAGTACTGATACTAACTTTTTCATGTGGGATACCTCTAACTTTGTTATTTATCCTATATCGCTAAAGTACAAAATGATTTGAGATAAACCGTGGAGAGATATAGTCAATTTGTGAAATGTATGAAGAAGTGATGAAGATGAATGATTAGGATTGCACTCAACAAAAAAACCCGACATGAAGTCGGGTCGATTTAAACGTCAAAATTAATCTTGCTGGATTTTCAAAATACTATTGCTGTTTGAATCCACCAGAATAAAGTCATTATTCACTTTGTACCATTGTTGGTTTTTACCAGGTTTTGGTAGGTTATGATCTCTATATTCGGTTTTATAACTATTGCCACGATAGTGTTGAGGCATGACGTAGCCAGTTTGCCATTTATGTTGACGTAAACGTTTTACGCCACGCTCTTCTCTGTTTTTACGACGATCTTGGAACTCTTGATCTGATGAAGCATCATGTTGAGTAGGTTTCTCAAATCCTTTACCACGTTCACGTGAACCTTTATCTTGGTAGTCATCAGAGTAAGGAGCAGCATTGGCAATATTTGCTGTAAATATTGCACTTAAAGATAATGTCAAAACTGTCATAATCTTTTTCATATTCCGCCCTCGTTGACCTTATAAATTGGGGTTCACACTAATGTACTGAAAAAATGCAGAGAAACTGTGAAGATAGAATGTAATTTAGATTAAAAATAACGAGATAATAAGAACATATTTTAATAGGAATGAAAATAGAAACCGATGCTTTAGCTGAGCAATCAATGCTTTGAGCAATTTTAAATTTTGAATCCTAATATGATTTTTAAATTGTAAATATTTTAATAACACAGAAGATGATTTTCTTTTAAATAAGAAAAATCATCTGATCCGTTTCATCTCAGTGCCACTGATTATGATATTCCTGCAATTGTTGAATAGCTTCGATAATGATCCACGCAGTTTCGGCATGATCTAAACCTTGAACTAATGAAGCATCCAACTGTAACTGTTCGATCGTTTGGATCGTTGATAATTTTCGAGCTTGGTCTGCCATATTATTTCCTTATAAAAGTGTTGAATTTCATGGCATTGATCATAGTTAAAACTTATAAATATAAAAAACCGAATATTTTTCTTAATTTAATCTAATTATTCGATTAAGGTTCAAATCAAATGCTTAAAAGACAGCATAATTTTTTATATCGATAAACTTAGCGTATGTATAGACTTTTGTTATAGTAAGAACAATTTTAAAGCAACACTAGGAATAGGTTATGTCTGTCGCTCCGCGTATTGGGATTTTAGGTGCTGGTGGCCGTATGGGTCGTACATTGATTCAAGCAGTTCAAGATGCTGGTTATCAATTAGCAGCAGCGGTAGAGCGTCCAGGCAGTAGCCTTATTGGCGCGGATGCAGGCGAATTAGCGGGTATTGGTACACTTGGTGTGAAAGTCGTGGGTGATATCCAAGATGTTTTAAATGATTGTGATGTATTTATTGACTTTACTGCACCAGTTGCAACTGAACAGCATTTGAAACTGTGCCGTGAGGCTGGTGTTGCATTAGTGATCGGTACGACAGGAATGAACGATGAGCAAAAAGCATTTTTAGATGAAAGTGCAACGATTGCTCCTGTAGTCTACGCAGCAAACTACTCCGTAGGCGTGAATGTATCCATTAAACTTTTAGAATTAGCATCTAAAGTCTTTGGTGACAGTGTCGATATTGAAGTGATCGAAGCACATCATCGTCATAAAGTTGATGCGCCATCAGGTACTGCTTTAATGATGGGTGAGGCGATTGCTGATGCATTAGGTCGTGATTTGAAGCAAGATGCGGTGTATCACCGTGAAGGACATACTGGTCCTCGTGAACGTCAAAGTATTGGTTTCCAAACCATTCGTGGTGGCGATATTGTGGGTGAACATACGGTAATGTTTATTGGTGAAGGTGAACGTGTAGAAATCACACATAAAGCCACGAACCGCATGAATTTTGCTGCAGGTGCAGTACGTGCCGCTGCTTGGGTTGTCGGTAAAGCACCGAAAAAATATGACATGAAAGACGTTTTAGGCTTCAACGATATCAAAGTTTAAGTTTAAAAATACTGCGTGATCATCTAAATAATAATGTGAAATATGAAGAATAAAAATGAAGAAAATTTCTATGATCTGCTTGCTTGTCAGTGCCATTGGCCTGACAAGCCAAGTTCAAGCCAATGAAGCCTCTCGACTCACCATTAACAAAAACAATATTAAAGTGTGGACGATGCAAAATCCTGATCATCCTGTGTTGTCCTATCGTGCTGAAACAGTAGTGGATGCTTCACTCGAAAGAGCCGTTGCAATAGTTTTGGATGTGGAAAATGCAAAATCATGGGTACCCAATGTCGGTTCAGCACAGGTGATTTCTCAAGATTTGAAGCAAGGGGAATTTAAACTCTACATGGTGTTAGATTTTCCATTTCCTTTGAAAGATCGAGATCTGATTGTGCAAGGGAAAATGTATAAGGATTCAAAAGGTATTGTTCATATTAAGAATAAAGCTTCGCAAACGGGAAAATCGAAGAATCCTCAGTATATTCGGCTGCAACACTATGTTGGAGACTGGAGCTTTGAACAGATTGGACCGAATAAGGTGAAGGTCAGCACTTCAGGATATGCGGATCCAGAAGGTGCAATTCCACAAAGTGTGACCAATATGTTTGTACAACAGCAGCCTTATCAAATGTTGCAAAAAATGAAAACTGAATTAGCAAAATCTCAATCTGCGCAGATATCGTTACCAGATATTTTGAAATAATGACTTTATATCAGTCATTTAATCATTTTTCAAAGTGTAAGCTGTAAATTGCTTTAACTCTGCTGCTTGAGGCAAATGAAAACTCAAAATTGGTTGCTTAGTCTTAGACGTCTGATCCAATAGAAAAACTTGGTAGGTCTGTTTTTTGGAATCATCACATTGAAAATTTAAATTTTTTTGTGTGGGGCTATTGAGCTTGACTGCATGATCAGAAGACACGGTGTAAAGGTAAATTTTCTGCTGCTCTGGAGATTCAATATTTTTCGTAAAACGATAATGGCTGTTGTGTGTCACTTTCAAGAAGCCATCAATTAATGATGTACAAATAAATTTTTGCTCAAGTGCAACTTGATCGATCGCATGCTCTGGTTGGCAAGCTGTCATAAGTGTTACCAAGGGTAATATCAAATATAATTTATCGTTGTTCATGTGGCCTCCTGTGTTTTTTTAGCTGTAAGACCATCATAAATTTGCTAGGTTTATAGATACAGATACACACATTTTATAAAAATGAGCACAGTTCATGTTCCAGTATCAAATCTTAGCCAAACATATCAAACAGAAAATTCTGAGTGGAGAACTGTGTTCAGGACAGAAGCTCATTTCCCTTCGACAATTTTCAGCATTACATGCCGTCAGTTTAAATACAGCAAAAAATTGTTATGCATTATTGGAATCGGAAGGGCTCATCACTGTTAAAAATAAATCGGGTTATTTTGTTCAACATTTGAAATCCAGAAACGATCCGCCAGTATTGCCTTATCATCATGAATTTGAAGCTGAAGCAAAGGATATCAGTAACTTAAATTTGCAAATTGAAATACAGGAGTCTTCAACCAATAATCGATCAATTCATTTAGGTGCAGTACAAATCTCTCCAAATCACGTGCCTGTAGATGCAATCCGAAAGTCAATTCAACGTGCTTTAAAACACAGTCAACCAGAAGATTTCCTTTACAGTAATCGACAAGGGCATTTGAGATTGAGACAAGCTTTATCAGCCCATTGGGCTGAAGATGGTTTTTATATCAATCCAGACGAGATTTATATCACCAATGGCTGTATGGCTGCGTTATCACTCGTGGTTCAGCTCTTGACCAAGGAAGGGGATGGCATTGTGATTCCAACCCCAAATTTTAATGGTCAATTACAGTTGTTAGGGACACTGAAACGCAAGTTGATTGAGATACCTGCAAATGTGGATGGTTTTGATTTAGAACGCTTAGAAAGAGCAATGCAGCACCCCGATACCAAAGCCTGTCTATTGACTGTGAATTATCAAAATCCACTAGGATTTGAGCTTTCAAATCATGATAAACAGAAAATTGTGCAATTAGCTGAACAATATCAATGCTATGTGATTGAAGATGATATTTATGCTGAATGTAGTTTTAATTTACAAAGACCTTTACCGATTAAGCATTGGGATGAAGCAGGCTATGTCATTTTATGCAGTTCAATATCAAAATCATTGTCCAGCGCATATCGAGTAGGTTGGTTTTGTTTACCGCCGAGGCTTAAATATTTGCATCGTCAAATCGTCATTCAAAATGTCAGTGTGAATACACCTTTGCAATTGGCTTTGGCTGACCTGATGTATAGTAGAGCCTATCGTGAGCATCTACTCCGATTAAAACCAAAATTAAATCATCAAGTTGATGAATATCGACAAACGATATTAAGCGCTTTTCACGGGATTGACATTGGTTTAAGTCAGCCAGATGGTGGCTATGTTTTATGGCTGCAATTGCCGACACATATTGATGGTTTAGAACTCTATTATGCTGCACGTCAACATGGTATTAACATTGTTCCCGGAGATGTTTTTGGAGAAGAGCGCCGTTATAAAAATTATATTCGCTTAAATGCAGGGCATGAACTAACTCATGAAATTCATGACTCCATCGTGTTTTTAGCGGATTGGGTGAAACAAAAAATGAGGTCATCATCCCAAGCACCTTCTTAAAAAGATTATGGCGCTAAAGTAAGCTTTTTAAAGCAGTGATTTTCATGATCATCAATCATTCCTACCGCTTGCAGATAAGAATAGATAATGGTTGGACCCACGAATTTAAAACCATTCTTTTTTAGAGTTTTAGACAGTTGCAGGCTTAATTCGCTTTGTGTTGGTGCTAAGCGATAGTCTGGCACAGAATGAACTTTGGGTTGATGCCCTACAAAACTCCATAACCATTTGACCATATCAGGCATGATTTGGCGCATATTCAACCATGCTCGAGCATTATCTCGAATCGCCTTTAGTTTACCTAAATGACGAATTATGCCCGGATCTTGTGCTATTTCGATTAAATGTTCATCTGTAAAAGTCGCAATTTCTTCAATGGTGTATTGAAAGAAATGATATCGATATCGCTCGCGTTTTTTTAAAACAATAACCCAAGCGAGTCCTGCTTGCTGACCTTCTAAACAGAGCATTTCAAATAAGGTGTGTTCATCATATACAGGCACACCCCATTCTTGATCGTGATAATTAATATAAATCTGCTCATCGGAGCACCAGCCACAGCGTTGAATCGTCATGCGAATGCTCTGAAGTGATCAAATGGTAAAAGCAACCCACTGATCGTTTTGATTGTCCCAAAAGAACAACTCTGCTTGTTCTAAATCTGAAAAATTAATCCAGAAATCTTTACCTGCTTTATCTGCAAAACCAGTGCTAATCAACAGAGCTTCTTCGGTAATTTCCATAATCCAGCCCTGATGGCTTTGTCCATTTAAGACAATACGTTGTTGATTGCCAGATTCTGCAAATTCAACTAGACGATTAATCAAGGCTTCTGACATGAAAACTTCCTAAAAAATAAAAATTTTAATTTAACGCAAATAAGGGTATGGATTGACAGGGCCTCGACCGCGACCATCTAAGTAAATTCCATAATGTAAATGAGGGGCAGTATGTCGAGCATTACCCGTATTGCCGACATAACCAATATGGTCACCGCGTCGCACAAAGTCACCCTCATTGAGACCTTTTTTATGCTGATCTAAATGCGCATAATAATGCCAAGAACCAGCGGGTCCTAAAATCCAAATGACTTTCCCACCCAGCTTATTATCGCGCATACTGCGAACAATTCCATCAGTTGCACTATAAACTTTTGTACCACGAGCCGCCAAGATATCAATGCCTTCATGTGTTCGACCGTGACTTCGTGATGCACCCCAAGTGTCAGTGAGTTGTCTCGCTTTTACACCTTGTACTGGGATAGGTAATTTGCGGTCCAAAGGAAGCATATGTAAGCGAGCAACGAGGGTTGGGTCAAGCGGCGTTTGTTTTGGAGGTTGGCTACTGCAGGCAACAAGTAAAATAGCTACACTTAGGATGATGTAATGTCGCAAATACTTAGTCACTCCAACTCCTTGATTGATACAGCCACACTTATTTGAATCGACTATGTCACAATTTCACGGCTGAGATCAATTTTTTCATCGCAGTTGGAATGCCCATTTCTGTTACAACTTGTGGAGCGAGCCATTCACCTCCTAATTCTGTTTGGAAGTATTCCATCTGGTCGAGATCAACATGGAAAATATGTGCATTCAGTAACCAGGTAAAGTGGGTGAAACTGTGTGAAATTTGAGTTGGTAATTGATTACTCACCAAACCATATTGCTGAGTCAATTGACTAAATTCTGAAGTTTCATCAATGATGGGTAAGGTCCATAAACCACCCCATAAGCCTGAATGCGGACGTTGTTGCCATAACCATGTATTTTCAGTACTTCGCAGTAATAAAACATCCGCAGTCTTTATAGGCACTGCTTTTTTTGGCTTTTTAAATGGTAACTCTTGTGTCAGACCCTGCTTTAAAGCTTGGCATTCTGACTGCATTGGACAGTGCAGGCAAAGTGGTTTTTTAGGAGTACAAATTGTTGCACCCAAATCCATAATGGCTTGCGTGTAATCATGGTTGCGTTGTTCAGGACAGAGTTGCTCGGCTAATTCCCACATTGCACGTTCATGGACAGGCTTTGATAAATCATCTTCAATGGCAAAGAAACGTGCTAAAACACGCTTAACATTTCCATCCATTATCACGCCGTATTTGCGTAATCCAAGTGACATCAATGCACCAGCAGTTGATCTACCTATTCCTGGCAGGGCCATCCAAGCTTCTAAAGTCTCTGGAAAATGTCCATTTTGACTTACGATTGTGGCTGCTTTATGCAGGTTGCGAGCACGCGCATAATAGCCTAGACCTGCCCAGTAAGGAGCAACTTCATCCCAAGTAGCATGACCTAAATCGGTGACCGTCGGAAAGCGCTCAATAAAACGATCATAGTATTTCAGAACAGTTTTCACTTGGGTTTGCTGCAACATAATTTCAGAGACCCAAACTTTGTAAGGATCATCTGCGACTTGCCATGGCAGGTCATGTCGACCATGTACATCAAACCAATCCAGTAACGCAGTTGAAAAAGAAAACATGAAAATACCATTAATACAATCTGTGCTCAGTATAACCAATCTAGGCAAAGACCTTTTAAAAAAGCATGAAAAAGGCGCATATTGCGCCTTTTTGTAAAATCAACATTACTCTTGAATAATGCCCCAACGACTATCTAATTTAAGCGGTTGGTTTTTGTAACGAGGAATAATATGGATGTGTAAATGTTCCGACTCTTCATCGCCAAAAACTTTGCCATCATTAAAAGCGATATGAAAGCCTTCCGGATGATGACGGATTTTTAACTCGTTACGTGCCAGTTCTAACAACGACTGTAAACTTTTACGCTCTTTATCGGTAATTTCAAAAAAAGAACTCACATGACGTAAAGGAATAATAACGGAATGTCCTTTAGTCAACGGCTGCTGTTCTGGCAAAATCACACCGAATTCATTTTTATCAATCACATCATATTCATCGTGATTGCAATAAGTACATTGTTCACTCATCCTTATATTCCTCTTATATTTTATCTTCTTTCTTCAATAATCTTAGCGCTAATAAACTTTGAAAGTAATTAATCTAAGTGACGCGACAGTAACTCATACATCGCAGCTAAGCTTTTTTCCTCAGCTTCAGCGTTATAACCGAGATCTACACCATTGGCTTTTGCCCGTTCATCAGCTTGTGGATTGCTAAAACCATGTTTTGCATCCTCAAAGATAATGACCTCATGTGGCACCTGAGCTGCAAACATTTCTTCTTTAAATTGTGCCACATCATCTAGCGTGACCATGCTATCTAGCTCACCATGCAAAACCAGAATTTCAGCTTTTACTTGACCTTGTTGAGCAGGTGTTTGCGCAGATAAATTAGCATGGAAGGTAGCAACTGCTTTTAAGTTCGCACCAGAGCGAGCAAGATCTAAAACAACTTTTCCGCCGTAACAAAAACCAATCGCAGCTAATCGAGTTGCGTCAACTTCAGGCTGTGCAGATAAAGTGTCTAACGCAGCTGTAGCGCGTTGTACAATCGTTTCAGGCTGTGCGAAAGTTTGCATCATCCACTCATTTGCTTGAGAAGCTTCAGTGGTTACCTTTTTGTCGCCGTACATATCAATGGCAAAAGCAGCATATCCTTGTTCTGCAAGTTCTCGAGCACGTTGTTCTGTATATTCATTACGACCCCACCACTCTGGGGCTACAATAATACCCGCAGCTCCTGAAGAGTTTTCAGGTGCGGCAAAATAACCAATCAATTGTGTACCATCTGCCGCTTTATACTGAATTTCTCTTGTTTGAATTGCTGAAGTCATTATTGAAAGTCCTTTCGTTTATGAAAATCAGCAAAGATTAAAGCATAAATGTTTTCCGAAGTGATGAATTTGCAGTAAGAAAGTAAAATCAAATGTGAGAATTTATGAAAGATTGGAATATGTAAAACGCGTATCAATGAACGGATAAAAAGAAATAAAAAAAGAAGAAGGAGTACCTTCTTCTTTTCATCAATCTTGTCTTTTCAATTTAATCTAGTGATTTAGAACACTAGACTTTGCCTCTTGAGATAAAGCCTACAATTGCGAGAATCACTGCAATCACAAGTAAGATAATTGCGAAATCTTTAGATAAGCCTGCTACACCACCAAACCCTAGCAAACTTGCTATCAATGCAATCACTGCAAAAATAATCGCCCAACGGAACATTTTGATTCTCCATAAATTTTTATTAATGTTCATTCAGTATAAGAAAATAAACTGAGCAAAATGTATACAAAGGGTATTTTAACGTAGAGTATTGATATTCTTTAGTTAATCAACTGTAACTGAGATTGATGAAATTTTATGAGAATTATTAGTGATATACTGACTCAAATTTTTGATATTTAGCTGAATCATGAGCACATCTTTACGCCCTGAATTTTGGAAACATTATTCACTGTTTGAAATGAACCAAGCAGAGTGGGAGGCACTGTGTGATGGTTGTGGTATGTGTTGTTTGGTTAAATTAGAAGATGATGAAACCGAAGAAATCGCATATACCAAAGTTGCGTGCAAACTTCTAGATTGTCAGACGGGGCATTGTTCAGATTATGAAAATCGTCAGGTGCATGTACCTGACTGTATTCAGTTAACGCCTAAAAAATTACAACAAATACGATGGCTACCTTCGAGTTGTGCATATCGACGTATTAATGAAGGTAAAAAGCTACCGAATTGGCATCACTTGGTGACAGGCAATAAACAAAGTGTGATTAGTGCTCGAAAATCTGTAGCAGGTCGTTGTATATCTGAACAGCTTGTTAATGAAAATGAAATAGATGAATACATCGTGCGGTGGGTACGCTAGTACATTCAATTGCTAGACTACACATATTTTGTAATATAAAAACACTTTTAAAATGATCATTGCCGTTTAATCCTTGAGACTGATATTCAAGGATTTAAAAAGGGAAAGGCATGTTAAAAGCTGCAAAACTAATTTGGATTGTTGGTTTGAGCGGAATCATAATGGCGTGTCATGCCAATCAAAATAAAGCCACTGAAGCACAGAATCCGCAGGAATCAACAGTCAAAAACGAGAATTCAAAAGCTCAAGAACAACGATATCAAGTTGAAAAAATTGCTCTATTTAATGAACCATGGGCGATTGCAACTTTACCAAATGGTCAACTGTTAATTACAGAAAAGTCAGGCATACTTAAGTTGTTTGACCCACAATCAAAACGTAGTTTTAACGTGGCTGGTGTGCCTCAAGTTGCTTATGGCGGACAAGGTGGGTTAGGTGATGTTTCGATTCATCCTAATTTCAATAATAACGCTTGGCTATATCTCAGTTATGCCGAAGAAAAAAATGGATTGTTTGGTGCAGTGGTAATCCGAGCGAAATTGGATTTATCGAATATCGAAGCACCGAAACTGACGGATATCGAACGCATATGGGAGCAAGTCCCTAAAGTGTCGGGTCAGGGGCATTATGCACATCGTATAGTGTTTGACCAGCAAGCGAATTTATGGATTAGTTCAGGGGAACGGCAGAAGTTTCAGCCTGCACAAGATATGCAGTCTAATCTAGGTAAAATTGTATATTTGTATGATGATGGTCGTGCTCAAGAATCTAATCCATTTGCCAAACAAGGTGGTGTCTCAGCGCAGATTTGGAGTTTAGGTCATCGTAATCCTTTAGGTATGGCATTTGATCATCAAAATCGTTTGTGGGTGGCAGAAATGGGCCCTAAAGGTGGCGATGAGTTCAATCTTATTGAAAAAGGTAAGAATTATGGCTATCCAATTGTATCTAATGGTGATCACTATGATGGGAAACAGATTCCGAATCATGAAACGCGACCTGAATTTATAGCCCCTAAACTTGATTGGTCTCCAGTGATTTCACCCTCGAGTCTGATTTTTTATAAATCTAACTATTTTCCACAATGGAAGAACAAAGCCTTAATCGGTGGATTATCATCGAAAGCCATTATTGTGGTAGATCCACAATCTGAACCTGTACGAGAAATTCAGCGCTTGGATATGGGGGTTCGAGTACGAGACTTGCATGAAGCGAAGGATGGCACAATTTGGGGAATAGAAGATGGACCGCAAGCTTATTTATTCAAATTAAAAGCAAAACTCGAATCTGAGTAAAATGAAAAATGTTGAATAGTGATGGTTGTTTTGACTATTAATATTGGAATTTGACTATTACATAGTAGACTAGTCAACAGCACTTTGAGATCTATAAAAAATATGTCCGATACACAAATTCCGCTACCTGAACGCTTACGTCCACGTGATTTGTCTGAGATTATCGGACAAGATCATTTACTTGGTGAAGACGCACCTTTACGTCAAATGATTGACCAAGGACATTTACCTTCGATTATTTTTTGGGGGCCTCCAGGGGTCGGCAAGACCACCATTGCGCTATTGTTAGCTCAAGCTGTAGATCGTACTTTTATTAGCTTGTCTGCACTCAACACTGGTGTTAAAGAGCTTCGAGAAATCATTGGGGAAAGTGGCGATCTCATTGCGCCAGTGGTTTTTATTGATGAAATTCATCGCTTTAATAAATCTCAACAAGATGCCTTACTGAGCGCAGTAGAAAAAGGCAAGATTACTCTGGTTGGTGCAACCACAGAAAATCCTTCTTTTGAAGTCAATAATGCTTTGTTGTCGCGCTGTCTGGTGTATACGCTGAATGCATTATCTGAGCATGATATTCAACATTTAATTGAACGTGCACTCAAGCAAGACCAATTTTTGAAAGACCGTCATATTCACATCGAAGAATATGATGCATTAATTCAATTTGCCGCAGGTGATGCTCGTAAAGCACTGAATTTATTGGATCTCATAGCGAGCACATTTGAAGCAGATGTTGAAAATATTGTCACCAATGCCATCGTGGTGAAAGTAGCTCAACAAAATATTGCGCGATATGACAAATCTGGTGAGCAGCACTATGATTTAGTCTCAGCATTCATTAAATCAATTCGTGGAAGTGATCCTGACGCTGCACTATATTGGATGGCGAGAATGTTAAAAGGGGGGGAAGATCCAGTCTTTATTGCGCGTCGGATGTTGATAGCCGCTTCGGAAGATATTGGAAATTCTAATCCTAATGCGTTGTTATTGGCTGGGGAGTGTTTTAGGTCCGTTCAAGCGGTTGGGATGCCAGAATGCCGTATTATTTTAGGACAATGTGCAGTGTATTTGGCCACAAGCGCGAAAAGTAACAGCACTTACTTAGCAATCAATAAAGCATTAGAGTTGGCTGAACGTACGTCAAATCTTCCAGTTCCATTGCATTTAAGAAATGCTCCAACCAAGTTAATGAAAGAGCAGGGATATGGTGTAGATTACTTATATCCACATCACTATCCAGAACATTTCGTGTTGCAGGATTATATGCCTCCAGAGCTGAAAGGCACCAAATTGTACGAATCAGCTCGTAATAAGCGTGAAGTCGAAGCAGAGCGTTTACAGCAGCGACGTTGGAAGCAAGAGCAGCAACAACAATAAAAAAAGCCCAGTTCTATGGGAAGCTGGGTGAAAAGCGATTCATCTGGTCGGCAACTACAGTCTCTCTCTTGAGCCACCAACTCCTGTAGTTGCCTGGTATAAAAATATATTAGTTGAACTTAGTGATATTGTAAAAACGATCATTTTAATAAATAGCATTAATTTATTCGATTAATGGGGGTAAATTTAAAAACAAAAACAACAATTGAGTTTTTTAATGATCAATGACCCAGATTTGTCATCTTATTTAAATATCGATTCGATAAATTAATAGCATTACCAATGAGGAGAGAGCATTGGTAATGCGACTTAACAAAAATAATGAATGTATAACAATAATTTGAAAATATAAAAATAATATCAACAGATACAAAAAAGCCGAGTCATATGACTCGGCTTTATTTTATCTAAATTTTGATTTAGATATCAGAAAGGTCAACACCGATACGTGTAGCAACTTCTTCATAAGCTTCAACCACACCACCTAAACCTTGGCGGAAACGGTCTTTATCTAATTTTTTCTTGGTATCTTTGTCCCATAGACGGCAACCATCTGGAGAGAACTCATCACCAAGAACGATACGGTCATGGAACACACCAAATTCAAGTTTAAAATCAACTAAAAGCATGTTGCCTTGAGCAAAAAGATCTTTTAAAACCACGTTTACTTGGTGAGTTAACTCTTTCATACGCTCAAGTTGTTCAGCAGTAGCCCAACCTAAAGCAATGGCTTGAGATTCATTCACCATTGGGTCGCCCAAAGCGTCATCTTTGAAAAATAATTCAAATGTAGGTGGTGTAAGTTCTAAACCTTCTTCAACACCCAAACGACGGCAAAGCGAACCAGCTGCATAGTTACGGATTACACATTCAACTGGAATCATGTTTAACTTTTTAACCAAAACTTCGTTTGGTGTTAAAAGTTTTTCGAAATGAGTTTCGATACCTGCAGCTGCAAGTTTTTCCATGATAAAGGCGTTAAAACGGTTGTTCACCTTACCTTTGCGATCTAGCTGTTCGATTTTTTCGCCATTAAATGCTGAGGCATCATCACGAAAGACTAAAATCAGGTGGTCTGCACTATCGGTTTCATAAACGGATTTAGCTTTACCAGTATAGAGCAAGGTTTGTTTTAACATGGTGGAACCTTTTTCAGAAAAAATATGCCTAGAACGACTAGGCTGGCCAGTTTTGATAAATCTGGGTTAACAGGCTCGCAGCTTTTTGTTTGTCTGCAAACGCGTTAGTTGGGGTAAACACGGCCAAGGTATGACTCGAACCTACAGATGTCAGTTTAAGCACTAAACTTTCACCATCCACTTGAATTGTCGCGGAATGGGGATTCTTAGGTTGATTGACAAAGTTGTAGTTGAGGCTACTGAGGGTGGCGATTGTGTATTGCCAAATTGTAGCAGAATTTCCGTCAATTTTGATCAACGGATTGCCATTTCCATCAGTTAAAAGTTGTGGACGACCAACAGCAGTTGATTGTTCAGTCTCAACAGGATTAGAAACGGTTGGTGCCACATTAGGACGAGGTAGCTCGAAACGATTACCTCGCTTATTAACCATTTGTGGCGCATTGTCTATTGCAAGCTGTTCAACAACAGGCGCTGGATAAAGCGGTGTTGCTGGTCTAACCATTGAACCTTCAGGAAATTTAAGCGGGGTTTGTGCAGTAGATTTTTTATAATCGAGTGAACCATTATCGATACCAATCGTACTACAACCGATCATGCTGAGGGCTGAAAGGGCAAGGGGTAAACCAAAACGTAGTTGCATAGTTGTTAAACTCTTCTTTAAATAATGCTCGCAGCTTTTAATGCATCACGCAGTGAAGCTCGATATTGTTCTGCTAATGGAGTAAGTGGTAAACGGATACCTGTACCAATTAATCCCATTTCATGAAGTGCCCATTTCACAGGAATTGGGTTTGATTCACAAAATAGAATTTCGTGTAAATTTGCAACTTGATCATTAATTGCTTTTGCTTGAGCTGCATCACCCACTAAACCAGCGGCACACACTTGGCTCATTTGCTTTGGAGCAACGTTAGCGGTCACAGAAATATTACCTTTCGCACCATGCTCAATCAGTTGATATGCTGTTGCGTCATCACCTGAATAGACCACCATATCTTTGCCTTCAAGTGCTTTTAAAAGCTCAGCACCGCGAGGAACATCACCTGTTGCATCTTTAATCCCTACGATTTGAGGAATATCAGCAAGACGAACTACAGTTTCATTGCTCATATCAACGCCAGTACGGCCAGGTACGTTATAAAGAATTTGCGGTAAATCAACAGCTTCAGCAATTGCTTTGTAATGCTGATACAAGCCTTCTTGAGTCGGTTTGTTATAATATGGCGTTACTAAAAGTGCAGCATCTGCACCAAGCTCTTTAGCTTCTTTGGTAAGCTCAATCGCTTCATGCGTTGAGTTTGCGCCTGTGCCGGCAATAATTGGAATGCGTTTATTGGCTACACGAATGATTTCTTTGATCACTTGAGTGTGTTCAGCCATGCTTAAGGTCGAAGCTTCACCTGTTGTTCCCACGGCAACGATACTGTTTGTACCTTGTTCAATGTGCCATTCAACAAGCTTCTCGAGACCCTTCCAATCAACAGTTCCATCTTCAAACATTGGAGTGACGATTGCGACGATTGAGCCTTGAATTACCTGAG
The DNA here is from genome assembly GCF_056779705.1 of Acinetobacter sp. 25-47-130. NCBI lineage: Bacteria > Pseudomonadati > Pseudomonadota > Gammaproteobacteria > Moraxellales > Moraxellaceae > Acinetobacter > Acinetobacter sp. 25-47-130. The sequence goes on along the minus strand of NZ_JBWYII010000002.1, from coordinate 366,252 downwards.
CTTGCTGAGTAGTCATTTTAAAACACGATCCTATTTTTCCATCCAGTGAAGGTTGAGAAGCGAAGTTTGGATGGGTATGTATTTTGATTTATATCACGATCCAATATGCCTGCATACTGGATAATGCGTATGCAAATTATGAACTAAGCTACCAATAAGAACAATATGAATTCACTTCAGTCAAAAAAAAGTTTAGTTAAAACAAGTAACTTTTTTTAAAAAAAGCAATTTTAAGACCTTATGGTTAGGCATTTAAATAACAGTGAAGATAGATGTTCGTCTATGAAAGTATTGCGGATAAAAATGAAAATTCGAACTAAAATCTGACCAATTTACCCTGAATTAATATCTTATATCACTTACATCAGATTTAAGATGTATGTATATAAAGGTGAATAAACTAATAATTTTTAAATTATGTGATTATTATAATTTATAAAACGTCTTAATTTTTTTACTTAAAGGTTAAATTATTCTAATACTTACAGATTTTATAATAGATTTTTCTTGGTTTTTTTTTAAATAAAAAAAATAATTAATCGTTTTGAAGACTAGAATTTATTTTGGTTGGCAAGAGGTATGAAATTTAATCTTATTTTGATTACATTTTATTACACCATTTGATAACTCTCACTTTCATTGACTTACATAGATAATCGGGCATCGGACTCAAATGCTGATGAGTGAGGGAAGTTCAATGCAAGAATCAGTAAGTAACAAACATGCAATTTTGACGGTAGGTATCTGCTTCCTCATTGCAGTAATTGAAGGCTTAGATATTCAGGCTGCAGGTATTGCAGCTGCGGGTATTCGTGAACATTTTGGTTTAGATAGTTCACAATTAGGTGTGTTTTTTAGTGCTGGTATTTTAGGTCTGTTACCTGGGGCACTGGTAGGTGGGCGTATTGCGGACCGTATTGGTCGTAAAACAGTTTTAATTTGGTCTGTTGCTGTTTTCGCTGTATTCACTTTATGTACGGTATGGGTAAATAGTTTTAACAGTTTATTGGCTGTACGTTTCCTTGCAGGTGCAGGACTAGGTGCAGCAATGCCAATTCTCATCACTTTGGCTTCTGAAGCAGTAACCCCACAAAATCGTGGTCGTGCTGTAGGGCTAATGTACTGTGGTATGCCTGTCGGTGCTGCGATCTTATCTTTAATTGCAAGTACAGATTTCGGTGCTAATTGGAAAAATATTTTCTATCTTGGTGGTTTATTACCATTAATTGTTATACCAGTGATGATGAAATTCTTACCTGAATCTAAAGAATTTTTGAAAACGCAAAATAGAACTGAAGCTGAAATTGCAGAAGCTCCACAAGGTTCGTTTAAAGATTTGTTTAATTCACAGAATCTTCTTCGTACGATGTTCATCTGGTGTAGCTATTTCTTCACGCTCATGGTGGTTTACATCATGCTCAGCTGGTTACCTTCTCTATTCCAAGAATTAGGTTTTTCGAGAAAAGAAGGTGCGACAGCGCAATTCTACTTCATGGTAAGTGCTACTGTAGGTACTGTGATTTTAGGTGTATTAACTGACCGCTGGAAAAAAGCTTATGTGATCTTGTTAATGTACGGTGGTATTTTGGCTGGCCTTCTTGCGTTGAATGCAGCAAGCTCACTCACACAAATGTATTTGGCTTCAGCATTGGTTGGTGCTTTCGTGATTGGCTGTCAAGGTGTGCTTTACGCATTTGGTGGTATTGTGTACCCAACAGAAGTACGTGGTACAGGTGTTGGTGTAGCATCAGCAGTAGGTCGTATCGGTGCTATGCTTGGGCCAGCAATTGCAGGATCATTATTAACGGCTGGATTTGGTGCAGCAGGCGTAATCTCTGCAGCAATCCCTTGTATTATTATTTCTGCAATCTTCATGTTAATGTTGGTACGTCGTATCCAGAATTAAGACAAAAACATAGATTAAAGCCTGCTTGATGCAGGCTTTTTTTATAGAATTTTGATATCAAATTTTCAACTCAAGCAATTGTAGTTCTCTTGATCCTATGCAATAGTCCCTAACAATTTTAAAAATATTGGGAGCTGAAAAGGATGTTCCAACCACAACAAAGTGCACTTATCGTTGTTGATGTTCAGAATGGATTTACCCCTGGGGGAAATTTGGCGGTAGCAAATTCAGATCAAATTATTCCAACCATTAATTCACTTGCTCGGCATTTTGACAATGTTGTCCTTACCCAAGATTGGCATCCTCAAGACCATATTTCATTTTTTGAAAATCATCCTGGAAAGTCTGCTTATGATACGATTGAATTAGCTTATGGCCGTCAGGTGTTATGGCCTTCACATTGTGTGCAGGGTACACATGATGCAGATTTTCATCCAGACTTGAATATACCCAAAGTGCAGTTGATCATTCGTAAAGGTTTTCATCCACATATTGATAGTTATTCTGCCTTTTTAGAAGCTGATCATCGAACGTCGACTGGCTTAGCAGGTTATCTGCGTGAGCGTGGAATTCGTGATGTCTTCATTGTCGGGATCGCCACTGATTTTTGTGTGGCTTGGACGGCAATTGATGCTGCAAAATTAGGTTTTAATAGTTATGTCGTGTCAGATGCGACTAAAGGCATTGATTTAAATGGTTCGTTGCAACATGCATGGCAAGAAATGCTTGCACAAGGTGTGAAACGAATTTACGCCAAAGAACTGATGACTCTCAGACACTCCGCGTAGACCATTTAAAGGTCATGGTTCAAGATCATACGTCGTTAATCCAATAAGTGAACTTTTTAAATGAAAGCCATCAATCAATTCTTGCAAAAAACCTTTGCGCTGTGGGTACTCCTTTTTGCAGGAATTGCCATGTATATGCCAGAAGCTTTTATTTGGCTTAAGTCTTATATCACTTGGATGCTCGGGATTATCATGTTTGGCATGGGAATGACCCTGTCGTGGAAGGATTTTAAAAGTGTTCTCAGTCAGCCTAAGGCGGTTGCCATTGGGGTGGGTGCTCAATTTATAGTGATGCCATTATTGGCATGGGGCTTGTGCATAGCATTTCGATTACCCGCTGAAATTGCCGTTGGCGTACTCCTTGTTGGATGTTGTCCCGGAGGTACAGCATCTAACGTCATTGCTTATATGGCAAAGGCAAATGTGGCTTTGTCCGTCGCGTGTACCTCAGTTTCAACGATGTTAGCACCTTTGCTGACACCATTGATTTTTTATCTCTTAGCGAGTCAGTGGATCGATATAGATGCGGTAGCAATGCTTGTATCGGTAATGCAAGTGATTTTGTTCCCTATCATTTTAGGGGTGATCGTGAGCGGCCTATTTAAGCAAAAAATAGATCGATATATCGCAATGATGCCTATGGTTTCAGTCATCGCGATTGTATTGATTGTGGCTGCGATTATTGCTGGAAGTAAAGTGCAAATTTTACAGTCAGGGTTACTGATCCTTGCTGTTGTAATTTTACATAATGGATTAGGATATTTTATAGGTTATTGGACTGCAAAATTATTGCAGCTCAATCAAGCAGATGCTAAAGCAGTTTCGATAGAAGTAGGGATGCAAAATTCTGGCTTAGGCGTTGCTTTAGCTGCGGTTCATTTTGCGGCAACACCCATTACAGCAATTCCAAGTGCGATTTTTAGTTTATGGCACAATATTTCGGGACCCATCTTGGCGAGTTATTGGGCGACGCGTGACAAAGCTCACCTTAAAAAACATGAATATGACGATGATGTGATTAAGTAGCTGATTTTATTTCATTAACTGATCTAGAAATTCTTTTTCAGTCATGATGTGAATACCATGTTGCTTTAAAAGCGCTGCTGTAACACCGTCCGCATTTATTTTTGACCCCGAAAAAGAGCCATCATAAATCTGACCAAAACCACATGATGGACTTTTAGCTTTCAAAATCGCATGAGTAATCCCATGTTTTTTCGCAAAAGCTAAGGTCTGTTTGGCACCTAAAATAAATGCTTCGGTAACATCTTTTCCCGAAAGATCAAATACTTTTGCATGACCACTCAAAACATCGGAGCCTGTTCCTTTTTGAATTTCAGCAGGGGCTCTGGGAGTGCTAAGTCCTCCAGAAATTTCAGGGCAGATTACGACGGCCTGATCGGTATCAATCAGCGTTTTAATTTTTTCTTGAAGGCAATGTTGACCATCGTAGCGAACTGGATGTCCGACTAAACATGCACTGATAAGATATTTCATTTGATAAAAAAAAGACCGATAATTTTCATTATCGATCTTTTTAAGTGTAGATCAAATTGAATTATTCAACCGTAACTGACTTAGCTAAGTTACGCGGCTGATCTACATCGGTACCACGTAGTACAGCGACATGATAGGACAAAAGCTGCACAGGAATACTGTATACGATTGGTGATAATAGTGCTGAAACGCTCGGAACTTGAACGACGTGTTGGCGCTCTTTCTCCTTAATGCCACTATTTTCATCTGCAAATACAAACAGCTCACCACCACGTGCTTGAACCTCTTCCATATTTGATTTGAGCTTATCAAGCATGTCATCCTGAGGAGCAAGAATGACAACAGGCATATCATTATCAACTAAGGCCAATGGGCCGTGTTTCAACTCACCAGCTGCATAACCTTCAGCATGAATATATGAAATTTCTTTCAGTTTAAGCGCTCCTTCAAGCGCGATTGGGAACTGTGTTCCACGACCTAAAAATAGGCAATGTTGTTTTTCAACAAACAATTCAGATAGGCGTAAAATTTCTTTATCACATTGTAATGTATCAAGAATCACTTTAGGTGTATGCCACAATCCAGTAATGATTTCAGTTACTTGTTCATTAGAAATCGTTTGTTTAACTTGACCGAACTTAAGCACGAGAAGCATCAAGGCAGCAAGTTGTGTGGTGAATGCTTTGGTCGACGCAACCCCAATTTCTGGACCTGCTAATGTCAATAAGCTGTAATCTGTTTCACGCACCATGGAAGATGTTGCAACGTTACAGATCGTCATCGTGGTGATATTAATATTTTTCGCTTTGGCACGTTTTTGTGTATCACGAAGAGCAGCCAATGTGTCGGCAGTTTCACCTGATTGAGAAATACACACATAGAGTGTATTGTTCACGATGACTGGAGTGCGATAGCGGAACTCACTTGCAATTTCAACTTGGCAAGGTACATCAATCAGTTGTTCAAACCAATATTTTGCGATCATGCCTGCATGGTAACTGGTACCGCAAGCGATGATTTGAACTTGCTGAATCTGAGAAAAATCTTCTACAGCATTTGCAAGAAAATCATCACGTAAGTGATCGGCATTTAAGGCTTGAGAGATGGTTTGCTTGATCGCTTCGGGTTGCTCAAAAATTTCTTTCAGCATGTAATGCTTATATTCACCTTTTGAAGCATTACTCACTGTCGCATCAAGTTCTTTGACAGGGCGTTCAACGCGCTCACCTTGTACATAGACTTCAATCGTATCACGTGTTAAACGCGCAATATCACCTTCTTCAAGGTATATAAAACGATTGGTAATCGGTAATAGGGCCAATTGATCAGAACTGATAAAGTTCTCACCAATTCCCACACCGATCACGAGCGGTGAACCTTCACGAACAGTGATCAATTCATTTGGGTAATCTGTATGTACGATACCGAGTGCAAATGCACCTTTGAGTTGAGGCACAACTTGTTCAACGGCTTTAAGCAGGTTAGGAGCAGACTTCAGTGCATCATGAACTAAGTGTGCAACAACTTCAGTATCTGTTTGGGATGTAAACACATATCCTAATGCTTCAAGATCATCTTTAAGCTCTTGGTAATTTTCAATAATACCGTTATGTACCACAGCGACTTGACCAGATATATGCGGATGTGCATTATTTTCTGTAGGTTTGCCATGAGTAGCCCAACGTGTATGTGCGATACCAAGCGCGCCAGTGATTGCTGCTTCTGAAACCGCTTCTTCAAGGTTGATAACTTTACCGACACGACGTTCACGTAAAACTTGACCTGCATTGATTAAAGCTAATCCCGCTGAGTCATAACCACGGTATTCAAGACGCTTTAAGCCTTCAATTAGAATATTCGTTACGCTTCGTTCTGCTACACCGCCGACGATACCACACATATTGTAATCCCCTTAATTCTTAATCTTTTGTGGACGTGGATAATTGTCTTTCACAAATTGTTTAGAGCGTTCTACGGCTAAACTATGATCATCCACATCACGAGTAATCGTCGATCCAGCACCAACTGTTGCACCATTACCAATTTTAACCGGCGCGACTAAAGAGCTGTTTGAACCTATAAAGGCTTGGTCACCAATGATCGTTTTAAACTTGTTGGCACCATCATAATTACATGTGATCGTACCCGCGCCGATATTTGAACCCTCACCCACTTCAGCATCACCTAAGTACGTAAAATGATTGGCTTTAGATCCTAAACCAATGGTGGTGTTTTTCACTTCAACAAAGTTGCCAATGTGTACTTCATTTGCCAATTTAGCACCAGGGCGTAAACGTGCGAATGGTCCAATTTGAGTCTGCTCACCCACAATGGCTGAATCAAATACGCTATATGGTTGAACTTTCGTGCCTGCAGCAATTTTGGAGTTTTTAATTACACATCCTGCACCGATTTCGACATTGTCACCAAGTTCACATTCGCCCTCGATAATGACATTGATATCGATACGTACATCTTGACCAACCTTGAGTGAACCTCGGAGATCGAAACGACTCGGGTCGATCAAATGTACACCTTGCTGCATCAGCAATTTCGCTTGGTAGTTTTGGTATTCTCTTTCCAATGCTGCCAATTGCACACGATCATTTACACCTTCAACTTCGAAAGCTAAAGCAGGTTCAACTGAAGCAATTTCGAGTCCATCGTCAATAGCCATTGCTACGATATCTGTTAAATAATATTCGCCTTGCGCATTATTATTATTCAGACGTGGCAACCACTCGTGCAATTTGGCATTGCTTACCGCATAAATGCCAGTATTAATTTCTTTAATTAAACGTTGCGCTTCAGAAGCATCTTTATGTTCAACAATGGCTTGGATTTTACCATTTTCTCTCACGATACGACCGTAACCTGAAGCATCGTCTAGTGTAAGTGTGACTAAGCCAATACCTTTAGATTGTGTTGCTTCAAGTAATTTTTGTAATGTATCGGCTGTAATACAAGGAACATCACCGGATAAAATTAAAGAAATACCATCTTTGGGTAATACAGGTAAGGTCATTTGAACAGCGTGACCTGTACCAAGTTGTTCAGCTTGTTCAACCCAGTCAATATTTTCTGTCGAAAATGCTTGTTTAACTAGAGCGCCGCCGTGACCGAAAATAGTAATAATATTTTCAGCTTGTATTTTTTTTGCGGTTTCAATGACATGCCCTAAGAGTGGACGTCCTGCTAAAGGCTGTAATACTTTTGGTAGTTTTGAACGCATTCGCGTCCCTTTACCTGCAGCAAGAATAACAACTGTGGTTGACATACAACATCCTTTCTTTGGAGCTTGGCTTAAGCCATATCAATATAGAGATAAATTATAATACAAAGTGCTGCCCACAGACCTGCGATCAGGTCATCAAGCATAATGCCGAAACCACCGTCGACTTGACGATCAATGACACGAATCGGCCAAGGTTTCCAAACATCAAAGAGACGGAAAAGTGCAAAACCGACCAATAGCCATACCCAATTCATTAGGCCTAGGTAGATTAAAGGGAGAAACGTGATCGATTGCCCCGCAAATTCATCCCACACAATTCGTCCGTCATCATGGACGCGCATTATATCAGCGGCTCTTCCACAAATATATATTCCAATCAATGACATAACGATTATGGCAATCGTGCTATACAAAAAACCTATTGTCATGAAAGCAGGGATAAACAACAAGGCAAAAGCTGAACCAAAAGTACCCGGTGCTTTTGGTGCCAAACCAGAGCCGAATCCAACGCCACAAAAAACAATGAAACGTTCAGACCAAGTCATCGCTTTAAAATTAATTGGTTGTTTTGGCAAAGTGCTGATATCCCTGTAATTCTAGTTCTTGTGGTTGTTGATGATGATAAAAATCTAATTGCTGAGTCTCTTTTACGACACCAATCACCGTGATCGGTGTATCGCAGTGTCGAGCTTTTAATTCATCCAAGGCAGGTGAAGGAATGGTAAAACACAATTCATAATCATCACCACCTGCTAAAGCCAATTGCCATTTTTGTTGATTGGGCAATGCTTGTAAGGCAGGACTAAGTGGAAGTTGATCTAAGTGTAGGTCGGCACCAACATGAGATGCTTTGAGAATATGTCCTAGATCTTGTGCTAAACCATCGGATACGTCAATCATACTATGCGCCAATCCTTTAAGCGCTTGACCGAGTTCACAACGTGGAGTGGGATAATCGAGACGTTTTTTTAAAGCATGATCGGGATATTTTAATCCGAATGCAGCATCACCGACAGTGCCGGATACACAGATTAAATCACCTGCTTGAGCACCAGAACGTGGCACGGCTTTTCCAATATCCACCCAGCCTAGAGCGGTAACTGATAATGTGAGATGTGGGCTTTGCGTTGTGTCGCCGCCAATTAAACTTACTCCAAATTGATCGCAACAATCATACAAACCCTGACTAAACCCTTTTAGCCAGTGATGATCAATTTGGGGTAGGCTCAATGCCAAGAGAATGCTTTGAGGTTTTGCACCCATGGCTGCAATGTCTGAAAGATTCACAGCTACAGATTTCCATCCAATCGCATGGGGATCTGTATCGATGGGGAAATGTCGACCAGCAACGAGGGTATCGGCACAAATGACCAATAGTTGCTGTGGAGGTGGGGTGAGCAGGGCTGAGTCATCACCGACACCTAAATCGACTGAAGAATAACTCGGTCGATTGAAATAGGTGTCAATAATAGAAAACTCAGCCATTTCAACAACAACTTATTTTGCTTGTTGCTTTTCTGCTTCACGCAGGCTTTGTGCCAAACGGTCTAATACACCATTGATGTATTTGTGACTATCTGCACCGCCGAAGTGTTTAGCCAATTCAATTGCTTCATCGAGAACGACGCGATATGGAATTTCAAGATGCTCTTTCAATTCATACGCGCCAAGACGCAAAGTAGCTAATTCAACGCCGTCCAGTGCCGAGATCTCACGATCTAGTACTGGAATTAATAACGCATCCAATGCTTCATGATTTGCAATCACTTGTGTGAGCAACTCGTGATAATAGCTGAGATCCACTTTATGCATGGCATTTTCAGCACGTGTACGTGCTTCAATTTCATGCACAGGGTTGTGGCTCATTTGCCATTCATAAATCCCTTGTACAGCAAAACGACGTGCTTTGCGTTTAGCTGCATAAGTAGCTTGGAGTGTCTGCGACATGCTTTAGATCGCCTTTAGCAAGTTAACCATTTCAATTGCAGTCAAGGCAGCTTCACCACCTTTATTACCTGCTTTTGTACCTGAACGCTCGATGGCTTGTTCAATGCTGTCTGTAGTCAATACGCCATTGATTACAGGTAAACCAGCTTCTAAACCAACAACACCAAGGCCTTTTGCACATTCACCAGCAACAAAGTCAAAGTGAGGAGTGCTACCGCGAATAACTGCACCAAGTGCAATTACCGCATCAAACTTACCAGAATTTGCGAGTTTTTTCGCCACAACCGGAAGTTCCCAAGCGCCTGGCGCGTGAACGACAGTGATATTATCGTCTTTAACACCATGTCGATGCAATGTATCAATTGCACCTTCTAATAAATGTTCAACAACAAAGCTGTTAAAACGACCAACTAGAATCGCGTAACGATCTTCGCTCGCGAGATGTAATAAACCTTCAATACGGCGAATCGCCATAGCAACCTCGATATTTAATAAGAGTTATGAATGAGAGCTCTGATCAGCTGTGATGTATTCGACCACTTCTAAATTAAAGCCAGACAATGCATTGAAGCGTAAAGGTGAGCTCAGGAGCTTCATTTTCTGTACGCCTAAATCACGTAAAATTTGTGCACCCACACCAATAGTTTGGTATTGCTGAGATAAGGCAGCATTTGACTTGGCTGGTTTTGGCGCAGTTAATGCTTCTAATGCTGGACCTAAATCAGACGGCTGACGTTGTCCAATCCATACCAAGACACCACGATCGCTTTGAGCAATTTCTTTTAAAGCACGATCTAAGTTCCAAGCTGCTTCACCATCTTGCTTATTAAGTTTTAATAAGTCTCGCGCTGGATTGAAGCCATGAACGCGAACAGTCGTCACACCTTCTTCAGGTTGACCTTTAACCAATGCCAAATGAATATCAGGATTCCCGACTTCACGATAACGGTAAAGATCAAAAGTACCATACTCGGTATCGAGTTTTTGTTGATCCAAACGCTCTACCGTTTGTTCATTGGTCATGCGGTAGTGAATAAGATCAGCAATTGTACCAATTTTTAGACCGTGTTTTTCAGCAAAAATTTCAAGGTCAGCACGACGGGCCATAGTCCCGTCTTCATTGATAATTTCACAAATCACAGAAGCTGGTTCAAGACCTGCAAGACGAGCTAAATCACAACCTGCTTCGGTATGACCTGCACGATGGAGCACACCACCTGGTTGTGCCATGAGTGGGAAAATATGGCCTGGCTGAACGATATCTGCTGGTTTTGCATGTGCCGCAACTGCTGTTTGAATCGTGTGCGCACGTTCTGCTGGAGAAATACCTGTAGAAATGCCATTTGCAGCTTCAATAGAAAGCGTGAAGTTTGTCCCGTGTTGAGCGCCATTCGCATCAACCATTAACGGTAAATTTAATTGTTTGCAGCGTTCACGACTTAACGTTAAGCAAACCAAGCCACGAGCATGCGTGATCATGAAATTAATGTCTTCAGGTCGTACGTGTGTTGCAGCAATAACGAGGTCGCCTTCATTTTCACGATCTTCATCATCCATCAGGATGACCATTTTTCCTGCACGGATATCTGCTACAAGTTCTTCTACAGTATTGAGCGACATCAACCTTCACCTTTTTGTTATGTCATTCTGACATTTGAATAAATTTGTTGCGCCATAGTCTAACGCTTTTTTAGTCAGTTTGCCTATGCTTATGACTGTACCATTCAACACAGTCAAACATACACCTTCATAGCACATTGAAAAGAGAGATAAAATTACCAAAAGAGCAATTTTGTATACAAACTAGACGCTTAGTCTAACTTTTCACGACTGTGAGCTTTTAAAAAGAAAAACCAGATTTAACTTAGCATCAAATCTGGTTTACTTATTAAAATTTAATCTAATTAAGAGCTGATTGTACGATCCGTCGAGGAGCTTTGGGCTTTGCCTTTCAAAATCTCAGTACGGATATTTTGTGCGAGTTCGGCACAGGCTTCGTTCATACCATTAATCATGAAAGCGTGACGTGTTAACACACTGGTTGGATTCGGCATCGGAACCAATTGATAGCATTCACCAATATGCTTTAACTGATCGTGGGTCAAATATAGCGCCATTTCTTTCGCAATTAGGTGATGTGTGAGTCTTTCCGCCGCTTGTACTGAATCGAGTTGCATTGCCTCCACTGGGGCGGTTACAGCACAGCGCGTTTGCAATACGAACCGTTTATCCTCACGGTAACGCTTATAGAGTACTTCTGACAATAATTGAAACACCGAACCAATCATTAAGATGCAAGCAATCGAGTTATTCTTGAGTGAAGAAATACTGATGACAGCGCCTTGTTGATCAAAACTACGATTCACAACGATATCATCAACATTCAAATGATAATGCGCTGTACACAGTTCGATACTCTTATTTAAGAAAATTTGACATAAATTAAAATAAGGTAAAGAGACAGATTTGTTAACCGTATTAATTAATTGTTTCGGATCATAAAATTGGATATTCAGGGATAAAGCATCCTGATCTAACTGCAGAGTCGGTACTTTTGGCGTAATTGCAGCTTGTTCTTTATTTTGCTCTGGCGTATGAGGTTGTTTAGGCTGACTCTTTTCCAGTTCTAATGCTTCAGTGAGCAGCTTGATCTCATGACGTAAACGGGACTCATTATTTAATCTCGCAAGATATTCGCTACGCGTAGGGCGAGCAATGGCACGATAAGCCAACCATAATAAGCCATGAATAAAGAGTGAAGAGAGGATCGCCAGCCATTGTGTTCTTAATATTTCACCGATACTTGGTTTAACCAATGTGATTTCCACACTGCCAATTTTCTTTTCATTTTGTAGTGCATCTCGAACGAAGATTTCACCCTGACGCGTCTTAGACAAGCCCGCAGTTGCGAGAACTTGATCTCCTGTGCCAAGAATACGTATATATGCAACACTTGGATTCGTTGCATAGCGATTGGCTAATAAGGCAAGAGATACAGTATTGGCAGGTTCAAGTTCAGTTAAGCTATCTGCGACCAGTTGAGTCGTCATTAGCAAACCTTGGCTTGCACGGTTTTCATTTAATTGATGTGTCGTTGCAATAACCAATAAAAAGGTATGCAAGGCAAAACTTACAATCAGCAGGCTAGCAAATAGCCCTTGTCTAGGCGCATTCAACGTAAACTTCCAAAGAAAATTAATTCAATTTCGATTATGATTCTTACAATATTCGTAGCTCAGACCCGAGTCAATTCATGCGAGAAATCATTCTTATTTCATTTTTAGGACCTGACCAACCGAATCAGTTTACTCGATTGATGCAGGTGTTGTCCGTACATTCTTTGCAAATTTTAGATGTAGGACAAGCAGTTATCCATAACCAATTGACTCTCGGCATCGTGGTTGCTTCCGAAGACCAGACAGCAACGGCTTTGGCCATGAAGGATATTCTGATTTTAGCACACGATATTGGTCTTACTGTGCGCTTTAAACCGATCGATTCAGAAGATTATGAGCAATGGGTGAAAGAGGGTGGACGTACACGATATATCGTGACGGCATTGGCACCTGAACTTACTGCAGCACATTTGCAAGCAGTGACTAATATTGTTTCAAGTCAAGGGTTTAATATTGAAACAGTCACTCGTTTGTCTGGTCGCCCAACGTTGAATCATTTTGAAAATGAACCAAAACGTGCTTGTGTGCAATTTGGTTTGAGCGGTCAGATGTTAGATGCTGCAACGATGCGAGCGGCATGTTTAAGTTTATCAAATGACCTTAGTGTCGATGTTGCAGTACAAGAAGACACGCCGTACCGTCGTAATCGTCGTTTAGTTTGCTTTGATATGGATTCAACGCTGATCGAACAAGAAGTGATTGATGAGCTTGCAATTGAAGCAGGTGTCGGTGCACAAGTCGCAGAAATTACTGAGCGTGCTATGCAAGGTGAGCTGGACTTTCAGAGCAGTTTCCGTGCGCGTGTGGCGCTACTGAAAGGTATGGATGCTTCTGTATTGCCTAAAATTGCAGAACGTTTAACGATTACTGAAGGTGCAGAACGTCTTATTTCAACCCTGAAATCTTTGGGTTATCGTACGGCTATTTTATCTGGTGGCTTCCAATACTTTGCTGAATATTTACAAGCAAAACTTGGGATTGATGAAGTTCATGCCAATATCTTGGATGTTCAAGATGGGGAGGTCACTGGCGAAGTTAAAGGGCATATTGTGGATGGCGCTCGTAAAGCATTTTTATTAGGCCAAATTGCGGATGAAATGGGCATTTCACTTGAGCAAACGATTGCAGTAGGTGATGGTGCGAATGATTTGCCAATGCTCTCTATAGCGGGCTTGGGCGTTGCATTCCGTGCTAAACCATTGGTGCGTCAAAATGCAAATCAAGCCATCTCAAGTGTTGGTTTGGATGGTGTTCTGTACCTGTTAGGTGTACATGATAAAGATTTAAGTCGAGCTTAAAATCAAAAAAAGCTTATTAAAAAGGCGACCAAATGGTCGCTTTTTTTTTATCTAAGTGAATCATTCTTAGACAAATTTTAATCAGCTAAGTTCAGACGAAAAAACAGATGGTCATCATCGAAAAAAAGATGTTTTTGACAAAAAATTACGAGGTATTTTTTTGTAATGACACGCCAAGATTGACTGATCCTGATTCTATGAAAAATGTCTAATCTTAAAAAATGTAATGACAAAAGAATGTTGCGACAATATGTGTCGCTTACAAAAGCATCAGGTCTTTTTTTCTGAAAAAAACTCACCATAATGCTTTCATAGACGCCAACAAGACCATTGAAGAAAGTGAAGCGTTATTTAATTTGTTGTGAAACATCATTGGGCAGTATTTGAAACATCTAAATTTTGACGGAGATTTTTATGGTCACTTTAACTTTTGCAACGATACTCGGATTTGCTCTGATCGCTGTAGCATTGGCGGCCGTATTCTTTTCACCTTATCGTCATTGGCTAGGGTTTATGTTGGCGGGTATGGTCTTCTGGGGTTTACTTGAAGGTATTCGTTATAGTGTTCAACACGTCTTTGACATGTCCTTGGCATATAGTTATTTAACAGCGATTAGCTTAGCCATGGTGGCTTTAACGGCTTTCTTACTTCGCGAAGATAGTCGTGCGCAAAAGGCTTTAGAAAATCGTCGTTATATTGAACATACTCCTGTATATGAGGACGATTAAATCCAGCTCATGACAGATGAGATGTAGACCAAAACTGCGTAGTAACAATTTTATATTTAAAGGTGTATCAAAATGATATACCTTTTTTTTGCCTATACGTTTTGTTAAACAAAGCTGCATTTCCTTACTTATAAGATATGCTAGGATGAATCAATTATTTTTGATATTAAAAAAACGGACTTAAATTGTCATGAAACTATCTTCAATACCTGTTGTGAAATTACCTATCGTTGATGCAAGCACAGATCCACTAGACCTTTTGGTGTTAGGTTTGGCGTTGCGTATGAAACAATTGTCACGTACGAGTCCAAAATTTATTGAGTTAATTCATGATCGTGAGTTCCGTATTCAAATTGGTACAGATCTAGGTGTTGCACGTCAGATTTTAGTCAACAATGGCCAGATTGATTCTGTTTCAGGTGATGCAGAGAAAGCAGATTTCGTACTTCAGTTTGCTGATAGCGAGCAAGGTGTTAAAACCCTGATGAAAGGTGATCCAACTGCATTCATGACGGGTATGCAAAATGGCAGTATTAAAATGGAAGGTGATTTCAGCTTATTGGTATGGTTTAACCAAGTCGCTAAATTAATTCCACCGAAAATTCCTAAACCTGTAAAAGAAAAAATACAATTTGCTCGTCAATTTATTAAAGAAAAGACGGGTAAGTAATACAGCACCTATACGGAATTTTCTCGTTTTGATTCTAGAAATGAGTATTTAAATGCAAGAGAAAAAGCCCTCATCAGAGGGCTTTTCTAGTCATTCAACTTCAAGATTGAAGGTTACCGGACCATCATTGATGAGATGCACTTTCATATCCGCTGCAAAGATTCCTGTTTGTACATGTTCAAACTGAGATTTTGCGTATTCAACTAACTGTTCATACAGTTCTTTTGCTTCGAGAGGCGGCATTGCAGGGCCGAAGTCAGGACGCAAACCTTTTTGGGTTTGTGCCATCAGGGTAAATTGCGAGACTAATAATAACCCGCCTCCGGCTTGGCTAAGATTCCAACCCATTTTTCCTTGGTCATCATCAAAAAAACGGTATTTTAAAATCTTATCGATGAGCTTCTTACCTTTTTCAAAGTTATCTTCTTTGCCAATACCAATAAAAACTAAAATCCCTTTTTCGATTTGACCAGTAATCTCACCATCCACAACGACTTTCGCTTCAAGGACGCGTTGGAGTAAAGCACGCATAATTCAACCAAGTTTGATGTTTTTTAATTCAAATGAATTGTATCAAATTGGAAAAAAGAAAAGGGATAAAGTCGTCATCTATCCTCATAAGTTGTTGATAAAAAAATAATTAATCTGAGTATATACCTTTGATCTGATAAAGCGATTGAAATGATAAAAATTAACCTTTTTACCAATTTTGTTAAAGAAGGTACTTTACGCCTGCAGGAAAGGTAAATTTGAGAGAGAAAACGATGTTTAAGCGTTCAATGTTGGTTGCAATGCTTGCAACTGCGACAGCAGCATCAGCTGCACCATTAACAAAAGATAACGGCGCACCAGTGGGTGATAACCAAAATTCAATCACTGCAGGTCCAAATGGTTCTGTATTATTACAAGATGTACAGTTGATTCAAAAACTTCAACGTTTCGGTCGTGAGCGTATCCCTGAGCGTGTTGTACACGCACGTGGTACGGGAGCTTATGGTGAATTCGTTGCAACTAAAGATTTATCAGATCTTACTATTGCTTCACTTTTCAAAGCAGGTACGAAAACTCCAGTATTCTTACGCTTCTCTACAGTAATTCATGGTAAGCATTCTCCAGAAACTTTACGTGACCCACATGGCTTCGCAATTAAGTTTTATACTCAAGAAGGTAACTGGGATTTAGTTGGTAACCAAACGCCTGTATTCTTCATTCGTGATGCGATCAAGTTCCCAGACTTCATCCACGCAATGAAACCAAGCCCAATTGACAACGTTCAAGACGCTAATCGCGTATTTGACTTCTTGTCTAGCCAGCCATGGGCAACAAATATGTTGACTTATGTATATGGTAACCAAGGTGTTCCTACGAGCTACCGTGAACAAGACGGTTTCGGTGTACATGCATTTAAATTGTACAACGACAAAGGCGAATATAAATACGTTAAATTTAACTTCCGTTCTAAGCAAGGTGTTAAAGGTCTAAACGTTAAAGAAGCTGCTGAATTACAAGGTAAAGACTTCAACCACTTAACGAATGATCTTTATAAGAACATCAATGCGGGCAATTTCCCGAAATGGGATCTTTATATCCAAGTGTTGGATCCTAAAGATTTGAATAGCTTCGATTTCGATCCACTTGATCCAACTAAAATCTGGCCTACTGATTTAGTACCAGAAACAAAAGTGGGTACTTTGACATTAAATCGTATGCCGAAGAATTTCTTCCAAGAAACGGAACAAGTTGCTTTAGCACCAGGTAATTTAGTACCAGGTATCGAGCCATCAGAAGACCGCTTACTTCAAGGTCGTATCTTCTCTTACTCTGATACACAAATGTACCGTTTGGGTGCAAATCACCAGCAAATTCCAGTAAACCGTCCATTGGTAAATGTGAACAACAATAACCAAGATGGTTATATGAATGTTGGTGCAACTTCATCTAACGTGAACTATGAACCAAGCCGAATGGAGCCAAAACCATCGACTCCTAAAGCACGTGCTGTTGAAACTCCACTTTCTGGCACAGTTCAGCAACGTGGTGTGAAAGAGCAAAACTTTAAGCAAGCGGGTGATTTATACCGTTCATACTCTGCTAAAGAGAAATCTGACCTCATTATGAACTTAGCAGCTGATCTTGGTAACGTAAAAGATTCAGAAACTAAACACATCATGTTGTCTTATTTCTATAAAGCAGATGCGGATTACGGCACACGTATGACTAAAGCTGTAAACGGTAACTTAGCGACTGTTAAAGCGAAAGCGGCAGCTTTAAAAGACTAATCAAGATTAGTCTTTGAATTGGTGATTAGGGTCTAAGGTGTCACCTCAAAAAAGTCCTGTAAAACTCAATTCCTTTCCTGCAACCCTAGGGGAGTTTTACAGGCATTCGTTATCGAATTTAAACTCAGGTGAGGGAAGAATGAAAAATATTGTATATAGTTTATTAATCGCTTTACTGAGTTTAAGTTCAGTAATGCTTCACGCTCAAACGACGTCTGTCAGTGGCTCACAACAATCAGATCAGAAAGAAGTGATTGACTTATTTTTTGCAGCAGCGAAAACAGGAAACAAAGAAGTTATTCATGAATTTTTGAAACATGGTTTTCCAGTCAATATTAAAAACCATGCTGGTTTTACACCATTAATGATGGCGACCTACTATGGTCATCAAGATATTGTAACGACTCTATTGGAAAACGGCGCAGACCGCTGTGCTCGTGATAATAAGGGTAATACAGCTTTGATGGGTGCTATCTTTAAGCTTGAATGGTCAATTGCCAAACAATTACGCCAGGTCGATTGTGATGCTCAAGCAAAACAGACAGGACACAAGACCACAGAAGAATTCGCAAAAGTTATTGGGCAAGATAAAGCATTGAAAGCTTTGACTGAGTCATATAGTCAAGACAATGCAAAAAAATAATCAGTTTAAGTTTTAGTAATTAGTCGAATAATCTTCGACAATTACTAAAACGAGCTATGAATCGCAACAAAATGTGCTTTAATGCAATAAGTTGCTAAAAACTGAAAAATAATATGTCTGCCATTATTCAATCCTTACTTGATACTGACTTGTATAAATTCACGATGTTACAAGTGGTATTACATCAATTTCCTCAAACGGATAGTGTCTATCAATTTCGTTGTCGTAACCTTGAAGATACAGCCTATCCACTCGTGGATATATTAGAGGAACTGAACGAACAGTTAGATTTACTGTGTCAGCTCAAATTTAAAGAAGATGAATTACAATATTTAAGAAGTTTACGCTTTATTAAAAGTGATTTTGTAGACTATTTAGAATTATTCCAACTTAAGCGCCGCTTTATTAAAACCAGTATCGATGATCAAGGTCGTTTAGATATTCGTATCGAAGGACCTATGGTTCAAGCAATGATGTTTGAAATTTTTGTGCTTGCAATCGTCAATGAACTCTATTTTCGTCGTATTCGCGATGAGCAGGTATTGGCAGAAGGAGAGCGCCGTCTTAAAGCTAAAATTGAATTGTTGAAACACTATGAAAGTAGTCAACAACCCAATGATCCACCATTCCTTGTTTCCGATTTTGGAACACGCCGTCGCTATAGTTTTGACTGGCAGAAACATGTGGTGGAAGAGTTTAATAAGGCTGCACCACATATTTTTCGTGGCACAAGTAATGTTTTATTGGCAAAGCAGTTGGGTATTACACCCATTGGTACGATGGCGCATGAATTTTTACAAGCTTTCCAAGCACTGGATGTTCGCTTACGTGATTTCCAAAAAGCTGCACTTGAAACTTGGGTGCAGGAATATCGCGGAGATTTAGGCATTGCACTGACAGATGTTGTTGGTATGGATGCATTCCTAAGAGACTTTGATTTGTATTTTGCCAAATTGTTTGATGGTCTACGACATGACAGTGGTGATCCATATGAGTGGGGCGATAAAGCCTACGCACATTATAAAAAATTAAAAATTGACAGCAAAACTAAAATGCTCACTTTCAGTGATGGTCTAAACTTAGAGAAGGCATGGGATTTGCATCAATATTTTAAAGATCGTTTCCAAGTCAGTTTCGGGATTGGTACTAACCTCACCAATGATATGGGACAAACTGCTTTGAATATTGTTTTAAAGTTAGTCGAATGCAATGGTCAATCGGTAGCTAAACTCTCTGATAGTCCAGGAAAAACGATGACTGATAATGATACCTTCCTCGCATATTTGCGTCAGGTATTTGATGTTGAGTCTCCTTAATCATAATTTCCCTTTTCTGATTTTTTGCTAATACCATGCAAAAAATCAGAATAATTTTGAAAAAGTCTTGTGCTAAGATTTGAACAAGGCCAATAGAACTATTCAATAAATATGACCACTAACGCTTTTGATTTCGGTCTGCTCATTGAAGCAGAACAACTTGTTCCTCATTTAGGAAGTGAAAAGTTACGTATTGTTGATTTGACCCGAAGTTCGGTCTATGAGCAATTACATATTCCGCATGCTATACATCTGAAGCCAAAATTTTTAGTGCGCCAAGAGGAACAAACTACGGGTTTATTGCCTGATGATGAAGGGCTTCAGCAGCTAGTCGAGATATTAAACATATCACCTGAGCATCATGTCGTGGTCTATGATGATGAAGGTGGGGCATGGGCTGGTCGACTGATCTGGAATCTACACTGTATGGGTTTTTATAACACCAGTTTATTAAATGGTGGTATTCATGCATGGTTAGGCGCCAACTATCCTACTTCTTCAGAAGTTGAAGAGGTTCAGCCAGTCACATGTCTTTTTCAAGTTAAGACATCCAATGTTGATCAACACCGTATTGATTATTCAACTTTAATAAAAAAAATTGAAAATAAAACTTGCCAAGTATGGGACTGCCGAACGGCTGAGGAGTATACCGGGCAACGTCTCGCGGCACGTCGTGGTGGACATATTCCAACGGCTAGACATTTTGAGTGGAGTACTGCACTTAATCGTCAAAATCATTTAAAATTGCACCCCTTAGAACGCACGCAACAACGTTTAGAACAATTGGGCTTTCAATTTGATCAGCCAGTCGTCGTATATTGTCAGTCTCATCACCGTTCAGGTTTAGCTTACATTATTGGTCGATTACTGGGTTGGGATATCCAAGCTTATGATGGTGCGTGGAGCGAGTGGGGCAACCGCCTCGACAGTCCAATCATTACTGGAGAGTCACCTGAGTGAGTCTGACAAATTTAAAAAAGAAACTATTTATTCAAGCGCAGCAAATCGTCCCGCAACAAAAACTCAGCCGTTTGGTGGGTAAAGTCGCAGCTAGTGAAAACCCAGTATTAAAGAATGTTGTCATTCAAGCATTTAAAGCAAAATATGGCATTGATATGTCAATTGCTGAGCAACAAAATGCCTTGAAATTTAAATCCTTTAATGAGTTTTTCACTCGCTCTTTGAAAACAGGCGTTCGTTCAATTGATCCTAATCCTAAAAGTGTCGTGTCACCTGCAGACGGTGCAATTTCACAATTAGGTAAAATCAATGAGGGCGATATTTTTCAGGCAAAAGGTCAAAGCTTTTCAGTTGAAAAGTTAATTGGTGATCCTCAATTGGCAGCACCATTCAAAAATGGTGAATTTGCAACAGTGTACTTATCACCGCGTGATTATCATCGTGTGCATATGCCTTATTCTGGTACATTGACTGAAACTTTATATATTCCAGGTGAATTATTTTCAGTCAACCAAACTACAGCTGAAAATATTCCGGGTTTGTTTGCACGTAATGAACGAATGGTATGTTTATTCGATACTGATATTGGTCGTATGGCTGTTGTTTTAGTTGGCGCAATGATTGTTGCTGGAATTGAAACTGTTGCGACAGGTAAAGTAAAACCAACAGGTCGCTTAGAGCTGAACCATCATGCGATGAAACTTGAAAAAGGTGATGAGCTCGGACGTTTTTATTTGGGTTCAACGGCTGTAGTTTTGTTTGAGAAAGATAAAATGCAATGGGACCAAGCATTTAAGGCGAACTCAACTGTAGTAATGGGTGAAGCGTTGGGTCATCTTATTTGAGTATATCTTTTGAATAAGAAAAGCGCCTAAGGCGCTTTTTTTTATTCGTGCATTTTATACAAGCGTTCTTTGGGAAACACGGCAATAAATGTAGAGCCTTCGTTTTCTTTCGACTCGATTTCAATATGTGCGCCATGTTGCATAAGTACGTGCTTAACGATGGCAAGGCCTAAACCAGTACCACCTGTTTGACGACTGCGTGCACTATCCACACGATAAAAACGCTCAGTTAAACGCGGTAAGTGTTTTGGATCAATTCCAATACCAGTATCCTGAACAGAAAAATAGCCACGTTCTCCATCATCATGCCAGCCGATGGTGATGGTGCCACCTTTCGGGGTGTACTTTATGGCATTGGTAATTAAGTTGCTAAATGCACTCGCCAATTCCATATCTGAACCAATTAAGTCACAGTGGCTGTCTATATCAAGGTTAAGTGTATGACCATAATCAATATTGTAAGCTTGCGCATCATCAAACAGATGGTTCATTAAACTTGGCATTTCGATAATTTGATTTTTCGCAATTTGTTTTTCATTTTCTAAACGAGACAAAAGCAAAAGATCATTGACCAATGCATTCATGCGTTTAGTTTGCGATTGCATTTGTTCAAAGGCACGTTTCCAACGCGGATTGATATCTTCTTGATCTGTGAATGTTTCGATATACCCACTTAACACTGTGAGTGGTGTTCTTAATTCATGTGAAATATTGTCAACAAAATCTGAACGCATTTGCTCGAGATTTTTCATACGCGTAATGTCGTGCGCAACTAAGAGGCGACTTTCATTGCCAAAGCGAGTCAGTTTGATTTGCGCGTACTTATTATCATGGTTCACCAATTTAATTTTTACACCATCTGGTGCTTGATGGGTATTATGAAAATATTCAATAAAATCTGGCTGGCGAATAATCGTGAGCAGGTTGCGGCCACGATCAACAGCTTGAATGCCAAATAATTTTTCCGCAGCAGGATTCCACCATTCGATTTGATGGGAATCATCCGTAAGAATAATCGCTTCTGATAAAGCCACGAGAGAAGATTGAGTTCGATCGATCAGTCCAACCATTTCAGACTGAACAATACGTTCTTGGCGTTGAGCCCGATATACATTGAACAGTAATGCCCCCCAGATTCCATTTAAATTTGGTGGTACATCGTAAGGACGATTCGAAATCCAATCATTGACTAAATATAATGAGCGTAATTGGATACCAAAAAATATGAGACAGGCAATGCCTAAGCATATCCAAAGATAGCCAATCCCTAACCCGATACAGCCCGCAATAATCAGTAGAAATACCAGTAAACGTAAGTCTTGCTTGGCAAAAGTCCATAAACTGCTATATAGAAACTTTTGATGTTCACGTGCCAATTCTGGGACGGGGTAGGGTTCGTACATAAAATCTAAATTAACCTAAAGCAACATCAGCTCGTGTTGAAAAACGATAGCCAGTACCACGCACAGTTTGAACATAACGGTCTGCACCATAAGGTTCGAGCACCTTACGTAAGCGACGGATATGGACGTCGATGGTTCTGTCTTCAATATACACATTTCCACCCCATACCTGATCAAGTAATTGAGCACGGGTATAGGCACGTTCTGGATGAGTCATAAAGAATGCCAATAGACGATATTCTGTTGGCCCCATATCAAGAATATTTTGATTATAGCTGACACGTTGGCTTACTGGGTCAAGAATTAAGCCATTTGCATCAATGGTTTTTTCGCCATTTAACGCATTTGCACGTCTTAACACCGCTTTAATACGGGATACCAACTCACGTGTTGAAAATGGTTTTGTCATATAGTCATCTGCTCCAGCATCAAGACCTTGAACTTTATGGTCTTCTTCGCCACGCGCAGTCAACATAATGACTGGAATTTCTGAAAGTGTTTCATCACGCTTAAGGCGACGACACAAATCTACGCCACTCACGCCACCCGGTAACATCCAGTCGAGTAGGATAAGCGCTGGACGTTGATCAACAATCATTTGATGTGCTTGTTTCGCATCTTCTGCTTCCAAGCATTGAAAGCCTGCCATATCTAAAGAAGTATGGATCATTTCCCGAATTGGGAGCTCGTCGTCGACAATTAAAATGTAGTCATCTTTCACAACGCAATATCCTATGATGAACGGTGAACCGTTTTATATTTATGACAGGCTTATTACAAAGATTAATTATGACAGTATCATTGCAAGATGGAAATCGAAGTTAAATATAGCAATGTTTTGTGACAATTAGGCTGATATTTTGTCTCATTGATATTTATTAATCTGAAATTAAATCAATATCTTAAATTTACTTACGATTTGTCACAATTTCTTCATCTTAATTTGATGCTACTTTTTCATTAGATCATTCAATAGGGCGAGAAAAACGGTTTTACATGCCTGAACGACCTCAGCACGTGGAAGTTTAAAACCACCTACTACCCAGCGAACAGCAACTTGAGTGACATAGCCATTTAGACCAGTTGCAATCAAGGAGATCTCTTTTTCAGTGAGATGGGTATGTGGCATCATTAATGTGACAAAGGCATGAATCATTCGGTCGAAACGGCCCATTGTTTCTTGAATGGTTGCATGATTATGAAGTTCTTGGACGAGCATTGCATCAATATAAATAATCCGAGCGGTACGCGGATCATCTTCTAAAAAACTAAAGAACGCATTTAGACCTGCATCAATCATGTTTAGAGGCTCAGGAGAGGCTTTCATAATAGCTTGCATTAATGTTTGTTGAAGCTTCTCAATCAGTTCTAAAAAGATCGTTTGGAATAAGTTTTCACTTTTCTTAAAAGATTCATAAAAGTAACGTTCAGTTAATTTCGCTTGTGTGCAAATATCTTTAACGGTTACTGAGAAAAAACCATGAGTTCCATATGCTTCAATACCCGCTTCAATAAGTTTCTCACGGCGTGCTTGTTTGCGTTCAGTTAAGGACATCCCTTTAAATTGACGTTCTTTTGCGGGAGGCTTTTCAATCGCTTGCTCGTGTTCTGATGGAGTGAGGTTCTCTGGGTTCATAGCAATTCGAGTCTTTTTATAAAAGTGTTATGCTGCGGTCAGTATAGAGTACTGAGCAGCTAAAGATACTAAATTGGCCTATAGTAACAATAAAAATGGTCGATAGTTACATTGACAATAATAATTGTCAAAATTATAGTGAACATGAATGACCCAGATCAACGCTGTGGTGCATAAAAATCAAAAAAAGGATTCACAATGAAAAATTTTAAAAACAAAGTGGCTGCAATCACAGGTGCAGGTTCTGGTATTGGTCAACAACTTGCGGTGTTACTGGCCAAGCAAGGTTGTCATTTGTCTTTAAGTGACGTAAATGAAAAGGGCTTAGCAGAAACAGTTGAACTGACGAAGAATGCAAATGTACGAGTCACAACCAAGAAAGTAGATGTTGCGAATCGTGACGAAGTTAAAGCATGGGCGGCTGAAACTGTACAGAATCATGGTTCAGTGAACATGATTTTCAACAATGCTGGGGTGGCATTGGGTTCGACCGTTGAAGGCGCAACATACGAAGAGTTGGAATGGATTGTTAACATTAACTTCTGGGGTGTCGTGTACGGCACCAAAGAATTCTTACCATATATTAAGAAAACAGGTGATGGACACATTATCAACATTTCAAGTTTATTCGGTTTAACTGCGCAACCAACTCAGTCTGCGTATAATGCAACTAAATTTGCTGTACGTGGTTTCACTGAATCTCTTCGTCAAGAGCTAGATATTGAAAATGTGGGTGTGAGCGCGCTTTGCGTACATCCAGGTGGCATTCGTACCAATATTGCGAAAGCTGCAAAAATGAATGACAGTTTAAAATCTTTGGGCATGAATCCACAGAAATCTGCACAGACATTTGATAAATTATTACGTTGTCCACCTGAAGAAGCAGCGCGTCAAATTCTAGAAGCAGTGCAAAAAGATCGCCGTCGTTTACTGATTGGTAACGATGCGAAAGTGATTGATTTAATGCAACGTGTGATGCCAACGGGCTATCAAAAAGTGACTGCATTTGCGACTAAAATGAGTAAACGTTTCGATTCTAAATAATCGTTAAAAAAACCCGCGTCATGCGGGTTTTTTATTTTCTTGATTTCTAATTTAAATCAGTACTTGAACAGTTTTCTTTTTCCAAACAAATTGATAATACAAACCTTGCATCACACATAAGCAAACGAAAGCCAAAGCATAAGCGTACCAGATTCCCGCCAGCCCCCACCATGCGCTAAATAGATAAGCTGCTGGGAGTTCTATACAGAGTATGGCTACAATATTGATGATCATTGGCATAGTCACAGTGCCACTTGCACGCATAATTGAGGCGAAAATAGCACTCGCGCCAAAAAATAAAATTGACCACAGCACAATAAACAATAATTGTTGCCCGAGTATCACGACTTTTTCATCTGTAATAAATAATGCCATGAGATATTTTGAGAACAAATAAGCCAAGATTACGAGCCCGCCTGTAAAGACAAAATTCATCCCCAGTGCTGTTTTAGTTACACGTGATAAAGAATCCGCTTTACCTGCACCGATCGCTTGAGCCCCAAAAATAGAGGCAGCAATTGCGATAGACAGAGCAGGGAATTGGATGTAGTTCAAAACCTGATTAACTGCGCCATAAGCAGCTGTTGCTTCTGAACCATAGCGATTGACCAAGCCGACAATGACTAATCCTGCCACAGAGGTCGTGACCATTTGAATGCCTGTAGGAACGCCAAGTCTGAGAATAATTTTGCTCAGTTCAGGATTGTGGCGTACATGTTTACACATTGCTAAATCTGGACGTAATGGATGATTTTTTTTATTTAAATAAACGTACAGAAAAATAAGCACGGCCAGATAACCCACAATCGTGGCGATGGCAGGTGCAATGATACCCAATTGAGGAAATCCAAAATATCCAGCGATGAGAACAGGGGTAATAAAGAGCCCAATTAAACTGGTCATTCCCAAAGCGATGAGAGGTGTAATGCTATCACCGACACCACGTAAGATAGAGGTATAAATAATATAAATAAAAAGGAGTGGGCTACCTGCTAACATCCATTGAACATAAGGCAAAGATAAATGCATGACACTTGGGTCTGTGCCCAAGGCCTCAAGAATGTGGCGTGCAGATAGAACACCTAAAATGGCAATAATCGTCCCGCCGATCAATGTCATAAAAATAGTAGAGCCGACAACCGCTCTTACTTTTTCTAAATTTTGTGCTCCCCACGCTTGACCAACCAATACCGTCGAGCCAGCCGAAAGCCCAATTACGAAAGCCAAGAGACAGAACAAAATAGGGAAGAAGACTGAAACAGCAGCGATTGCTTGGACGCCCATCATTTGCCCGACGAAGATCGTATTAATTGTGCCTGATAAATTTTGCAGGATATTGGTTGCAATCAGCGGAACTAAAAAAACTAAAAAAACTTTCCAGAAACCAGGTTCATCAATCGGCCGTAAGGTTCTCGCCATATATAAGTCTTATCCATTATTGTTTTCTATATCAACGGATTGACCTTAACACCTTATCATTCAAATTGCTTTAGTAATAAAGTAATCCGTCTCGTCTCTTTTCGTTATTGTGATTGAACCTTCGTTAAAATTTCTCCTGCAAGATGCAAGGTTTCCTCTCGTTTTGCAAAACAGACCCGAATGAGCTTCAGATCTTGAGGTGGCTGTTGATAAAACACTGATATAGGAATCGCTACCAGTTTGTGTTGTTCTGCAAGATATTGGCACATTTCTATATCTGTGAGCTCAGGTCTTAGTGTACTGAAATCTAAGTTTTGAAAATAAGTTCCTGGTGACGGCAGATATTGAAATTTTGAATGTTGAATTCCATGGATGAATAAGTCACGTTTAGCTTGATAAAAATTGGGGAGATCTAAAATATGTTCAGGATGTTGTTCGATGAATTGATTAAGCGCGATTTGAATCGGATGGACACCACAGAAATTGGCAAATTGATAAATTTGACGAAATACTTTCATCAGTGCCTGAGGTGCAACGCAATATCCAGTTTTCCAACCAGTAACATGAAACGTTTTTCCGAATGAACCAATCACAAAACTACGATCTCGAAGTTCAGGAAAACTAAGCGCAGAATAATGTTGTTGACCATCAAACACTAAATGTTCATAGACCTCGTCAGATAGTACACAAATGTTTTTATCCTGAATCAACTCGATCAGTTGTTGCCAATCTTGCTTGGACCAAATTGCACCTGAGGGATTATGTGGTGTATTTACAATGATTAATCGCGTTCGTTCATTTATTCGATCTTTCACCACATTCCAGTCAACATGGAAGTCTGGATGTACCAAGTTGATATGGATCGCTTGCGCCCCAGCGAGTTTCACTGCAGGTGCATAACTATCATAAGCAGGATCGAAAATAATTACTTCATCTCCAGCATTTACAACAGCTTGAATCGCACACAAAATTGCAGTCGTTGCACCAGGTGTAATGGTGATTTCGCTGATCGGGTCTAAATCGACTTGGTCTCGTTGGCAGAATTGGGCTGCAATTTTTTGTCTTAAACTCAGCAGACCGTCACCAGGTGGATATTGGTTATAGCCTTGTTGTGTGGCTTGAGCTAAAGCTGCAATTAATTCAGGAGGAGGTGGAAAATCAGGAAAACCTTGAGAAAGATTTAACGCGTTCAACTTTTGGGCGAGTGCTGACATCACGCTAAAAATAGTGACACCTAAGTCTGGTAATTTAGATTCAATTTTAATCATGTTGGATAGTAATATTTAGCCCGTTTCTTCGTAGTTTAGCAGTTGAAATGCCTGCACTAAATACAAATATCTGCGACATATTCGTTTTAATTTTCATAAGATTCTAATGATCTTCAATTAAGTTTAAAACCTTAGATGATCTATGTGATCTCATGTTAAAAATGATTGATCTGACTTTGCATTATTTCATTTTTTAACCAATTTAAAAAAATAATCTTCCGAGGATCTTCAATAAATCTAGTATGGGACAGTAGATAATAGGCAGAACCATCCTGAAGAATTGGTGTTATTTTTTTTACAGACTTGAGCTCTAATTCTTTTTCAATCATGTAGATAGAAATGATCGTCTTTCCTAGGCCAGCCAAGCAGCCTTCTAAACATAAGTAAAAATGCTCTAATTCTATTTTGGAATGTTTCTTCAAAATATCTTTGAGTTCATCCAATTGGTGTAATTTTTTTGAAAAATAAGGGCGTGATTTAGAAATTAACAATTCTTTGGTTTTAGGGTGGTGAGATGCTTGGACTGCCACAATATATTCATCGCCAATTTTCTCACTAAACAGATGCGATCCCCATTCAAAATCATTTCTTCGTATTGCGATATCGATATTATCTTTTTCAAAGTCGACTACACCACCACCTGTGAGCAAAACCACTTCAAAATCATGTCCAAGTTTTTTAAATTCAACAAGTCGTGGAATTAACCACTTCATCGAAATGGTTGGTTCACAGGACAGTACCAATTGTTTGTTTTCAGTTTTATTTTGAGTTAGTCCAATTAAACAATCATCCAATTGATTGAAAATATTCTGAGCGCAATGAAAAAGAGTTTCTCCTTCTTTGGTGAGTATCAAGGTTTTATTTCGTCGTTCAAATAATGTGATATTTAATATTTCTTCGAGATTGTAAATTTGCTTACTGACGGCACTTTGCGTAACAAATAATTTCTTTGCTGCAATCGTGACACTGCTGTATTTAGCGACAAAATAAAAAAACTTCAGTGAATTCAAAGATATTTTTTCTATCATTCCAAAAACTCATATATTTTTAGTCGATTTTATTGATTTTATTTTTTTAACTTTTGTTCAAAATGAAGATTACCAACAGCAAAATTGATCTAATACAATGGAAAATATATTAAAATTCAGTCCATTTAACAAGCAGCATCTCGATGAATACACATATTCAAAAGAGATAATCAAAAAGGGTTATGCGTTTATTGATTTAAATACATTCCAAGAAATACAGAAAAATAATAATTTTCACGATGTTAATGAGCAAGATGTCAGTGATTTTATAGACAGTTGGAACGCTCTAGATTTAGATCAATTTATGTCGGATAAAGGTAAATATCGAACAAGAAAACATGCAACTTTTACTATTAATGATAAGCATAAAATTTTACTGAAAAATTCTTATATTCCTCATTTTCAGACGATTGAATACAACACTTTGAATGGTGGAATTGCGAGATATTTTTCAGAGATTAATAAAAATACAATTGAAAATCCAATTTTTAGAAATTTACTACAACTCGCATATCTCACCTTTTCAGAAATTGAAACTGAAAATTGGTTTATCGAAGCGCATCAATTTCGCATTGAAGCAAAATTTGACGATAGTGGTAAGCCAACCCCTGAAGGGATACATCGCGATGGTGTGGATTTCGTTTTAATGGCCATGATCAACCGTCAAAATGTTCAAGGTGGAATGACCCGAATTTATGACTTGAATAAGAATTTGAAAGCAGAATTTATGCTCGAAAATTTTTTAGATATCGCACTTGTGGATGATCATCAGGTCTATCACAGCGTAACGGAAATCAAAGTCAATGATTTTACGTTGGGTGATACTGGATTAAGAGATGTATTAGTGATCACGTTTAAAAAGGCATAATGAATGGGTGAGTTTATAGCAGTTATTCTCATCACCATACTCGCTGTTGTGAGTCCTGGTGCTGATTTTGCTATCGTGACAAAAAACAGTTACTTATATGGTAGAAGGATAGGTGTTCTCACTTCACTGGGAATTTCTTTAGGTGTGTTGATTCATGTGACTTATACGCTTATTGCTGTCGCATTTGTCATGGCGTATACACCTCAAATTCTAAATATTGTGAAGTATATTGGAGCCATCTATCTCATCTATATCGGTTATAAAACTTTTGTACAAAGTCCGGTTGTCGAGATGTCATCAACTGCTGCAATTAATCCTTTTCAAGCAGTGAAATATGGCTTTTTCACCAATGCACTTAATCCTAAAACGACTTTATTTGTGATTAGTACATACACTCAGATCATCAGTGTGAGTACGCCGAAAGCGATTCTGGTCGGTTATGGGCTATTTATGTCTTTTGCTCATTTTTTATGGTTTGGATTGGTGGCTTTGCTTTTTTCATCGATTGTTTTAAGACAGAAAATGTTAGCTAAGCAAGTACAGATTAACCGAGTGATTGGAACTGTATTATGTCTGCTAGGGATAGCACTTCTGTTTGCTAAATTTCAATAATAGGGTAGCAATATGAAAAAGATGGCTTTTATCGATATGGAAGGTGTTCTTGTCCCTGAAATATGGAAACACTTTTCAAATGTATACAATATCCCAGAGTTGGCGATTACAACTCGAGAAGTCGCAGACTATAAGTCTCTGATGGAATTTAGAATTAATTTACTGAAAGAAAATAAAATTCCTTTAAAACAATTAATCGATGACATTAAAGAACTGGATGTCATTCCAGATGCTAAGGAGTTTTTAGAATATTTGCAAAAGGCTGAAAATTTTGAAGTTAACATTATTTCAGATTGCTTTTATGAGTTTTTATTTCCCTTTTTTGAAAAATTAAATCTTCCTGTTAAAAATACATATTGTCATCACTTAGAAATTGGACCAGATGGATTTATAGAAAATGTTCTGTATACACGAGATAAAGGGAAACATGAAATTATTGTAAAGTTCCAAAAAGAAAACGTTTCAATGACCAATAGTATTGCGATCGGTGATGCATTCAATGATTTTTCGATGTTGCATTTAGTTGATTATGGTTTTTTATTTCAACCCTCAGAAGACGTGAGAAAGAACTCCCCAGCTTATTTTTGTAAAGTAGACTCTTATCAAGATATTATTTCACATTTAAATCGTAAAAAAATTATGTAACCTTATAATATTATTATGGTTTATATAAGATGAAGCAGATAGGAATGACTCTAGTGATAGCTTAGTTATTTAAATGGATTAAGAATAATAAATACAGCCCATTCATGCAGAAATGGGCTTTTTGATGACGTCAATTCACAATGAATTCAATTTTAGTCAGCGACCAAATTTAAATTTCATTTCTAAGTTAAATCAAAAATTCAACTGCTGCTCGGATGATCCCTAACACTAAACCGATAAATGCACCAACGACAACACCGTTGACGCGAATCATATGTAAGTCACCACCGACTTCATTTTCAATTTTATCGATCATTTCTCGTGAGTCCCATTCGTGAATGCGTTCACTGATAAATAAAATGACTTTTTCGCTGTATTGATCACTGAGATTGACTGCCATTGAACTCATTTTTTCATTTAATAATTGGCGTAATGCAGGATTGGAAATGATGTTTTGACCGACTTGTTGAATCGCAACACGTAAATTTTCAGCTATACCTGAATCTGCTTTCTCCAAATCTTCACGAATGGCATTGCACAGAATGACGACGGCACCAGTAATAAAATTTAAAACTTGAGGACTATCTAACAATGCATTTTTAGTTTCATTTAATTTAAGACTCGCCTGACTTTCAGGATTTGCCAGTTCAGTCATTAAATGCTGTGCAATACTCTCAATTTTTTGACGCCATGGATGCTCTGGATCTGCCAACATTGACTCGACACGCTCTATTAAAGAGTCAATCGTTCTTTGTTGAACATCGATACCGATCCAACTTGCGCCTTTGGCTAAACGCCACACTCCGAGTTCTTTAAATAGGGTGCGGGTTAGCTCCCGAGTTTGTTCAGGATGTGAAGTCACCCAACCGTGCGCAACATCGAGACCACGTTGTAAAACATCTTGGTGGAAGTCATTTTCTAATACGGCACGCATCATTTCACTGGCCAGGGTATTGATTTGAGTGTTCTTTACCCATTGCACACTGTTAGTTTGAATAAACCTACCGACTTGTTCTTGTCCAACAAACTCAAAAACTTTAGGCACTGTCTGTTGAATCACTTGAGTCACTTGACGATTGTTATCTGGATTGGCTAGCCATTGTCCTACTGCCAAACTCACATCTGTTTGACTCAAGCTTTTTGCCACAATCTGTGGCGATAGGAAGTTTTCTTGAACAAAACGTCCCATGGATTCTGCAATACGCGCTTTGTTACGTGGAATAATTTCGGTGTGATCTTTTAAAAACTTAGGAATAGGGATACGGCCGAATGGGTTCCGAAACAAAACCGTAATGGCATACCAATCTGCTAAACCACCAACCACACCTGCTTCAGCAGACAACATTAAAATATGAATAAGCCAAACATATTCTGGAAAAATTTTGGCAGCCACCATGAGCGATATCCAAGCCAATACAGCGACAACCAGTGCGATCATGGCAAACCGTTTGCTTCGATCCAGACTAGGGGTAGTCATTGTTGGTGATACACTCATGCATAATTCCTATGTAAGCTGTTGTATTAATATTATTTTATTGTGATTGAGAAGGCTGTGTTTGTACAGGCAGTATGTCGCCTGTAGCACTTAAACCATATTTAGACCCTAAGGCCTGTAAAATTAAACGTGCATCAAAAGCATCTTGAGGTGCTGTTTTTTGATCTTTAAAACAGGTGATGGTATAGGCTACTTGAACTGGCTCTAAACTGACCACCTGTGGCACATCATAAAAAGGATCAAAGAACATAGGATGTCTACGATATCCATAACCATACGGGTAAGGATTGGAATAAACCACAGCTTGACGAGGTGGTTGTTGTGTGCGATTGCTTGGATCATCTTGGACTTTAAAAAAATGAAAGCCCTGTTTGACTGTTGTTTGTGCAGCTTTAAGTAAGGTTATTTCTTCAGCTGTACCATAGCTCATGTTAGATGAGCCTTGAAAACTAATACGATACGTTGATTGGTTCAAGGGAATAGTTGCGAATTGCCCAAGCTGATCAAATGTACGCGGTTTACTTGGCGTCGTGACACAACCAGACAGCAGGAGCATGCCAGATAATCCCAAAATCATGCATAAGTTTTTCATTTCGCTCTCCTGAAGTCTGTTGTGTCAATATCAATTTAGAAGCTACTGTTTGGCTGTTTTAAGAATTCTATTTCCTCAGGCGTAGAGAGACGATTTAAAATTTCATTACGATGAGGATAGCGGCCGAAACGTTCAATGATGACTTGATGCTTTTTCTCAAAGTCTAAATTTACAGGGTTGCCTAATGCCTCAAACAAACGAAGCGCTTGAGTGTGAATGATTTTTGATTCGCTATGCATGAAAGGCATATATAAGAAGCTACGTTGTTCAGGTTCCAGTTCGAGATCTAAACCAAGACGAACCGCTTCTTGAGCTAGCCCAAGTGCTAATGGATCTTGGGCAAAAGATTCAGCTTTGCCACGATAAACATTACGAGAAAATTGATCCAAGACAATGATTTCTGCTAAGCGTCCTAAAGCAGTTTCCCGCCATGTCCATAGTTCGCCTGCGGCAGCTTGTTGGATGGTGTGACCAAATTGCGCTTGAATAAGTTGATCGAAAGCATCGCTTTTCGCAAACCAATGTGGTTGAGTTTCAGCACTGAACCAAAAATCTATAACGTTGTGATAATTCATATTCTTTACAGTTTGTTAGCATTTATTCTGCAATAAAATCACAAATTTCAGATGTCTTAAAGACTAAGATTGTGTTAAAAATTTGCCAAAATAAAAGGTTTATCCAACTGAAATGTATATGCAAACTGCATTTGGGAATATAAATCACGGTATACTTGATATAAATCAATAATTTTTTATCTCAGTCGTTCTTCTAGATAAGCGAGTAAGTAATGAGTCAACCCGAAGCGCTCTCTGAAACAATTTTACCAAATTGGGTGGATTCGTCGGTGTTTAAAGGTATGTTACGAGGCATTGAGCGCGAAAGCTTAAGGATGCAAAGTGATGGCTTTATCTCCCAGAAAGATCATCCTAAGGGTTTAGGCTCTGCGTTAACTCATCCTCATATTACGACAGATTATTCTGAAGCCTTACTTGAGTTTATTACGCCTCCTCAATCTTCAATTCCTGAAGCATTAAGCTACTTAGAAGATATTCATGCTTTCACTCATCGACATCTAGAAGATGGTGAAAAGCTATGGCCAATGTCGATGCCATGTATGTTGGATGATGAAGAAGAAAGTATTCGTCTTGCGCAATATGGCTCGTCCAATATTGGTAAATTCAAAACCTTATACCGTCGTGGTTTAGGTGTACGTTATGGTCGTCGTATGCAGACGATTTCAGGTGTACATTACAATGTTTCATTCCCTGATGCGTTGTTTGAGCAGTTGCAAGCAAACGAGCAAGATGAAGCTTTAAAACAGCTCAGTTTGCAGGATTATCGCAGCCATCGATATTTCGCTTTAATTCGAAATTTCATTCGTTTAACCCCATTGGTTATGTTTTTGATAGGTGCAAGCCCATCGGTCTGTCGTTGTTTTATGACGGGTCGTGAACATCATTTATTGCCTTTAATTAAGGGAACATTGTATTTGCCATATGCCACTGCATTGCGTATGGGGCGCTTTGGATATCAAAACTCAGCGCAGAAAGAGTTAGGTATTCATTACAATGATTTGAAAGGATATTTAGCAGGCTTACAAAAGGCGGTGAAAACGTCTTATGCTGCTTTCAGTCGTTTGGGATTAGATGACGAAGCGGGCGAACCGATCCAAATTAATGATCACGTACTGCAAATTGAAAATGAGTACTACAGTCTTGTACGCCCTAAACAAGTACCACAGTCTGGTGAAACACCATCTGATGCATTAGCAAACCGTGGTGTAGGGTATGTAGAATTGCGCGCAGTAGATGTGAATCCATACAGCCCTATTGGTATTAATGAAGATACTGCAGGCTTCTTAGAGGTATTAGCGCTTTATTGTTTATTAAAAGACAGTCCTGAGCTGCTAGATGATGAACTTGAAGTGATTGAACAAAACCAGCAAGAAGTTGTGAATCGTGGACGTGCGCCAAATGCTGCCATTGTTGAAAATGGTCAATCAATTGAAATTGAGACATGGGCAAATCAATATCTCAAACAGATGCAGCCTTTAGCAGAAACGTTAGATCAAGTTCACTTGACCTCGTTGTATTCTGATGCAATGCAAATCATGCAATCACGTGTAGATGAGGTGGATGAAACCTTCTCTGCGAAAATAGTAGAAGATACTGTAAAACATAGTGGTACTTGGAGCTTAGGCAGTGTGCTCGCGCATCAACATGCTGATCATTATCAAAATTATGTGTTATCTCAGGATAAAGTCACCTATTTTGAACAACTCACAGTGCAATCACTTGAACAGCAACAACAGTTGGAAGCAGAGTGTAGTCTAAGCTTTAAAGAATATTTAAAAGCATATCGATAAAAATATTGAGGAAAGTATATGCAGTGGCAAAATTATCGCATGGTGAGTGGTCTGTTGTTTGTAGCCAGCGTGATTGGAATGGTCTTCGCGTTGTATCTCGAACATGTCCAAGGACTTGAGCCTTGTCCATTGTGTGTATTTCAACGGTTAGGTCTGATCGGACTGGGACTGATTTCTTTTATTGCGGTTCTACACAATCCCGTCCGTAATGGTTTAAAACGAGCATATGCTTTCCTAGGGACATTATCGATTTTATGGTCAGCGGGTGTTGCTGCACGTCATGTCTGGCTGCAGAGTTTACCTCCAGATAAAGTGCCAAGTTGTGGGCCTGGTTTAGATTATTTGGTAGATGCTTTGCCGCTTAAAACAGTGCTTCAACAAGTGCTGTCAGGATCAGGCGAATGTGCGGTAGTAGACTGGACTTTCCTAGGTCAGTCTTTACCTGTATGGTCTTTGGTATTTTTTAGTATTTTGCTGATCATCTCGATTTGGCAGTTATTCAGAAAGTATCCTGCTTAAAATAAAAAAGCCAACTAATAGTTGGCTTTTTTATTGAAGATGGTCAGGTTTCTACGATTCCTTCCATGCTTTCTAATTTGATTAAATATTTACGGATTTGCTCTTCAGCTAATTCATCGTGATGTGGATAGAACCATTTAACGATTTGCTCAGCAACACTGGAATGGTATTGAATCTCCATATGATTGAGCCCGTAGAACACAGCTTTGTGTGATTCTGGCAATTTCAGTTGGAATCGCGGATTTGGATGCTCACCCAAAGCACTTTGCACACTCACTAAGTAATCGCCAATGACTTTGAGTGTACGATTTTTACGATTTTCAAACTCAATTGTTCCAGCTACTAGGAATGTATTGATATGTGAAGGCAGCGGTGCAGGTTTACGATTATCATCCATCATGCCAATACGAGCGTGATTGTGTTCCCAGTCATCATCACGGACACTACCATGGCGTAAATCCAAAATACCATCACTGCGAATATTCACAATGTGGCTGGCTAACTTGATGACGGGAAAGTGTCCAATTTTTTCTTGAACGGCAAAGCCAATACGTTCTAGAACTGCACCATGATGTGGAGAACCTAAGCAGACCAAATTCTCTGCCATGTGAAACCATTGATGGAGATTTTGTTTACCATAAAACAAAGCACTTCGAGAAACCAAACCACCCATACTGTGACCGATTAAATCAAGGCTGGTGATACGTGGATTGCGCTTTACCAAGTCTTCAAGCATATTGGCCAACGAACGACCATTCGCTGAAATTCTGCGACCAGTGTTGTAATGCAAATAAAGCATGGTGTTGTTGTCGCGTTGTGCAAGCAGTTTTTCACCAATACCGCCATAGTTGCGATTGGTCCAATCAAGATGATTCATGCACAGACCATGGCAAAAGATCACGACACGACCTGACAGGTCACCCTGTTGTAACTCTCCATAGTGATCATACAGATTACTGGTAATCGCCAACGGATTTTGATTTTTAAGTAAATAGTCGCCAATCACGCCATTAAGAGCACTGACCAAAAAAATCATTTTTGGCGTGAGGGGTTTATCATGGAGTTTCGGAAATTGATCAATGATTTTGCGCAGGGCTGGTGCGACCAAATAATTTCCGTAATTTAGAAGCGTGTCATATGAAAATTGATATAACTTTCGAACGTAGGTTTTCTTTTGAAATTCTTTTGATGTTTTTTTACTTAAACCAAATACGGTTAAGAGCACTTCACGTTGAAGTGATTGAATGAGATTTTGAACAGCAAGGTTAATTGGAGTGCTGACCAGTTGTGCCAAACCTTCAAGCACATCGGCCTGACTCGGAGGAGATCGATCCCATTTACAATAGGTTTCATGTAGTGGCGTTAAACTCGGCATCTAGTCTTATCCTGATAGTGCATGATCATCTAAAGACACTTTATTTTTAGCAATGATCACTGTATAAAATTCCTTGTATTTATCTTATGTTGTTCATCCCGAACAATTTTTAAGATAACTTTGATTTCAGATCGGCTCTAATTTTTTTGTCTGACAATATTTGTGATCGTACAAAAGAGAAACAAATATGTGATCTGATTCACAATAAAAATTAGAACAATTTTGAGGAAAATGCAATTAATCAGTTCATGAATATTATCTATCTACATGGATTTCAAAGTAGTCCTTTTTCGATTAAAGGGCAACTGATTCGTCAGTATTTTGAAAGACATGAACATGTACAAGTGCATTTACCCGATTTAAATATGCCGCCTGATCAGGTCATTACTTCGATTTCGACACTCATCGAGTCTATGTCAAATGTCGTTTTGATTGGGAGCAGTTTAGGTGGATTTTATGCGACGCAGCTTGCCGCGAAACATGGAGTCGCAGCTGTACTGATTAATCCCGCTATGCAACCATGGAAATTATTTAGAAACTTGTTTTCAACGGCGCAGTTTCCTTATCCAGTCACTGCGAATTGGTCGTTAGATGAAGCTCAGCTTGATCAATTGGAGCATATGGCAGTTCCGTTTGTGCAAGATGCAGACAAAATCTTGGTCTTGTTACAACAAGGTGATGAAGTTTTGGATTATCGTGAAGCGGAACGTTATTATAATTGCGATGGTCATCAAGCGTTCCTCATTACAGAAACATATGGCAATCACGCGATGGATGATTTCGCGGATAAAATACCCTTGGTATATCAGTTTTTAGCTGACAGCTTAAAATAAGGAAACAATTCAACGTGTCTCAATATACGGCCCAATCCCTTGAAGTCTTATCTGGTTTAGATCCTGTACGCCGTCGTCCAGGCATGTATACCGATACCACACGTCCAAACCATTTGGCGCAAGAGGTCATTGATAATGCGGTCGATGAAGCATTGGCAGGACACGCGAATAAAATTACAGTGACTGTGTATAAAGATGGTTCATTGTCAGTAGAAGATAACGGGCGTGGTATGCCAGTTGATATTCATCCTGAATATGGTCAAAGCGGCATTGAAATTATTCTGACTAAACTGCATGCAGGCGGGAAATTCAGCACAGATAATTATCAATTCTCTGGTGGTTTGCACGGGGTTGGTATTTCTGTTGTAAATGCGCTTTCCACACGTGTGGAAGTCCAAGTTCAGCGCCAAGGTAATTTGTACAAAATGGCCTTTGAGCAAGGTGAAGCAACGGCACCACTTGAAGTTCTGGAAGGTAAAGCACCTAAACGTGCATCGGGTACCTCAGTTCACTTTTGGCCTGAAGCGAAATATTTTGATTCACCTAAATTTGCATTAAAGGCACTTAAACACAATTTAAAAGCGAAGGCGGTATTAGCTGCTGGCTTACAAATCAATTATGTTGATGAAATTAACGACGAAAAGATCACTTGGCAGTTTGAAAATGGTCTCGTCGATTATTTGATGGATGAGTTGGAAGATCGTGAAATCATCCCTATGCCTGCATTTGTCGCTACAGGTGACGCGGAACGTGCCAGTGCGGAGTTTGCGATTTGTTGGAATGTTGAAGGCGGAGAGAGCATTCAAGAATCTTATGTGAACTTGATTCCAACGGCGCAAGGTGGCACACATGTGAATGGTCTTCGTTCAGGTGTGACGGATGCGATCCGTGAGTTCTGTGAGTTACGTAATCTCTTACCACGTAATATGAAGCTTTCAGCGGAAGATGTGTGGGATGGCGTGAACTATATTCTGTCTTTGAAATTTCAAGAGCCACAATTTTCAGGTCAAACCAAAGAGCGTCTTTCAAGTCGTGAAGCCTCTGCGATTGTGCAGAACATCGCAAAAGATGCTTTTGCCTTATGGTTGAATCAAAACTCTGAAATTGCAATGCAATTGGCTGAAATGGCGATTTCAAAAGCGGGACGTCGTTTAAAAGCAGCGAAGAAAGTTGAGCGCAAAAAAATCGTTTCAGGTCCAACTTTACCAGGCAAATTATCTGATTGTGTGGGACATAGTTTGGAAGAGTCAGAACTATTTATTGTGGAAGGTGATTCTGCTGGAGGATCTGCCAAACAGGCGCGTGATAAGAATTTCCAAGCGATTATGCCGATCCGCGGAAAAATTTTAAACACTTGGGAAGTCTCTTCAGATGAAGTACTTGCTTCTCAAGAGGTTCATAATATTGCAATCGCAATAGGAGTCGATCCGGGTTCTGATGATTTGTCTGAACTTCGCTATGGCAAGATCTGTATTCTTGCCGATGCAGACTCAGATGGATTACATATTGCGACTTTGCTATGTGCATTATTTGTGAAGCACTTCCCAAGTCTAGTTGAAGCAGGGCACTTATTTGTTGCGATGCCACCTTTATTCCGTATTGATGACGGTAAAGATGTGCATTACGCGCTTGACGAAGTAGAATTAGAAGGCATATTGAAAAAAGCCAAAACTAAATCCCCACAAATCACACGATTTAAAGGTTTGGGTGAGATGAATGCAAGTCAGCTCCGTGAAACAACATTGGATCCCAATACTCGTCGTTTGGTGCAACTAGATTTGGATGATGTGCATTTTACTTCAGGTTTATTAGATAAATTATTAGCCAAGAAACGCGCAAGTGATCGTAAAGAATGGTTGGAACAAAAAGGCAACTTAGCTGAATTAGTCGTTTAATTTTCTGCAGACACGAGCATTAAAGCCCGCAGATGCGGGCTTTTTTATACTTCACAGAGTGAACAATTCACACCACGACAGTTGTGTAGCACTGAACTGCGTGCACTATTTTTATTGGTACCTGGACCGCCCACTAAAGGTCCTGCAAGTTGTTCTGCACCTGATCCTGGGCGCCATTTGGTCTTCATGTTGATTTGTTGTCTGCCAGTAATCATCGGTTTCGCTAAGGTGGGTTGTTGGCAGTATTTGCATTCGATGGTGTCAGTTGCAATCCTAGAAATAGGCACACGTTGTTCAAAAATTCCTTCGCAGTGCTCACAGCGGAAATCGTATAATGGCATGGTCGTGCTCCTACTTATTTTTAAGCATGCGCATGTTTAAAAGTTAAAAAGGAGGTAGCTCGCATGCTTACTCAAGCTACCCCGTAAAATGGTGAAACCTGTAACAACAATAATGCGCTAATTAGCGTTTATGCCCCCAAAATTTATCGTCATTTAAAGCACCTTGCGGCAAGATATTTTGTTCAAAAATGGAGGTTGGGAGTGAGACGGTACATGCACAGTTTGGAATATCTACAATACCTCCGATACGACCTTCAACTGGTGCAGCGGTAAGTAACATGTAGGCTTGTGACCCAGTAAAGCCAAAGTTTTCAAGATACTTGATGGCTTTTAAACATGCTTGGCGGTAAGCCACTGTCGCATCGAGATAGTGATTTACACCATCTTCAACACTGATCCCTTCGAAAGTCAGCCATTGATCATAATTTGGACGTACATTGCTTGGAACAAAGATGGGTGAATCAATATTGTATTTTTCCATCCCACCTTTGATTAAATCGAAACCGACACGTGTAACGCCATCCATTTCAATCGCACCACAGAAACCAATTTCACCATCACCTTGTGAGAAGTGGAGGTCGCCCATTGAGAAGCCAGCACCTTTTTGATAAACAGGGAAGTAAATACGGCTTCCTGCAGCAAGGTCTTTAATGTCTGTGTTACCCCCATGTTCACGTGGAGGAACTGTGCGTGCAGCTTCAGCCGCCATACGATCAAATTCGGGACCTTTCACACCACGTAGAACGGCTGTACGTGGATCAGGAGGGTTTGCCTGACCTTTAGGAACGAGCAATGCTTCACGGCGATTCCATTCTTTCAGTAAATCATGTGATGGTAGAGTTCCCATCAAGCCAGGATGTTTTAATCCTGCAATACGTACACCAGGGATATGACGTGAAGTTGCAAATAAACCTTTCAAATCCCAAATGGCTTTATCTGCCTCTGGGAAATAGTCCGCCAAGAAGCCACCACCATTTTCCTTGGCAAAAACACCCGAAAAACCCACATCAGAAATCGGTTGAATGTCTAGTAGATCAATGACCAACAAATCACCTGGTTCTGCACCTTCAACATAGAATGGCCCTGTTAAAGGATGAGCACGTGTTAAATCCACATTTTTAACATCAGAAATATCGTCAGTATCTTTAATTTGTGCGT
Source organism: Acinetobacter sp. 25-47-130 (assembly GCF_056779705.1). Classification (NCBI taxonomy): domain Bacteria; kingdom Pseudomonadati; phylum Pseudomonadota; class Gammaproteobacteria; order Moraxellales; family Moraxellaceae; genus Acinetobacter; species Acinetobacter sp. 25-47-130. Next base: position 324,467 of record NZ_JBWYII010000002.1, on the reverse strand, counting down.
CAAGGAAATCCAAACTTTCAATCAGAATTTCTTCACCAGGTTTTACTGATGTCAGAAAAGGTAAGTCTGGGTGCCAACGGTTGTGACCAATTTCGGCTTGCTCCGCAAGTGGAACTCCTGGTTTGATTTTAATATGTTGCATAATGTATCCCCTGTATTGAGGTCAAATAAAGTTTAGGTCTCAGTGTTGTTGAGATGCTTCGTGTATCAGTAACGGATCAAGTTGTTTCACTGCTGGCTCAATCATCTGAATTTGAAGCTTCGTATTGTCGTAATCGATGATGAATTCACTAATGTGCTTGTTGTTTAGAAAAGCTTTCGCGAGTGCAGGTTCAACTAACACTTTAAAACGACGGCTTAAACCCCGAGCACCAAATCGAACATCATGTCCTGAACTCAGGAATCGAATGGCAGCATCGGTCAAAGCAATGGTTCGACTTTGCTTTTTTAGACGTTGGTTCATTTTGTCAATTTCGAGTTGGACTAAGGTTGCAGCAAAATCAGATTCAACTGGCTGATAATGTAAGATTCGCTCAATGCGATTTAGAAACTCAGGATCAAACTTTTTATCGAGTGCTTTTGTCGTGATTTCACTGTCATCTAATTTCAAATGCTTGGCTAATTTCTGGAGTGGTTTCGGTAATTGACTAAGTTGTTTCAGGCGCTTTTGAGCATCTTTAGCACCCACATTACTGGTCATAAAAATCATGCAGTTTTTAAAGTCTAAAACCTTTGTACCCGCAGTTAATTTTAAAGTTCCTGTTTCAAGCACATTGAGTAGCCCTCGAATGACTTCAGTACTGGCTTTTTCAATTTCATCAAAGAGAACAATGCCAGGTTTGGAGAAACTCCCTTGAATCAGGGCTTCATCGAATAAAGTATTTCCTTCTTTAGAGCCGACATAGCCTGGTGGGGCACCTGTCAGGGCGGCTGCATAATGCTCTTGTGCCAATGTATTCATATCAATTCGACAGAATGCATCAGCTTTACCGTGTATCGCTTCAGCAATGAGGCGGACTGTTTCAGTTTTTCCTACACCGGTAGGACCTAACATCAGTGTGACACTTAAAGGACGATGAGCTGCGTTAAAATCTGCTTTCACTGTGGTGAGCATATTTTCAATTTCATCAAGTGCGGCTTCTTGTCCAATAATAAGTTCACGTAGATGGGTCATCACGGCATCTGGTTCAAAACTGAATCGGGAAGTACGTGCAATACATTCCTTGCTTTGCATGTCATAGCGTTGTTTTGCCAAACTTTCCTGATTGGCATGTATACGGTCACTGGCAAATGTCATGTTCGAAACCTCCTGAAATCAAGTCGGACGAAGCTTCTTTAAGAAGCTTCTTTCTCTAACCCTTCGTGAGGTAAGTTGCCAATTGGGCACTCTGCAACGCCAATGGTTGAACGCGTAAACTGCTCAACATTTTCCTGTGCTTTTTGTGCGTCTAAGACCCATGTCTTGTAGAAGTCGAATGGACAATCGGCAACCCCTTTATCACCATCACCATTGTTGTATACGCCTGTATAGCCACGGTGTAGCAGCTTGAATAAGTGGTTTTGTGATTGATCGTATTTACGTGCATCACGTATTTCTGTGAGTGATAACTGTGCGTATTGGATACCATTTTCTTCCGTACCACATTCACCTAATGTACGTCCGTCAAAGCCGACCACTGCCGAATGTCCAAAGTAGGTATACACCCCATCAAAACCAGTACAATTGGCAACAGCGACATAAACGTTATTTGCCCAAGCCATACATTTGGCCATATTGATTTGCTGCTCATCAGCCGGGTACATATAACCTTGGCATCGCACTACAAGTTCAGCACCTTTCATCGCACAGTCGCGCCAAATTTCAGGGTAATTACCGTCGTCACAGATAATGAGTGACATCTTGATGCCTTTAGGGCCCTCTGTCACATAAGTCGTATCTCCAGGGCACCAGCCTTCAATTGGGCACCATGGAATAATCTTGCGATATTTTTGAACGATTTCACCTTTGTTATTGATGAGCACTAAGGTGTTATATGGCACTTTATGCGGGTGTTCTTCGTGCTGTTCCCCAGTAATTGAGAATACGCCCCAAACATTTGCTTCAATACAAGCTTGAGAGAAAATTGCCGTTTCATCACCTGGGATTGTGGCTGCCGTTGCCATCATTTCATCATGATCATACATAATGCCCATGGTGCTGTATTCAGGAAAAACAATGAGATCCATACCTGGAATACCTTGTTTAATTCCTTTCAACATTTCAGCAATTTTTTTTGCATTCTCAAGTACTTCTGCTTTGGTGTGCAAGCGTGGAATTTTATAGTTCACTACTGCTACACCTACTGTATTTGGACTACTTGAGATATCACCGTGACGCATTCAACTTACTCCCCATATCTTTAAAATTAAAATCTATGTAAGGAGTTTCTCGTGAAATTGATCGATGCAAAATACGGTGAATTGCGTATATGAAGCGATATTTTGAATGAGTCTTTAGATCGAAATAACAATACCACTCCAACAAATGGTCAAAAAAAATCCCCCGAAAAATCGAGGGAGATGCCAAATTAAGAATTGATGAGATGACGTGCTTTAAACTGAAAGATATTTGCTAATGGTCGCTTCATCGACATTCGCTCTGACATCTTCATAAGCAAAACGGCCTTTATCGATGACCAAGAAGCGATCTGCCATCGCCATAGTAAAGCTCAGTACTTGCTCGGAGACCACGATAGTGAGGTCTCGTTGATCGCGAATTTCTTTTAGCGTTTTCGCAATATCTTTAATAATCGAGGGCTGGATTCCCTCGGTAGGTTCATCGAGCAGCAATACTTTGGGATTGGTGGCGAGTGCACGTGCAATTGCCAATTGTTGCTGTTGTCCACCAGATAAATTTCCCCCTTTGCGTTTACGCATATCCCAAAGTACAGGGAAAAGCTCATACAGATCGTCAGGTACTTTGCCATGGGCAGATGCAGGGAGACCTGTTTGAATATTCTCTAGAACAGACATGGTTGAGAAAATCATACGACCTTGAGGAACATAAGCAACACCATTTTCCACACGTTGATACGGGTCAAGCTTTTCTAAGTTTTTACCATCGAGCTTGATTTCGCCTTGAGTATTTTTAATATCACCGATAAGGGTTTTAAACAGTGTGGTTTTTCCCATCCCATTTCGCCCCATAATCGCCACAATTTCTTTGGGTTGAATTTTAAGTTCTAGATCATGAATGACTTGGCTTTGTTTATAACCTGAACACAAAGAACTAATTTCTAATAATCCGCTCATAAGGCCTCCTTAGTGTCCGAGATAGACTTCAATGACTTTTGGATCACTTTGTACATCATCCATTTTTCCTGCTGCGAGGATTTTCCCTTGGTGCAATACTGTCACTTTATCTGCAATGGTTTTTACAAACTCCATATCGTGCTCAATCACGAGGACTGAGCGTCCTTTACTGATTTCACGAAGCAGTTGTGCTGTCTGTTCGCGCTCAGAAACACTCATGCCTGCCACAGGTTCATCCAGCATTAACAACTCGGGGTCTTGCATAAGCAACATCCCTATTTCAAGCCATTGTTTTTGTCCATGAGACAATAGGCCTGCGGAGGTGTGTAATAAATCAGTGAGGAAAATTTTTGAAGCGACTTCTTGGATACGTTCTTCGACATCTTTGGTTCGCTTAAAGAACAAAGCCCCAAACACATTACGACCACGTGGGAAAGACATTTCTAGGTTGTCATAGACTGAAAGGTTTTCGTAAATATTAGGATTTTGAAATTTACGACCGACACCTTTACGAACGATTTCGAACTCTTTAAGCTTAGTCAGTTCAATATCATTAAATTTGATCGTGCCAGAAGTTGCTTTAGTTTTACCGCAAATCAAATCCAATACTGTTGTTTTACCTGCACCATTAGGGCCGATCACCACGTGAACTTCGTTTTTATCGAGATAGAAGTTGAGATCGCTGACGGCTTTAAAGCCATCAAACGAGACTGTGAGATCTTCGATAACAAGTACAGGTTTTGCCATTTCTACGCCGACTTTACTCATTTCACACCTCCTTCTACTTCAATATTGCTATCTTTTTTGGACTCCGTGGGTTGATGGGGGATAGGCGAAGCCGTTGTTTTTTTATCTTTGAAGATAAGTGGGCGAACATATTTTTCATATAAGCCAGCTAAACCATTCGGTAAGAACATCACAACGCCTATGAACAATGCACCAAGGAAGTACAACCATACTTCAGGGAATGCTTCAGAGAAGTAAGTTTTACCGAGGTTAACTAAAACTGCACCATATACAGCTCCAATCAGTGATAAACGTCCGCCTACTGCAGCCAAGATCACCATTTCAATAGATGGGACGATGCCAATAATCGTTGGAGACATGAAGCCGACTTGCAGTGTAAACATTGCCCCACCGACGGAAGAAACGACTGCCGCAAAGCAGAAGATAAAGACTTTGTACATTGAAACGTCATAGCCAGAAAAACGTACACGTTCTTCTTTTTCACGCATTGCAGAAAGTAAGCGACCTAACTTTGAGCTGAGAACAAAGCGACTGATCATGATGACTGCGATGAGTAACAATGCATTGATGTAATACAAAACGTACTTTGCTTCATCCGTACGGATGTCCCAGCCATGTAATGTCTTGAGATCAGTAATACCGTTGATACCACCAGTAAAGCCTTGTTGACCAATAATCAAAATTGTTAAAATCGCCACAATTGCTTGCATGATGATAGAGAAATACACGTCTCCTACACGACGAGTAAACATTGCAAAACCAATAATAAAAGCCAATAAAATTGGAATAATTACAATCGCGAATAGGGTAAATGTGAAACTATGGAATGGTTCCCAGAACATTGGTAGGCTGGTAATTTGGTTCCAGTCCATAAAATCAGGAATACCGGGTGTGGTTTGAGCTGCTGTGGATTGCATGTCAGAAGCTTCGAGCTTGAGGAACATGGCCATACAGTAGCCACCGATCCCAAAGAAAATACCCTGACCTAAACTCAAAATGCCACCGTAACCCCAGCACAGCACTAAACCAATCGCGACAAAGGCAAACGTAAGATATTTACCCATTAAATTGAGACGGAAAACATCTAAAAACATGGGCATTACAAATAGGATCAGTACTGCCAATATAGCCAGTCCAATCGCACCTTCTTTACCGCCTAACAAGGCATTCATTGGATTACTCATATCAATCTCTCCTGAATACCTATTTACGAACTTTGATTGAGAACAAACCTTGAGGACGTAACATCAAAATGATGATGACCGTCGCTAAGGTAATGACTTTGGCAACAGAGCCTGACAGGAAGAACTCTAGGATTGATTGGGCTTGTGCAATACTGAAAGCCGAAGCGATAGTGCCTAATAGACTTGCAGCTCCACCAAACACCACAACCAAGAACGTGTCTACGATATAGAGAGAGCCTGCAGTTGGACCAGTTGAGCCAATTGTCGTAAACGCCGCACCAGCAATACCGGCCAAACCACAACCTAATGCGAATGTTAGACTGTCCACACGCTTTGTATTAATACCAACGGCACCACTCATGAAACGGTTTTGGTTTGTCGCACGAAGCTGTAAGCCCCAGCGAGAACGATAGATGAGGAAATAGACGAAAGCGGTCACGGTGAGTGTGACACCGACAAGGAATAAGCCATTAATAGGAATATCAATCGTCTCTGTCGGTTGATAAGAGCCCATAAGCCAATCAGGTAGTGTTGGACTCACTTCTTTGGGACCAAATGTAGAGCGAAACACTTGTTGCATGATTAAGCTCAAGCCCCAAGTTGCAAGCAAAGTATCGAGTGGCCGCTGATAAAGCCGACTAATCATGAGCCGTTCGACCATATAGCCGATAATGCCTGCTGTCAGAAAAGCTGCCACAATCGCTACAATAAAATAATAGGGAAGCAATTGAGGAAAATAGCTTTCAGTCAGGGTTGAAATGACAAATGTGGTATACGCGCCTATTGTGAGGAATTCACCATGTGCCATATTGATGACACCCATTTGCCCAAAAATAATTGCAAGGCCCAGTGCCATTAACAACAGCACACAGAAAACAGAAAGACCATTAAAGCCTTGCATCGCAAATATTGCACCGAAGTCAGCTAAAGATAAATCCATCGCCTCATCCTCCAAGCTTTAAATAATAGGTTTGAAATGAAAAGATCAGGAGAGGGCTCTCCTGATCATGTGCTGTCGATTAGTAGCCTTTAGGGAATGGATTAGGCTTGATTAAACCTTTTGATTCGTAGACCACTTTGAATTGACCATTGGTTTGCACTTGTGCAATACGTGATTTGCTCCATAAATGATGATTGGCATCAATTTTCACGTAACCTTCAGGCGCATTTTTCATTTCGATGCCTGGAGAGGCTTTGGTAACTTTGGCAACATCAAAACTACCAGCTTTTTCAACTGCGGCTTTCCATAGCCATGGACCAAGATAAGCTGCTTGAGTCACATCACCAATTACTGCTTTAGGACCATATTTCGCTTTAAATGCTTTTACGAAAGCTGCGTTACTTGAATTATTTAGACTTTGGAAATATTTCATTGAAGAGTAGAAGCCCTTCATATTTTCGCCACCAATCCCCAGTAATTCATCTTCTGTCACAGAGAAGGTGAGCAGTGTTTGCTTATCGCCAGTCACGCCTGCAGCTTTCATTTGCTTATAGAATGAAACGTTTGATCCACCCACCACGGCAGCGACAATTGCATCTGGTTTACGAAGTTTGGTTTTGTTAATTAAAGAACCAAATTGCGTATGTCCAAGCGGGTAGTATTCTTCACCGACGACTTTACCTTTCAACACTTTTTCAATGTGTGTACGGGCAATTTTCATGGTGGTACGTGGCCAAATATAGTCAGAACCGATTAAATAGAATGTTTTGGCTTTTTTCTCACGTGCAAGCCAATTCAGAGACTCAAGCACCTGTTGCGTAGCTTCTTGACCGGTATAAATCACATTTTTAGATTGTTCTAGACCTTCATAGAATGTTGGGTAATACAGAAGCGAATTATTTCGTTCAATAATAGGTAATACGGCTTTACGAGAAGCTGAAGTCCAGCAACCAAAAATTGCTGCAACACGATCCTTTTCAGTTAATTTTCGGGCTTTCTCAGCGAAAGTTGGCCAGTCAGATGCACCATCTTCTTGAACAATTTTAATCTGACGACCTAATACACCACCTTGTTTGTTGATCTGCTCAATGGCTAAACGTTCTGCTTGGATGGCTCCTGTTTCAGAGATTGCCATCGTTCCTGTCGCTGAATGAAGCTGACCGACATAGACGAATTTATCATTTACGTTAAGTTTGGTTGTATTTACTTTTGCTGTCGCTGGAGCACTCGCAGTGGTCAAGACAGGTGCCAGTAAAAAAGGAACAGCGAGTAGTCCTGCGAGTAAGCCAGATGTTTTAACTTTAGATTTTAAGGTCATTGGTGTTCCCCTGATGAAGTGGATAAGGCCATTGCGCGATTTATTGTTTGCGCTTGCTATGGACTTAAGCCTAAGGGGTGTTAAAAAATGAGCATATACGTCACTTTACGTATATCGATGTTCCTCAAAATGTTTTTTGATGAAAGTTAAGCTGGGCATAGATTTTGCTAACTGTAAGGGTCTATTTAAATTGCCTAGCTTTATGGTTTCATCTAGCAATACTCCTCAAGCACCGCAACGGGTGATTCATACACGCCGTAAATACAATACTTGGGTGGTTGATGAGAGTATTGAAGACTATGCACTACGCTACGCACCGAGGTCAGTAAGACGGTGGTCCCTTTGGACGGTGACCAATACAGCGCTTGCAGCAGTCAGTTTTCTAGCGATGGAAGCGCTTGGTGCAACCATGTTATGGCAATACGGCTTTAGCAATGCATTCTGGGCCTTAGTGGTCGTTTCAATCATTATCTTTTTGACCAGTTGGCCTATTGGATATTACGCGGCCAAATACAATGTTGATATTGACCTACTTACACGGGGCGCAGGCTTTGGCTATATCGGCTCATCTATAACTTCAGTCATTTACGCCAGTTTTACTTTCATCTTCTTTGCTTTTGAAGCCGCTATCATGGCTTTGGCGCTTAAGCTTGGTTTAGGTGTGCCGCTGAGTCTAGGTTATTTAATTTCTGCGCTTATTATTCTGCCCCTAGTGATCAAAGGCATAGGATTTATTAATAAAGTACAAGCGTTTACCCAACCATTATGGATTTTTTTATTATTACTACCATGGTGCTTTGTTTTGGTGAAGCATCCGACTCTGCTTTCTGAAGTTGCCCTAATAGAAGGCGCGCAAAGTCAAAGCGCAGGATTCAATTTGGCTTTTTTTGGCGCATCTTGCACTGTTTTGTTTGCGCTGATTACGCAGATTGGTGAACAAGCTGATTATTTAAGATTTTTGCCAGACAAAAAAAATGCTCAAAAGAAATGGAATTGGGCGGTATTTTTAGGCGGTCCTGCATGGATATTGGTGGGATTCATTAAAATTTTTATGGGCATGATTTTAATGGTACTCGCCCTTAAATTTATGGTACCGAATCATGAGTTAAGCAATCCGAATTATCTATATTGGATCGCCTACCAACAAGTGATTGAGCATCCTGGTGCTGCATTATTTCTTACAGTCATGTTTGTGTGTATCGCACAGTTAAAGATCAACGTAACCAACGCTTATGCTGGCTCATTGGCATGGTCTAATTTCTTTGCACGCTTAACGCACAGTCATCCCGGACGTGTGGTCTGGTTAGTATTCAATATTTTTATTGCGCTATTGTTGATGGAGCTGGGTGTCATCCATGCGGTGGAGCGTGTATTAGGGCTTTATAGTAATGTGGCCTTGGCATGGGTGGGTGCCATCGTTGCTGATCTCGTCATCTGTAAGCCATTGGGGCTGAGCCCGAAAGGAATTGAGTTTAGGCGTGCTTACCTCTATGACATTAATCCAGTCGGTGTTGGCAGTTTATGTATTGCATCCTTATTGTCGATTTTATGCTACTGGGGATTATTTGGTGATATCGCAAAATCCTTAGCAGGATTTATTGCTTTAGGTTCAGCTATCGTCTGTGTCCCAATGCTTGCTTATTTTACTCGTGGCAAATACTACATCGCACGTCATGAAGATAAATCATTAAAACCAATAGAGACACAACGATGTGTGGTTTGTGAGCATGAGTATGAAATGGCTGACATGGCGACTTGTCCTGCTTATAACAATATGATTTGTTCTTTATGCTGTACCTTAGAAGCTCGTTGCCATGATTTATGTAAGCCTCATGCACGGTGGTCTGCACAACTTAAGCATTTTGCAGTTTGGTTTCTACCGCGCCAATGGTTGAGATACATCAATACTAGATTGAGTCTTTATATTTTGATGATCTTTGTTCTGAGTGTGGTTTTGGCAGTCAGTTTAAGTCTGGTTTATTTACAAGAACTGAGTAAATTCGGCACAGTATTTGGATCAACTCAACAGCATGAGTTGCTGATGCTATTTGTGAAAATTTATGCCGTATTATTTTTACTGTTATGTGTTGCAGCATGGTGGTTGGTACTCAATGATGAAAGTCGCCGACAAGCTCAGCTTGAAAGTAATATGCAAACACAACTGCTCATGGACGAAATTGAAGCGCATAAAATTACAGATCGGCAATTACAAGATGCACGAACTCAAGCTGAAAAAGCCAATGAGGCCAAAAGTCGTTATGTTGTTGGGATTAGTCATGAACTGAGAACACCTCTAAATAGTATTTTAGGATATAGCCAGTTACTCAATAAACAAGAACAACTCTCTGAACAAGGAAAAGCTGCGCTGGGCGTGATTCGTCGTAGTGGGCAGCATTTAACGTCCTTGATTGATGGTTTACTTGATCTTGCAAGGATTGAAACAGGTAAAATTTCTTTAGAAATGTCGAATATTGAATTTCCGAAGTTTCTCCAACAAATCGTGAATATGTTTGAGCCACAATTCCAACAAAAACAACTGAAATTTACGGTCGAAATTAGTGAAAAAATACCACAATACGTACGTATAGATAAAAAAAGACTTGAACAGATCCTTATCAATTTAATGGGAAATGCTTTGAAATTTACGCTCGAAGGAGAGGTGAAATTTCGAGTGGATTATCGCTTTCAGATGGCATATTTTGAAATTCATGATACGGGATGCGGAATTGCTGAAACAGATCTAGAGCGAATATTCCAGCCTTTTGAGCGCGGACAAAATGTCGTACAAGGTAGCTTTGCTGGAACAGGTTTGGGTTTACCAATTGTTAAACTATTGGTGGATATTCTCGGTGGGGAGTTAAAGGTAAGCAGTACGTTAAAAAACGGTTCTATTTTTAAAATAAAACTATATTTACCTTCAAAGTCGGTCATTCATCCGATTGCTGATGTCGCATCGAATACAGTATCTGGCTATATGGGACATCGCCGTAAAATATTGGTCGTAGACAATGAAGCAACTGATCGTGGACTAGTTTTAAATTTCCTTAAACCTCTCGGCTTTATTCTTGAAGAAGCAGAATCGGGATTGCAATGTCTAAGAAAAGTCCCTGAATTTCGACCAGATTTAATTTTAATGGATTTGAGTATGCCTTTGATGGGAGGGTGGGAAACTGCGAAATTATTGAGAAATAATAAAATGACCAATGTTCCCATCATCATTATTTCCGCAGATGCCAATGAACGAATGCAGAACCCTGAAACCGATGTATTGAATGAAGACTTTCTGGTCAAACCCGTGGACTTAAATCTGCTACTGAACAAAATTGGAGATAAATTAGGCTTAAACTGGGTTCATCAGAATGAGCCAACTCAAGTCGCAGAAGAACCTCAAAAACAGGTTGAACCCTTACACTATGATAGTAACGCTTTATCTGTCAGCGTGATTGATGAGGATGATGTAGCACCAGAACAAGCGCTAATCAAACTAGAAGATTATTTGAGTATTGGTTATATCCGTGGAGCCAAAGAGATGCTCGAAATTTGCAAGAAACGCAATGTCTGTGATCCTTCTATATGGCAGCACATAGAATTTGATATTCAACGCTTCGATACCCAACGTGCATTACAACGATTACACGAGCACCTATCTGATATCAGATCTGATTTGGAAGGGAGTTAAGCAATGTTAGAAAGCATTTTAATTGTCGATGATATTCCTGAAAATCTAAGTTTATTACATGAAAGTCTTGATCAAGCCGGCTATCAGGTCTTAGTTGCCACCAATGGTTTTACTGCTATTGAAATTGCGCACCGTTCACAGCCAGATATGATTTTATTGGATGGGAGTATGCCTGAGATTGATGGTTTTGAAACCTGTATCCAGCTTAAAGCGAGTCCAATGACTGAGCACATCCCTGTCATATTTATGACGGGTTTGACGGAAACCGAACATATTGTAAAAGGCTTTCAAGTCGGGGGCGTAGATTATGTGACAAAGCCACTGAATATCGATGAAGTACAAGCACGTGTCAAAACGCATTTACTGCAAGCCCGTTTAATGCACCAACAGAAACAAATGCTCGATGCAACAGGCAGTGCAATTTTGTCGATGAATATGGATGGGGAAATTATTTGGCAGACACCTGTAGTGCAAGGTTTATTAACGCAACATGGAATTGATATTGCTCATTTTAGAAAGAGTATAAATCAGTGGTTAAAAGCACTTTTCCAGCAATCGAATCAAGAAGAAATGCTACATGGTCAATATGGTCATGGGCATCAGCAATTACAATTAAATTTATTAACCAAGTTGAAAGAAGGACAATTACCTAAACATGTTTTGGTTCAGCTCAAAGAGCAAACACACATGCCAAGTGTTGAAGAGATCGCTCAAGCTTGTCCGAATTTAACACCACGTGAGGCTGAAGTTATGCATTGGGTAACGCTTGGCAAAACCAACCGAGATATTGCAGAAATTTTGGAGTTGAGTCCACGCACCGTCAATAAACATTTAGAGCATGTTTTTGAGAAGCTGTTTGTGGAAACGAGAACTGCTGCGGTGTTACATGTGATGTCAGCTTGTCAAAATCAAGCAGTCGTATAGAACTCATCGTTTCTAGCAAAATCTTTAAATCGCTATACCAGCTGATAGTGATCTTTCACTCTCCCTTCATTAACCTCTTTTTATCCTAAGATAAAAAGAGTAAATAAAATGAGTATGATCAATTCACTTCAAATCATAGACCAAATGTTTGAGGCATTTAGGTCTCAAGATTTACTGGCTGCTGTTGCAACAGTAACTGAGGATACGGTATGGATTCACCATGGCTCACAAAAACTGCCTTCAATTCGATTTGAAGGAAAAACGGGTGTAGAACAGTTCTTCAATACCAATTTCACAACCATGCATGTCGCATACTTTGATATTTTACGTATGGTCAAAGAAGGTAACAAAGTGGTGGTTTTTGGACGCGAAAAATTTACGATTGATGGTCAAGATGGTGAATTTGAGCAAAAATGGGTACAAGAGTACACCATTGAAAATGGACTAATTTCAAGAATGGAAGAATATGCGACATCGGTGAATGACAATGATTACCTGGTTGTAAAATAATAGTCAAAGATGGACATAAAATTAGATGGTCTCATGATCTGCATAACTGAGATGCATAAGCACCAGATTCAATGTGATATTTCAATTTGATCAAACTTAAACACGTCACAATTAGATCCACTGCCAATCCGATCCACCACCGCAAAATCACTCGGGCTTTCCAATGTTAAAAGTGGATGATGCCAAGTCCCCGTACGATAGTTTACACCTTGAGAGCCATTAGTTATAAAAGCTTGTAGGTTTGAAATATCGGGCTGATTCGCATTTAAGACTGGTGCAACCACTATTAAAAACTTTTGTCCCTGCATCGGGATAAAAGCTTGTGATCCATGAGGATGACGTTCAAGCATCGAAATTTTGAACGGAATATTGGTACTTTGAATATTTCGAAAAATACTAATCCCGGCTTTGGCATCGCCAATAATTTCAGTGGTCACTAAAGCATGATAGCGCTCTGTATGCGCATCGTTAATATGAAAATAATCATTTCCTTGGCAAGCAATGACGTCACCAAAAGGTGCAAAATTTTCGGAGGTTAAAGGTTGTAGGGTAATGGTATGCATCATAAAAATTCGCTAAAAAGATACTGCATTTTCAATTTAGAATTGAGTCGAAAATGCAGTCAAAATAAGATCACTTTAAAAGTAACAAATGCTCAACTAAGGATTTACTTTACCCCAGAGGCGTATACGGCTAATCCCTCCATCAGGAATCATATTCACCCGAATATGAGAAATTTTTTCGTGTCCCAATACTTCATTTACAAAGTTATGAATGTGATCCATTTGCATTGGTTGAGCATCTAATAAGAAAGGCCAAAACATACTTTGTGGAATCAATTGAGGATCCGTTGCATCTTCTATATAAATGGCTTGAATGGACACTTCAGCAGGATAATTTCCTTTAAAGTGGGCTGTATCAATCTCGATCTTTTCAATGTGACCAGCTTGCCCTAAAGCTAAAATACACCAGTCGAAACCGGGTGCACGACGGCGTGCGGTTTCCCAACCATCACCCATATTAACCCCACGTCCTGGATTGATCAGATTACGTGGATGTCCGAAGTGTGCATCACTATAGGCAATAACACGTCCACCATTTTCAAGTGCAAGCAGGTCGAGGGTTTGGTTTTGATCTTGGATTTGAACGCTGACTTCACCATATACGCGGAATCGTGCGATACCTCCATCTGGAAAAATATTTAAACGCAGATGGGTAAAGATCTGATTCATTGAAACTTCAAAGACATGGTGCTGACTTGGTCCCAATATACTATTTGGTAAAATTTGGTGCCATTCAGCATCATCTAAGTTTTCATTTGGTGCATAACACCCTTCTACTGAAGCAGAAGCGGGATAATTACCACTAAAAAAAGTGGTATCAATATCGAGTGCTTTAATTTTACCTGCAACACCTAACTGAACAATCGACCAATCATAACCACTGTGACGTTTACGACGGGTTTCCCATCCATCCATCCACTTGCCATGATCATCAAATTTACCTTCTACAAAGATAGGCGCATCAAACTGAAGCATACGTTGAGCTTCAGCAAAAAAATCATCAGAACATGTTGTGACTTTTGCACCAATTCGGGCATCTGCAAGGTTAGTAAGTTGCTGTAAAGGAGTAGGGATTTCAAATTCCGGTGCCAATAGTGTTGCCATGTCATCTTCCATTATTGCTTTAAAACTTGATTCTTATCAAAAGAATGCATTCTTAGAATCGTAATGCGTTGTTATGTCGCATCTGCTTAAGGGCTTTAAAAAGAATGCACAGCATGTGCCAACCTTGCACTTATGTAGCGCTCTATTGGTGGAAATGGCACGTTTTTCGCTTTAAGCAGTGGGTTAAAGCAAAAAAAATTGTGGAAGTAAAAATGAATATCACCATTATTGGTGCCGGAATGGCAGGATTAACGACCGGAATTGCGCTGAAGAAATTTGGTCATCAAGTTTCAATATATGAACAAACTGAAAAAATTTTACCCGTGGGTGCTGCGATTTCATTGTGGTCAAATGGTGTGAAATGTTTGAACTATCTAGGACTCACGGATCAAGTCGCTCAACTTGGTGGGAAAATGGATCACCTTGCTTATGTCGATGGGCTCACGGGTGATGTCATGACGCAATTTAATTTATATCCGTTGATTGAAGAAGTTGGGCAGCGACCTTATCCAGTTTCTCGCGCTGAATTACAAAATATGTTGATGGATGAGTTTGGACGTGAAGATATTCATCTTGCAAAAAAAATGATCGGACTTGAGGATCAAGGTGATGACGTCAAAATCCATTTTGCTGACGGAACACAAATAACGACGGATTTATTGGTCGGCGCGGATGGCACTCATTCGATCACGCGTGCCTATGTTTTAGGTGAGCAAGTTGAGCGTCGTTATGCAGGTTATGTGAATTGGAATGGGTTGGTCGAAATTTCTGAGTCGCTGGCACCTGCTGATCAGTGGACCACCTTTGTAGGAGAAGGGAAGCGAGCTTCTTTAATGCCAGTCGCAGGTAATCGTTTTTATTTCTTCTTTGATGTACCACTTGAATTAGGTTTGGAAAATGATCGTACTCAGTATAAAAAATTACTAAAACAATATTTTGACGGTTGGTGTCCGCAAGTACAAACTTTGATTGATGCTATTGATGAACAGCGAACCAATCGTGTTGAAATCCATGATATAGAACCATTTGCAGATTTCTATAAAGGGCGAGTGGTGATTGTTGGCGATGCAGCACATAGTACAACACCTGATATTGGGCAGGGCGGTTGCCAAGCGATGGAAGATGCCATTTATTTGGCTCGGGCATTACAGATTAATACACTGGGAATTAAGGATGCTTTAAGACGTTATCAAAACAAACGTAATGAACGCACTGCTGAAATGGTATTGAGAGCGCGTAAACGTTGTGATGTGACGCATATGAAAGACGAATCGATTACTCGTGAATGGTATGAGGACTTAAGAAAAGAACAAGGACCTCATATTATGAAAGGTATTATCAGTAATATTGTTGGAAATCCTTTGGATTAAAGATTTCAACTAAAAGGGCTAAATGCCCTTTTTAAGTATTTAGATTCAGTTGGAATAAGACGAGATTGCGCCAAGATCCAAATTTTTGTCCGACTTCAGGTAAATAGCCTGTTTGTTTAAATCCAAAGTATTCATGTAATTTGATGGATGCAAAATTTTCATGATCTATAGCAGCGATCATGACATGAATTTTATGTTGGCTTGCGTGTTGAATTAAATGTTGGAGTAAAGCTTTGCCTAAACCCAAACGTGTAAAATTGGGATGAATATACACAGAGTGTTCGACAGTTTGTCTAAAACCACTGATCGCTCTAAATGTACTATATTCAGCATAACCTGCAATTTGTTGGGTGAGTTCGTTTTCAACCACAAAAATAGGGAAATGATCTATTAGATGCTGACGATACCAATTCTGATAATAATAAATGTCTTGATCTTGCTCATTCCA
This sequence comes from Acinetobacter sp. 25-47-130, assembly GCF_056779705.1. NCBI lineage: Bacteria > Pseudomonadati > Pseudomonadota > Gammaproteobacteria > Moraxellales > Moraxellaceae > Acinetobacter > Acinetobacter sp. 25-47-130. The sequence goes on along the minus strand of NZ_JBWYII010000002.1, from coordinate 308,389 downwards.
TGTTGCAAAACCATTCAGAATTTCATCGTTGTAAATATCTTGGATTTGAGTTAAATCCTGTTCAGTTGCGAAACGAATTTTAAAAGACATTTTTTATTCTAATCGTCAGTATTTATAACTTTATTTTGATTATTGAGCATAAAAAAAGCAAGACACTAGTCTTGCTTTTTTATTATAAATATCAATTAGAAATGATATTTAACCAATGCGCTTACATCGTTTTGGTCTTGACCTTTTTGACCGAATTTATTGTTCCAAACAGAGTGTTCAACACCTACATACAATTTGGTTTTTGGAGAGATATGTTTACCAACATTCCATTTATATTGGCTTGTCCAGTTCAATTCACTCGCATGACCAGGACCTTCATTTGTAGACCAATCAAGGAATGCATCTGCCAAGAATTCTTCATTGCCTAGCTTGAATGGAACAGCGTAAGTGATCGTCATTTGGTAGTCATCTTCAGTCAAGTCATTGTCAACTCGATAGAAGTTAATATTTGCATATTGCGTGTAAGGAATATCTAAAGCAAAGCCTACGCCATACAAGAAGTTATTGAACTCAGTATTGTTGTTATAACCAGCGTTGTGTTCCCAAGTCGTTGCAATCAATACATCTTTGATTGGACCAGCGCTTAGTTTTTGGCCAGAAACTTCACTTAAACTTAATCGTGGAGCTAATTCAAGGTAAGTTGAATCGCCATCTTTTCCGCCCCATTGTTGATCGACGAAAAAGAAAACATCCGAGTACTTAAGCTTTGCAGCATATTCAGCAGTGATGGTATAGCGTTCACCTTCTTGTTGAGAGAAAGGGTTTAGGTAGTTATCGCCATAAAGACCAGTTAGGCTGAAATCTTGCCAAACAATTGGACTTGCTTGAGTAAACGCTGCTGTAGAAGCTAATGCGCAAAGTGCTGCGATTTGATTAAGTTTCATAAAAGAATCCCCAGAGAAAGCGGTAACAGAATAACGATTCTTTTGCAAAAATAAAGCCAAAAGTGGATGAAAGGAAAAATTAATGCCCACGTATGCAGGCATTGATACAAAGATGGTTTAAATTAATGATGAGAATCAATTATTTGTTTACTTTTAATACTAATTTTCGGTCCAAATAATTTTAAGTGATTAAATAATATATTGAGGATTATCGCCATTAAGCAGGTTGAGCTAATACCCGAATGGAACAAGGTTTGGACCCATTTTGGGAAGTCGGAATAGAACGAATGGTCAATAATGGGTACCATTCCTGCAGCAATGGAAGTCGCGACAATAATTAAGTTTTTCTGATCGTTATAATCAATTTTTGCCAGTGTACGGATACCACTCGCGGCTACTGTACCAAATAAAACAAGGCCAGCCCCCCCAAGTACAGGCACAGGAATCGCTGCAATAAAACGCCCCATCACTGGGAGTAATCCAAGTACGACCAGAATTATCCCGCCAGCAGCGACAACATAGCGACTTTTAATCCCTGTTATTGCAACTAAACCAACGTTTTGCGCAAACGCACTTTGCATAAATGAACCAAAGATCGGTGCTGCTGCACTTGATAACATATCTGCGCGTAGACCATCTGAAATACGTTTTGAATCTACATCGGTACCGATAATTTCACCGACTGCAATAATATCAGCTGTAGTCTCAGTCATAATCACGAGGGTAACAATGATCATGGAAAGTATTGCTGTAAACTCAAAGGTCGGCATACCAAATGCAAAGAAGCTAGGAACCTGTAACCAATGACCTTCCCCAACTTTGCTAAAATCACCAAAGCCAAACATAAATGCTAAGACAGTGCCAAGAATAATTGCCAGTAAAATTGAAAGGCGTCGAATTGTGGCACTGCCAGCCATATTCAATATTATGACGATTGCAAGCGTCGCTAACGCTAAACAAATATTTTCAGCACTTCCCCAATCAGGTGCACTTTTATTGCCGCCCATCATCCAACGCACAGCAACTGGCAGGAGTGATAAGCCTATGATTGTAATTACACAGCCTGTAACAACTGGGGGAAAAAATCGAATAATTTTAGAGAAGTAGGGCGCTAAGAAAAAACCTAAAAGGGATGCCACAATGACGGCACCATAGACTGCCTGTAATCCGCCACCTGTGGTGACAATTGCGACCATTGTGGCTACACCAGCAAAAGAGACACCCTGAACCAAGGGCAATTGTGCGCCAATATGTTTAACGCCTATGGTTTGTAAAATTGTCGCTAAGCCACCGACAAATAAAGCAGCAGCGATGAGTAGCCCAATTTCCATACCTGATAAGCCTGCAGCCGTACCCACGATCAGAGGAGGCGCTATAATGCCACCATACATGGTTAAAACATGTTGTAAGCCATAAGCAGCACTTTTACCAGCACCAAGATATTCATGTTCGGGTGATTGTTGTTGTTCGTGTGCAGTCATAATAAATCCCTCTATATTTTAAATTTGCGAGTGCTCAGCTGCCACGATAGGTGGAGTAGGCATAAGGGCTAATGAGCAAGGGAATGTGGTAATGTTGGTGAGCATCGTTTACTGAAAAATGAATGACGGCTTTAGGAAAAAAAGTTGGGATGTTCTGCGCTGAGAAATAAGCTTGTGTCATAAATTCGATGCTGTATTCAGCGACATCAATTTGATCGAGTCCAAAATCTGCTGCTGTCACACGTCCATCAGAATTGGTTTTGGCTATCGCTAATAACTCTCCAGATGCAGAAAAAAGCTTAACTTCAACATTACTTGCAGGACGTCCAAGGTGGGTATCTAAAATATGTGAGCTGATCATGCTTGAATTTCCTGTGAGAGGCGCAGTAAAGCAATTTCTAAAAGTTGGCGATGGACGATTCTTTTTTCAGTCTCAAAATCGTTTAGCAAGCGGTATTCCAATGCTGTCAGAATCTCTTCACTATTCAAACCAGAAGCTTTAATCAGAAAAATAAAACCGAATTTTTTTTCATAGGCCAAGTTGCCTTTATATAACGCATCTAGAATTTCTTGATCATGTGTGATGCGTGCTTGTTCACGCCTTGAAAAAGTTTGTTCTTGTTCTGATAATTCAAGTTTTGCTTTTCTTTCGCCAATCCTTGGGTGTGTATTTAGGGCTGCTAAAATTTCATCCCATGTCCATGTAATGGCATGTTGTTCAGCATACTTTAATAGTCCTTCTCGTGTGTCAAAAGGACCGTAATGAATGATTTCCTCGCCCCATCGTGGGATATGAACACATTGCAATAAAAATGCTTTCTGATGTTCAACAGATGTTTGATTAAATTCTGAAAGCAACACAATTCAAACCTATACATTGAAACTTTAGGCTTAAATTGCAATAACAATGCCAACGTAGATTTGGTGGAAAAAGTGACTGAAAAAAGATCAAAAGAGCACCTTATAAAGCACTCTTTTTCTCGTGAATGTGAAATTATGGTGCGAAATGATCGATCCAATGTTGCGCAATATCTCCACGACGACAAATCCAAACATGTTCATGAGATTGAACATAGTCTAAGAACTGTTGTAGTGCCTTGAAGCGTCCTGGGCGTCCTAAAAGACGGCAGTGCATCCCAATAGACATCATTTTTGGTGCAGTTCCCCCTTCGGCATACAAGACATCAAAGGCATCCTTTAGATATTGATAAAACTGTTCACCATGATTGAAGCCACCTGCTGAACTAAACTTCATGTCGTTGGTGTCCAGGGTATAAGGAATAATTAAATGCGGATGCAGCTCGCCATTGGGATGGGTGAGCTGTGTCCAAAAAGGTAAATCATCGCCGTAATAATCGCAGTCGTATTTGATTTGAGGAAATTCAGTTAAAAGTTGACGTGTGTTGGGACTATCTCGACCTGTGTACCAACCGATTGGGGCTTGTCCGAATAGCGTTTCAAGTACACTAATGGCTTGATCCATATGCTGCCTTTCGGTCTCAATATCCATATTCTGATAATGCAACCAACGTTGACCATGAGATACCACATCGTAATCCGCAGATTTAATTGCTTCGACCACATCTGGATGACGTGCCAAAGCCATTCCCACACCAAAAATAGTCATGGGTAATTGACGTTTCTTGAACTCATTATGAATACGCCAAAAACCGACTCTTGACCCATACTCATACATAGAATCCATTGACATATGCTTAGCATTAAAACTGGCAGCACCAACGATTTCAGATAAAAATTGCTCTGAACCTTGATCACCGTGCTCAATGTGGTTTTCACCACCTTCTTCATAATTTAAGACAAATTGCACTGCGATACGCGCTTGATTAGGCCAATGAGGATGAGGTGGATTCGCCCCATAACCTCTTAAGTCTCTGGAATAAGGTGCATTTTGAATCGAATCAATAAGCGCCTGTCCGCGTAAGTAAGTACTTGTCACAATGAGTAATCCTTTTATTAATTTTTTAAAATACCACTTGCATATTTTTGAGTTAGGCCCGATATTCAAAGTATAAGGACACGGTTCTGCAGACTCAAAAGTGTTCATCATTCAATGTGGAGGGACGTATTCCAAACAGCAATTGAAGATGTTCGATGCAATTAGATTGCAAGCTACAAACGTGCCAAGATAAAAAGTTTTGCACAAAAATGATTCAGAAGAAGAGTGAGGATGATATTTATGAACATAGAAATCCGTACAGATAAGAATATTCAAAACAGTGAGCGATTAATTGATTATGTACGTGCAGAACTAAATACAGAGTTTCAACGCCATAGTGAAAGAATTACCCATTTTTCGGTTCATTTAAGTGATGAAAATGCCCATAAAGGCGGTGCAGACGATATTCAATGTATGATAGAAGCTCGCCCAGCTGGATTAAAACCAGTCGTGGTCAATCACAGAGGTCATAATATCGACACAGCGATTCATGGTGCGATTGACCGATTAAAGCGTAGTCTTGAACATGTATTCGAGAAAAAAGAGAACCCTCGTGGAGCGCCCATCCAACTGAAAGAAGATGAAGTGGATGTGGAATAGCAAAAAGCCCTTCGGGGCTTTTTTTTTGAATAAAATTTTGAATGAACAGTTTTGATTTATTTAATTGAATAATGATCTGCATTATTAGGCATAATGTCGTTATAGATAAATAGTAGAGAAAGTAAATGCTAACAGCACATCAACAAGTGTTTTTACAGGCCTTAGAAGAATTAGACCTAGCACAGGTACAGCGCCTGTTAGCAGAAGGTTTAGATCCAAACTTTATCGCAGGAGAGAAAGGCCCTGCGGTTTCAGTGTGGTCAGATACTTTATTTCAATGGTGGGAAGAAATTTGTGAAGCGTATGAGCAAGGAAATGCGCTTTCAACAGAAGAAAAACAACAGAAATTACAAGTACATCTTGATATTCTAGATGCACTGATTGCAGCGAAAGCTAATTTCCATTTATGGGATGCAGAGGAATGTTACGGCCCACTTTGGGATGCTGCGAGTGCTGCATGTGTGCCTGCAGTTCAACGCTTACTTGATCATCAAGTTGATCCTAATACCAAAGATGAAGAGGGGAATACCATTCTGAGTTCAATTAGTGATTTATTTTTCGACTGCGATTTTGATACCATTGATTGGTCACAGGCTTTACCGGAAGAACGTGAGACACTCGAGTTATTACGTAGCCGTGGCGCAAAAATGACGAAAGAATTAAATTAATTTGGGTGCCCCATGACAAAATTAAAACAACTGAGCTTGATACTTTGCTCAACCGCGAGTGTAAGTGCGATGGCTGCAGATTTTGCCTTCGATCGACCTGGTACGAGTTTCAGCACAGGCATTACGCCCGTAGGTCAATTGGCATGGGAGCAGGGACTTCCAACTGCACAGTATGTTGAAAGTACTGAAAATGGTTTTAAAAATAAATCATTGCGACTCAATGCTGATGTCCTGTTGCGTACGGGATTGAGTAAGAATACTGAGCTTCAATTGGGTTGGGATGGCCCAGCGTGGGAGCGGACCCGAATCCAAAATCGAACTGATGACCATGATGGTTTAGGTGATGTTTCTGTTGGGATTAAGCATCACGTTGACTTACAAGATGATCAACTGAAAATGGCAATTTTGGCACAAGCTAAAATCGCAACAGGAAATGATCGTTTTACCCATGTTGATGATATTTATACCTTGGGATCATCTGTTGAGTATCAATATAACGATACTGTAACGACAGGAATAGGAATGTTCTATTCAGCTCAAAATAGTGATTGGTCTGTGACTGCTGTCCCGACAATTGGCTATAAAATCGTGGGTAATTTATCGGGCTATTCTGAAGCAGTATTTACCAAGAAAGAAAGCCAAGAGCGAGAGTATGGACTGGCATCTGGTTTAATCTATGCCTTGAATGATCGTGCGCAGTTAGATGCAAGCATCGGTGTAGACCTAAGTGGATCCGATCGAAGTTATCATGGTGGATTTGGTGTCTCATACTTATTCTAAATGAATAAAAAAGGAGTAGCTTACGCTACTCTTTTTTATGTTTACTTCAGTTTTGATTCAATCAGTCTTTATCCAAACGATGGGCAAACTCTGCGATATCGGTCAAAGCTTGCTTTGCTTCATCAAACCAAGCGCTAAACATTTGGAAGTTATGCCACATACCGGTGTATAACTTAAACTCAACATCTACTCCAGCTGCTTTAGCCTTTTCTTCAAATCGCGTAGAGTCGTCTAACAAAATTTCTTTTGAACCCACCTGAACTAATGTCGGTGGCAATCCTTTGAGATCTCCAAAAATTGGGGAAATTTCGGGAATTGAGACATCTACACCTTTAGGAACATAATGATTTATGCCTGCTTCTAAAGCTTCAATTGACAATAAAGCATCATGCTTTTGATTGTAGCGTAGAGATTCACTGGTCAAAGTTAAGTCAAGAAAGGGTGACATTAAAATCAAGCCACTTGGAAGAAGTTTTGGATTTTCTTCTTTTAAACGTAAAGCCAGTGCAAGTGCTAAATTGGCACCACAAGAATCGCCAGATAAAATAATATCTTTCGGTTGAGCACCTTGCTCTACCAATAATTGGTACACATCATAGATTGCTTCTCCGAGATCTGGGAAACGTTGTTCAGGTGAAAGAGGGTAGTCGATATGTAGCACTTGCATTTGAGTCCGAAGTGCCATTTCACTCATCAATGCGCGATGTGTATTTAACGATCCTAAAAAGAATGCGCCACCATGAATGTGAAAAATGAGCTGAGTCGTTTCAGGTTGAGGCAAAATTTCTTCGGCACGAATACCTGCGATTCTTAGTTTTCGAATACTGACATCTTTGGACTGTGGAAAAACACGCGTCATCTGCTCTAAGGCAACACGAAGTACGGTGGGGGGAAGATTAAAGCGACTGGGAAAGCGAAGACTCGTTTTTAAAAAAGACTCTGTTATGTATTGTTTCAAAACCGGATTGATCTTCATTGTTTTTCCATATTAATGAAATTATGTTTATTATCAGCACACAGCATTACAATGGTACACTAAATAGTCACATTCAAAAATTGCTTAAATGTTATCAATTTTTAATAATATTAAAGTCAATTCAGCAAGGGAAACAAAAAACAATGAAAAAAATTGCACTAGCGTTAGGATTACTCGCTTCAGCAGTATTTGCAAATGCTGCAGATCCACTCAATGGTACCGTGTGGAATACGATTGATGAGAAAACTAAAAAAGCTAAAGCTTTTGTAAAATTCACTGAACAGCCAAACGGAACATTGAATGCAACCATTCAGAGTGTTGTCACACCGGGTCAAGAAAATTCATGTACGAACTGTGAAGGTCCCTATCACAAGAAATCTTTAAAAGGTTTAACCATTGTGAAGGGTCTTAAAAATGTAGGTGGAACGAATTACGATGGTGGTTCAATCTTAGACCCACAATCTGGAAAAACTTACAAATTGAAGGGTTCATTGAAAGACGGTGGTCAAAAGCTTGAACTTCGTGGTTTCATCGGTGTATCAGCGCTTGGTCGTAACCAAACTTGGGTACGCGTGAACTAATTTAAGATTCATAAAAAAGCCGAGTAGTTGCTCGGCTTTTTTATTTCTTATTTCTTTAATGCTTTTATCGCATTCTCATCAAAACCAACTACATAGCCTGATTCAGTAGTGATCACTGGTCTTTTAATAAGGCTCGTATGTGTAGTCAGTGCTTCAATCAAACCTTGTTCAGATGCAAGGGCAGTTTGTTGATCTTCCTCAGACAATTTACGCCAAGTCGTTCCCTTTTTATTGAGGACAAGTTCAGCACCAAGATCCTTTAGCCATTTTTGTACTGTTTCAGCATCAATACCTTGTTTCTTATAATCGTGGAACTCATAACTAAGCCCCAACTCATTGAGTAAATCGAATGCTTTTTTCATCGAGTTGCAATTTTTAATGCCGTAAACTTTAATCATCTCTAACAGTCTTATTCATTGTGATCAGTCTAGAGCTTAGCAAAATTTACGCAAAAACATACATGTGATCAGAATATTTTAAATAGGTTTGAAATCTACAGTGTGGCTTCATGGTGGTTATCAATAAAATGGTGGAAAATTTCTTATCTTAAAATTTGTATTGATCTTTTAAATAGAGAAAACCCGCATTAAATCATCCTGATCATGCGGGTCTCAATTCAACGTCCAATGTCTTCATCCTTGGAAAATAAACCGAAATTTATTTTCTTTTCATCCTACGGCTTCCAATCCCTATTGTCATCCTGACATGTCCCTGTGCCGTGCGACAATAATGCACTGAATTAGTCGGAATAAAAATACGTTAACACGACAAGATTTGTGAGCAATTAGCGTGCATTTAGTAAACAGTTGTTCACTCAGTTTGCACGGCACTAAATTTTATAATCGATAATGACAGGGGCATGATCGCTAAACCACGTTTCTTTATATACCCATGCATTCACAGTACGATCTTTCCAATCTGGTGAGCAAGCTTGATAGTCAATCCGCCAACCCACGTTCTTGGCACGGGCTTGTCCTCGGTTTGACCACCATGAATAAAGTTCTGCTTCTTTACGCACTTCACGGAAGGTATCGACATAGCCTAAATCATCATAAATATGATCGAGCCATGCACGTTCATGTGGTAAACAACCTGAAGCTTTTTGATTGCCTGACCAGTTCTTAATATCAATGCGTTTATGTACGATATTGTAGTCACCGCAAACAATCACAGATTTACCTTCATCACGCCATTGTTTCAAGATCTGCTTGTATTCATTTAGAAAGTGATCTTTACGGGCTTGTGCTTCTTCACCAGAAGAACCTGATGGTAAATAGAGTGAGCAAATATGAGCTGTTTTCTCTAAGCCTAGATCAAATTCTGCTGAGATAAAACGACCTTGTGAATCAGCCAATTCAAAACCCAGACCATCGGTAACTGAGATAAACGGCAAACGACTATAGATTGCGGTACCAGCATAGCCAGGACGCTCAGCTGGGAATAGGTGTGTATACCAACCTTCGGGCTTAAATTTATCTGTCCATTGTTCGTGTGTAATACGGGATTCTTGCATGCAAATGACATCGGCATCTGAAGTTGCCATCCAGTCAAAAATTCCTTTTTTTTCTGCAGAACGAAGACCATTTACGTTGATTGATACGACACGTAAAATTTTTTGATCACTAGGATAGCTACTCTTTGGTATCATGCTCGAGTTTAACCTCAATTTAATAAATGGAGCACCTCATGACAGCACAAGCGGCATTTAATCCACAAGCTTTTATCGAACTGGCATTATCACGTGGTGTGCTTAAATTTGGTGAGTTTACTTTAAAATCAGGTCGTGTGAGTCCTTATTTTTTCAACGCCGGTTTGTTAAATGACGGTGAAGCCTTAACTGGCTTGGCTTCTGGCTATGCAGCAAAATTAACTGAATGTGATAATGTTGAAGTGATTTTTGGCCCTGCGTATAAAGGGATTCCATTTGTCGCTGCAACGGCTGTGGCATTGTCACAAAACCACGGTGTAAGTGTACCTTGGGGCTTCAACCGTAAAGAAGCTAAAGATCACGGTGAGGGTGGTGTTTTAGTTGGTGCTTCAGTTGAAGGTAAAAAGGTATGGATCATTGATGATGTGATCACTGCGGGTACAGCCATTCGTGAAGTTGTGACCATTTTAAAAAATGCAGGCGCGCAAATAGCGGGTGTATTGGTTGCGCTTGACCGTCAAGAAAAAGGTCAAGGTGAATTGTCTGCGATTCAAGAAGTTCAAAAAGAGCTTGAAATTCCTGTACATGCGCTTATCACAATGAAAGATTTAATGGATTACTTAGATGCTAAAGGCGACAAAGATGCTTTAGCGAAAATGGAAGCGTACCGTGTGAAGTACGGAATCTAAGTCTTATAAAGTTCTACTTAATATTAATGTGAAACATTGCTTAATAAATAAGCGTGGAACTTGAAGAATCTATAAAAAAGCCCAGATCTATAGGTCTGGGTTTTTTATATTGATATAAGTTATTGATTTGTATTTAATAAAAAATCATTTCGCATAAGGTGTATTATGTTAATTTTAGGAAATCTAGATACTCTTTTGATTCACACGCTTTGAAAGCTCTTCTGCACTTTCTACACGTTCAGAGTAACGGTCAGTGAGATATGAGGACTGTCCCCTGGTTAAAAGCGTAAATTTATAAAGTTCTTCCATCACATCGACAATCCTCATGTAATAAGAAGAAGGCTTCATACGACCATCCTCTTCAAACTCTAGAAATGCTTTAGGGACTGAGGACTGATTTGGTATCGTGATCATACGCATCCAACGCCCTAAAATACGTAATTGATTTACAGCATTAAAGGATTGCGAACCTCCACAAACTTGCATTACAGCTAAGGTTTTACCTTGCGTTGCACGGATTGCACCCGCTGCTAATGGAATCCAATCAATTTGAGCTTTCAATATCGAACTCATTGAGCCATGACGCTCAGGAGAGCACCACACCATGCCTTCTGACCATGCTAAGAGTTCATGGAGTTCCTTAACCTTTGGATGTTGCATATCACCATCTTCAGGGAGGGGTAGCCCTTTTGGATGGAAGATTTTCACTTCCGCACCAAAATATTCAAGGATTCGACCAGCTTCCTGAACAGCTAAACGGCTATATGATCTATCACGATTTGAGCCATACAAAAGCAGTATTCTTGGTGGATGTTTAAGGTTCTTTGCCTGAACTTTTTCTAAAGTCGGTTTTTCTAAAAGACTAGGATCAATATTTGGTAGGTTAATTCGACTCATGCCTCTTTAAACACTTTTTTTCTCAGCCATAGCGAAACTGTCACTAAGGCAATCAATACAGGAACTTCAACAAGCGGACCAATCACGGTTGTGAAAGCCACAGGTGAAGCTAATCCAAAAGTGGCAATCGCTACAGCCAGTGCTAATTCAAAATTGTTGCCTGCCGCAGTAAAGGAAATAGCAGTTGTTTTAGGATAATCGTTACCCATCCACTTACTCATAAAGAAGCTGATGAAGAACATCGCAACAAAGTAAATTGTCAAAGGAATAGCGATCCTAAGTACATCTAGAGGAAGGCTAACCACTTCACCACCTTTAAGACTGAACATGGCTACAATCGTGAATAAAAGGGCAATAAGGCTGATTGGGCTAATCTTTGGGATAAATTTATCCTGATACCAAGCCAAACCATTCTTTTTAACCAAAATCAGTCGGGTTAAAAACCCAAGTAAGAACGGAATACCTAGATAAATAAGAACAGCATGGGTAATTGTCCAAAAGCTCACATTAATGATTTGTGCTTCTACCCCAAAGAATGGTGGTAAGAAGGTTAAGAATAACCAGGCATAAGTACTAAAGAATAAGATCTGGAAGATACTGTTAAACGCGACTAAGGCAGCGACATATTGATTATCCCCACATGCCAGATCGTTCCAGACGAGGACCATCGCAATACATCGGGCTAAGCCTATGAGAATTAGGCCAGTCATGTATTCAGGATAGGCATGTAAAAAAATGATTGCCAAACCAAACATTAAGCAAGGTGCTATTAGCCAGTTTTGAACGAGAGATAATGTAAGGGTTCGCTTGTCCTCAAAGACTTTAGGCAAAGTCGCATAGTCTACTTTGGCAAGTGGTGGATACATCATCAAAATAAGCCCTATTGCGATAGGGATATTCACTGAATTAATGCTTAATTGATCGAGTACCACAGATGCTTGAGGAAAAAATACACCAATACCTACTCCTAATGCCATGGCAATAAAAATCCATAGCGTTAGATTTCGATCTAAGAATGAGAGCTTTGATCCGGACATTGAATTACTCGCATTGCATAGAGATAGATAAGTTGCTTGCAGGTTTATTCAGTACTTCATCATTTAAGACATTGAGCACTGCATTTACCCATTCTGGTAAATCAGGATTTAATCGGTAATACACCCATTGTCCCTTGCGCTCATCTAGCAAAATTGAGAGGTTACGGAGTAAAGCCAAGTGACGAGAAATTTTGGGTTGGCTCAGTTGTAATATCTCTGTGATTTCACAAACACATACATTTTGTCTTGCTAAAATAATTTTTAAAATATCTAGACGTGTCGGGTCAGATAGGCATTTAAAGAAATCTGCTTGATCCATCATCTACACTCCAATATATGCTATTGCGAATATACGCATATCCGTATATAAATGCAATATTACTAAGCTTTGAGTTAATCCAATGTCATCAAAAGTTAAGATCTATCACAACCCTGCTTGCGGAACATCAAGAAATACACTGGCTTTAATTCGAAATACCGGAGAGGAACCTGAAATTATTGAGTATCTTCTCAACCCTCCGAGCAAGAGAGAACTGATTAATTTAATTGAAAAATCAGGTCTTTCTGTACATGAAGCTATTCGTAAAAATGTAGAACCTTTTGAAACTCATAAATTGGATCAGCCACACTGGACAGATGAACAGCTCATTAATTTTATGCTTGAGTATCCAATTTTGATTAATCGTCCATTCGTAGTAACTGAGATCGGTGTAAAACTTTGTAGACCATCTGAACTCGTTTTAGATATTTTATCTGCACCTCAAATAGGTGCTTTTACTAAAGAAGATGGTGAAATAATCATCGATAAAAATGGTAAGCGGATTAAATAAATCCGCCTCATTTAACATAATGGTCGTTATGCGAAATGAAACTAAAATAATTATTTAAAATCAATAACTTAAAAATTCCCACCCACCCCAAAAAACAGCAAAAAACCGACTTTGAAACATCTCGGTTTCTTTTTGAGCATATTTGTCATTTTTCGCCAATAAAAATGGTTAAAAAGTGATCAAAAACCGCAATTCCCTATAAGATATATGCCTCTCGGAATCAAATCCATCCCCAATTTCTGCGGACAAATTTTTGGATAATTTAAGAGAATTTGAGTATTGGATACTTAGCATACCTTTATTCAAAATCCAGCTGATATTCATCTGTTGTGATTCTTATTTTTATTTTCTTATATTTTCTTTTCGTAGTACTTAATGCTGAATTGATAACTTCTTCATGAAATTTAGAATCATTCATTAATTCACCAAATAATTTATAACCGATTAGGATTTTCTTTACTTCTTTGTCTGCTTTTCGATATTTTTCAATCAATAAATCTAAATCATTAACGCTAAAATTTTTCATTTCTATTCTAATTGACCTCTAGGTGATGATAAAATACACTCATATTTTTAGATAATATATAATATCTTCATCTATTATTTATCTAGTTTTTAATGACTCGTCTGCATCCTGTTCAGGAAGTATTATTCTTACTTAAAAATGATGAATCTAATATGAAAAGATTATTAAAATTTTCTCTTTTGCTCAGTAACCCTATGGTTGAGCTTTTTTTCATGTATAAAAATTCGAATAAGGTTTGATATTAAATCAAGAGGATTAAGTAAATCCACTTATCAATTTTTGATAAAGTCGTCTAATTAAAGAATAGATAAAATATTGCAGATAGTTAACGTAATTATGCGCCTAATCAAATCATTAAAAGTTGGCGGTTCATCCAAACTGGATACAACTTGCTCTAATTTTATGATTTTAAAGGGTTTTTCATTAGATTATGAAAAACCCCTGAAGAAGATAGTTATGTATGTCTAAAATTTTGGTGGATACCTAGTATTTTCGATCAAAATCTAATTAAAAATATTTAAGAAAGTGATAGTTATTTAGATAATCTCTTTTAATCACCACGATATGACCAATGTACAGTTTTATAATCTTCATCACTATTTCTATATTCACTAATGAGATCATTTCGTTCATCTAATGCATCTTGATAATCATCTTCATGAAAACAAATAGCCATACGGGCTTGACCACCAAATTCAGCTTCAATAAAAGAATTAAAACTATTTTTTATTCCAATATCTGAGCGAGATATACTCAAGTTATTACGGAAAACTGAAGATACAACCCAAAATGATTTATCCCAAGATATAGCACTTTCTGTAATTAGAGAACGACAAAATGTATATCTAGTATCTTGTGCATTTGTATATGCTGCACCACAGATTAAGGTTATCCCTAGGAATGTAGAAGATAATTTTTTGTAAAAACTCATAGCATCACCGGTAGTTTATTTGTATTTACACTTTTCATGTAAGTAATCAAGAGCTGCATTCATCTTTTTAGCATGACTATCTTTTACGTACCATATAGCAGCACCGCCTGTTCTTGTAGGATCTAACTTCCATCCATTTAATAAAGTATATTGTGAATATTTTACAGGACCAACATAAAGCTTATTAATCGTATATCCATCTCCTCTCACACTAGCTCTTGTCCAATCTATAGAAATTTCTCGCAGATATTTTCCATTATTGCCACTACGATCTTTATCAGTAAACATTATTGAATAACTAGTTGAACATCCTGAACTCTCAAATGAAAAAAGATCAGCTCGGATATTATTACCTACTATTTCTTGGGTATAGAGCCCTGCTTCGTCTATAACCTCATGAGCATCTTGTAATGAAGAAAAACTATCAACTTTTTTTGCGTAAGTAGATGAACAAAAAATAGCAATTAAAGCTAAGCTATAAATTTTCATGATCTGAGCCTTATCTAAAGGTTTAACAATATTTATTTCTTAAAAATATAAGCTTTCTAGTAGTTAGATTGGTGACTAATAGAAATGAGTTAAAACAGGATTTTTTAGTAACCAAATAATATAAAAATGATTTTCACGAGGATCATACGCCTTACTACTCTATTATGAAATATCTTTCTTTAATTCTCATTCTATCTAATTAAAAGAAAGTCTATAGAAATAGTGGTAATTGAATAATCACATCATTTTTTTTATTTACTATTAGCTAACTGACTTAACAGTAGTTCAAGTTTATTAATCTCACTTTTACTAACTTTTTTCGTTAAAGGGAATTCTATTGTATCTGTAACTTCTCTTGTTGGACGGGGTGATTTATAAGTATTTACTTTTATCAACTTTATGTTAGGTTTCTTAAAAAACAAGAACCCATTAACATTTTCTTTATTAATTGTTAAATATTTACCATTATTATTTTTTTTCATGTCTGACCATTTAATATTATCATAGGCTTCAACATAAACTGGACGATCATAATCATACTTCAGTCTTTGTCCAACCATCATCACATCAACGTTTATAGCAGCACTACTATAAAATGTTTCTTGTGGAACTTTTTTATCTTCTACAAATTCATCTACGACATGTTCAGTTAACCAAGAATTAATTTTCTTAATTATTTCACTTTTATCATTAATATCTGATGCATAAGCAGCATTAGCTATTAGTGTAAAAGACATACATAAGAATAAATATAATATATTTCTCATAATATCACCTGAAAATACCTTTTGTGTTTTAAAAAATATTATTATATTATAATTAAGAGTAGATTAAAAAAGGAAATTAATTATGAAATTAAAAAAAATTATTATTGGGGGATTATTAGCTTCATTAGCTACTCTGGTATTTGCTAATAAGCCCTTGTTCCTATTATGTAAACATAATTCTCATGGAGAGACTTGGCATCTAATAGGTGGACCTTATAATAAAATCGCTGATTGTGACAGAGTTGCTGATCGCCATAGAGATTATCATTCTAATCGAGGGGATCAATATCCGACTGTCCAATGTTCATGGAGAACTCAAAGTGAGATCAATGATATGTTGTACAATGGTAGATTGAGCCGTTGGTAATTATTTCTATTAAAAAGCCCGACATCATGTCGGGCTTTTTAATAAGAGGCTTAATGGTGCTGGACGTTTAACATTCCCTGTTTATCCATATCTTATTTTCTAGAACTTCCTGCTCTATATTTATTTATAATAAAAGAACGAATAATTACATCCAAGATGACAAATACTAGAAACAATGTACACCATGGATTACATGGTTGATTAAAAAATACTCATTTAATTTGATTACTCATTTTTCCTTAAAAGAACACCTAATTTCTTTAGTTATTGTTTTAATATATTTCACATAAGAGATTTTATGTTTGATAAAGTATTTCTGAATTAATAGTTAGTTTTTAGAATAATGAAATTTTTTCCTGCAAGTGCTTATCAAGATGAATTGAAAATTCTTTTTAATGAATATGAAAAGAAAATTATAAGATTACTTCCAAATGCTAGAGTTGAGCATATAGGATCTTCAGCAATACCTAATGCATATTCTAAGGGTGATCTCGATATTTTAGTTTGTATCCCTGAAAAAGAGTTTAAAAAATCTATAAATTTATTAAAAAAATTAAATTTTAGAGAGAAAAGCAATACGTTAAGAACAAATGATCTTTGCATGCTAGAAGCTATTAACTCTGAGAAAGATATAGCATTTCAAGTTATTACTGAAGATTCTTTGTACTTAAATTTTCTAACTTTTAGAGATATCTTAATTTCTTCACCACATTTAGTAGATCAATATAATCAGTTAAAAATCGACTGTATTGGATTTGAAGAAGATGATTATAGAAAGGTAAAAGCTTCTTTCATTGAAGAGATATTATATAAAAATATTTCTTAAAATATTTATATTTTCTTAATTTAAATCAAAATGTTACGTTTTGTATTAAGGTCAAAATAGGATCCTTATCTACTATTTTTGATTTCGCATAACGACCATTATGTTAAATAGAAGTAAATTTATTTAAAAATATGTTTGATTTAAGTAATTTTAATAATGCTTAACTTTTAATAAACTATATTTAAATATCAAATTAACAATAAAGTTGGTTTTCTTATGTTATTAAAAAAAATAGTTTTAATTAGTACAATAATGACTAGTAGTCTTGCTCTTGCATATGATCCTACAACGCCTTCATATTATTTAACTAAAGAATTGTGTGCAGAATATTATGCAGACTGTATTGATGTCTATGGGTCTGCTGGTAGCGGTGGAATGTCAGAGTGTGGAAACTCTTTAAATACATGCATCACTACAGGTGACTGGAATCCACCAAATCTTCCTGTGCCATCATCGAATAGATTATTAAACCTTTTTAGTTCAGAAACTAGAGAAGCTAAAACAATATATACCACGGTCTAATAAATCAGGATCTCAATGTAATATGATTGGGATCCTTACCAACATCTATAGAAGAGAAAAATGGATCAATTAAAAAAAATAAATGATGATTTATATCAAGCCGCAATATTATTAGACAGTATTCCTAGTAAGATTCAATCGGATCCATCACTAGAAAATAGAGAGAATATTTTACTGATAGGAAAAGCTCTCAGTCATATTTTTGAACTCCAAAATAATATTTATAAAATTCGGCCTGATTTAAAAAATAATAATCAGCAATAACAGTTCTTTATAGATTTTTTAAGAAATATAACGGCTTATTTGAGAATGCAAAAGTAATATTATATTTGTAATAGTTTCTCTAAAATTAACATAATAGGCGTTATGCGAAATTCTTATCTGCATCACACAAATTACATTTTTACGTTATGCCCAACTTTTCATTCAGTTCTTGTAACCTCATCACTCAAGGACGATTTTGCCACGGTGGGGTATATCAAATGCATAACCTGATCGCAGGCAAGAATCATCTAATCAATGATTTTTATCTTCTGAATAAAAGACGATCATGGCGGGTTGCATCATTAGAAACCCCGGGAATAAATTCATTCATAAATTGTAGTTTAAATAAGTTAAAGAGACTCATAAAAGAGCGCTGTGCTGAATATCCCATACCCAGCGATGGTCATGAGGATCGCGCCACACAAGGCTAAGATTTTTGAATAAATACGTTGTTGAGAAATAGCGTTAAAACCTAAATAGACCAAAGATAGTACGACAAAATCTAGAAGAATCCATGTGATGATTAACAGCGACAAACTTAAATCTATATTTGGTGTAATTTGAATAAACTGCGGAAAAAAAGCAGTGAAGAAAATAATATCTTTTGGATTGGAAATTCCAACTAAAAACCCTTTGGAAAAACCGCTATCCATCGGCTTGATCTTTGAAGAGGCAGTTTGATTGTGCTGAAAAGTTTCTCTAAGAATTTCAAAACCTAAATAGCCAATATAAAGACATCCTAGGACTTTGATGATGTTGAAAATATGCTCATTAAAATGAAGAACACCCTTAAGTGCAAGAATTGAAAGCGCAATTAAACATAGTGAGGCGACATTAGTGCCTAAAATGGTTTGTAATGCTTTTCGATAACCACCTTTTGCACCTGCACTGGCCACCAAAATCATAACAGGGCCTGGAGTGGCAATCATAATAATGACAGTGAAAATATATAAAAAATACTCAAGATAATTCATGAAAATACTACTTTTTAAATTTTATTTATATAAATATTATAACCTCTTTAGATTTCATTCATCTCATTTATTTAAAATATCTCATAGAGCGAAATAAATAATAAAAAAGGAAGCCTAAGCTTCCTTTTTTAATAATATCATTGAATATTAATAACCTACGCTAAAGCGCTCTTGAATATGGTTATTATTTTCAAGCTCATCACTGAGCGCTACTGCGAAATCTTCTGCAGAGATTTTACTGCCTTCTTCACCAACGATAAGTTCATCTTTACCAGAGCGATATTCACCAGTTCGCTTACCAGGACCGAATTCCGCTGCAGGAGCAATAAAGGTCCAGTCAATGTCGTCCACTTGTTTTAACTTATCAAAGAACTGAATGCCTGCTTCCGCCTCAGCTTTATATGCATCAGGGAAGTCTTCTGTATCGATTACACGCACATTTTGATTTGGTACAGTTAAACCGCCAGCGCCACCAACAACAATATAACGTTTAACTTTTGATTCACGAATAGCATTAAGAAGTGAATTGATATCAAGACCTTGGAAACGTACTGCACTAATTACAGCATCTTGACCTTTCAGCTCATTTACAAGTGCTTCTTGATCATTTAAATCTAAATCTACAGTTAACACACGCTCTGTATCTGAAACTTTGCTTGTATTACGCGCAATCGCTTTGACGTAGTGTCCACGTGAAACAAGCTCTTCAAGAATACGAGAACCTGCCATGCCTGTTGCACCAATTAAAACTATTTTCATAATGCCCTCATTAAATTTATAACTATGATTATTGGAGTGCTAAATATTTAGTCATCACGATTAAAAAATGAAATCATGAATGATTAAAATGTAATATTAATTTAGCTTAAAATAAAAAAGATTAATGTATTAAATCTATATTGATTTATAGTTAAAATAGGAGTGAGAAGTTATTTAATTATTTTAAATGTAAATTTTATGTAATTATAAGCTTGAAAAATATTCATATAAAACCAGTCTAACTTTTATTTATTGTTGAAGTTGGTTTAAAGAAAATCGCCATATATCATTTTTATATCCATAGCTTTCATCTTTCGAGCTTGGTGGATGCTGTAAGATAAAATTATGTAGTTGCTTTTTTTGATCATTATTCAGAACTTCAACAATAGCTGGTTGGTCGACAATTTGATTATTTAAATTCGCAATAATGTCTTCAATCATCTTCGGATTTTTATGCGCAAGTTGTTCTAAAGTTGTGTTATTTCCCTGACCATTTAGCAGATATTGAGAAAGAAATTGTGCTTCGTTTGGTGAGATAGAATTTTGTTGAAGAAGTTCTTGTACAAGATTGTGCTGAGTTTGGACAGATGCGGTATGCGGTAGGCTAGAAATAAGAACTTGTTTAACCTTTGGATCTAAATTTGGATCCTGAAAACGTTGCTCTAAAGCGTGACTAATTTTCTGTCGAATCAAATCATTTTCAGGTAGGGATTTTTTGAGTTCATGTTCTCGATCAGTCAGCAACATCGCATTATTCAGTGCGCCTATCGCTAAGCTTTGAATTTTAGGATTTTGATGTGTGAGAAATGGCAAAATTTGTTCAGTTGCTTCTAAAGGATTGAGAGAAGTAAGTTGAGTCAGGATTTCTTCTATTGCATTTTCATCATGCTGGTTTTGTTCAAGGAGCTGAATTAAATCATGTATTTTTTCTTCTCGATTCGCAGCAGATTGATCCAGTTGAAGTAACTTTTTTGCCCATACGGGTAGGTTAGTGTTGAGTTTCATATCTGCAGTATTTTCAGACAAGCTAGTCGCGCGATCTTCATTGCTTTTTAGCGTTGACGTATTATTATTTTGATTTGATATACTTTGAGTCGTATCTGCTGTCGATTTCAAATACATCCATAAAATTACTGCACAGATCACGAAGATCAAAATAACCAAAAAAATATTTTTCTTATTCATAATATTAAAATATTAAGCTGTCGTTGCCTTCAACATCAGAGATGTGAAGGCAATATAATGGAATGATTTATTTACACTCGTGTAATTGTGAGTAAGCTACTATTGAAAGTTCCACGCGGTGTGATTCCTCCTAGATTACCATTACCTGTCTGAGTGTAGAGCCATTTCGTAAAGCTGTCACATCGGAACGTTCCCTTTTGCCATGTATATTTGCTACAAGCACCGTTGGAGTTATATTGTGAACAGACTTGCACAGCTGGGTTCGGTGTTGCTGAATACAGCGTGTAAGCGACATGAGGTCGTTGCTGATTTGAAATCGCAGTGATTTGATTAGCAGCAGATGAGTAAGGAGATTTATATCCAAAACTTGTTTTGGCCTTTGCTCCCCAATATTTTGTAGTTTTAAATCCACTTAAGCTGACATATTCAATCACATCTACATATGCCGTTTTGTTCATGACTTGAACAATATTGTTTGAACTTACATATACACCTGTATGCCCTAATGCACCAACGAGTGGAACGTCGAGGTCTCGACCGAGTACATCACCGACTCGTGTAGGATTGCCTGCTGCTAAAGTAATTGAACTGATAGTGAGTAAACAGAGTGTAGAAATTATTTTAATCATGGACTTGTACCTATTGTTGGAATAGCAAGTCCTGTTAGTTTTATTCAACGATGTTAATGTTTGATGTAACTTGTATTTGAAGTTGTAACAATAATTTTGTAATTTTTCTTAATAATTTAATTTGAAATAGTAATATTATTTTGTGAGTAAATCTTAATAAAAACGTAATAATTTTAGCGTAACTATGATATTTATTTAGTTATTCTTAAGGATTAATTGTGCTTGATCAATTAGACGCTAATACTGAATCGTATAGCAATTTGACTGCTATAAAACATCAAGAAATTGATTTGAAGAATACCTTCAAAGCAAAAGGGTATCTACATTATAAATCTATAGAGGTGGATCATTTTTCTAAACTATTACTAGCTAAAGAGTTTGAAAAACTTGAAAAAGATCCTTTTGCACCTACACATACTCAAAGGTTTAGAAGATACGGAAATGCCTTAATTTTACCTTGGGAAAAAGATCTTAAGCCTATTTGGTTGCCGACAGTGCGTGATAATATAGGGCAGGAGTTATCTGGATATGATCAGGGAGGGAACAATCCCGAGCATCAGTCGATTCGTTATTTTAACGCGTTGAGCCAAGAAGCTAAATCTACGCAATATCTTAATGATTTGATTGTAGATGATTATCAACTTACTTTTGGTTTGGAAAATGCCTATCTGCCAATTTACGTGGGTGTCCATTTTGTCAAACTGCGTTCAACTCATGCCGATCAGCTAGGAATTAGTTCGCCTAATTGTTTTCATCAGGATGGTGAGCCATTCACATTTGCTCATTTGTTTTATAGGAGCAATAACATTGAAGGAGGTGAAAACTTTATTGCATCACCTCAGGAAAGAAATAAGCGTTTAGATGAGGTAAATAATTATAATATTTATCAAAAATTTACGTTGAGACAAGCTTCTGAAAGTTTTGCTGTACACGATCCAGCAGTTTCACATTATGTATCACCTATTAGAAAAATAGATCAAGGCACAAATGCTGAGGCTGGTGAGCGCTGGATGATTTTGATTGATTTCTCTCTTACAAAGCAAAAAATATGATTCAAAATTTAATAATTTCGCTTTTACCTATTCTCATTTCTCTTATATTGGGTTGGGGCATAGGTAAAGCTGCAAACGTTCAAGTTCGCAATATATTGGTTGGTCAAATTACGTTTTTGGTGTGGTTGCTCCTCATCTCTATAGGCTTTCAATTTGGCAGTGTCTTGTTTGATAAAGATCTTGGTTCAAAAATATTAATTGAAGCTTTTATTTATTCTACAGTGTTAAGTGTGATTACCTTTGGACTTTTATTTAATCGTAGCCACTTTAAGGCTGAGCACCAAAAATCATTCAAGGATATGCTCAAACCTATTACCGAATGCTTGATTGCGATTGGAATGGTGTTGATCGGGATGGGGCTATATTGGCTATTACCCAAGACTTTATCAGGGGAAATGTTAAGCGCGATACTATTGTATGTGTTGATTTTTTTAATCGGAGTGGATTTGTCTACGATTAAAATTCAAGCCCTCACTATGAATCATATTAAAGTGCCATTTTTTTCAATCATTGCACTATTTATTGCGGCTTATTTGACGAGTCATATCATGACTCAATCTTTTGTCGAACTCGTTGTGATGGGGAGTGGATTTGGTTGGTTCTCTCTTTCTGGTCCTTTAGTTGCTAAAGTTTTAGGACCTGAGCAGGGAACTTTTGCTTTAATCACAGATCTTGTACGAGAGTTTTATGCGATTGCATTGTTGTATTTATTAGGTCAGCGTTATCCAAAGCCAATCATTGGTGTATGTGGTGCCACGGCGATGGACTCAACTTTACCCTTTGTAAAAAACAATTGTTCACCATTAGATGTACAAATTGCAATTCTCAGTGGATTTTTCCTGACGCTTATTGCGCCATTTTTTATTATTTTTTTTAGTAGTTTGATATGAATCCAAATTCTAGTGCTCAGCAGAAATAGGAAAGAGCTTCTCTGAATTTATACAATTGATCCTTTGATAGATCAGTAGATCGTTCACTAAACTTCGTTATAATCGCTTCATTGATAAAATAGAGAACAGATCATGCGCGTACTTGTGGTGATGGATCCCATCGAAAATGTAAACCTCAAAAAAGATTCGACCATGGCAATGCTTTGGGCTGCTGCACGTCGCGGTCATGAGTTAGGGTATGCACTTCAGGAAGATTTATATATCGATCAAGGCAAAGCTTTTGGTTTGATCTCACCACTTAAAGTGTTTGAGGATTATAATCATTACTATGAACTTGGTGAAAAACAGAAAGAATCTTTAGCCGCATACGATGTTGTGCTCATGCGTAAAGATCCACCTTTTGATATGAACTTTGTTTATACAACTTATATTCTGGAACAAGCGGAACGTGAAGGTTCCTGGATTATCAATAAACCTCAAAGTTTGCGAGACTGTAACGAAAAGCTGTTCGCTACACAATTTCCAGAACTGCAGGTTCCGACTTTGGTAACTTCACAGCAAAGTTTAATCCGAGAGTTTATTGCTGAACATCAAGATGTGATTGTAAAACCGCTAGATGGGATGGGCGGTATGGGGATTTTCCGTTTAACCGGTGCAGGGGCAAATATCGGTTCAACTTTGGAAATGTTGACTCAAATGGGTCAGCAACCGATTATGGCGCAACGTTATATTCCTGAAATTGTGGATGGAGATAAGCGTATTCTGATGGTCAATGGTGAGCCAATTCCATATTGTTTAGCGCGTATCCCACAAAATGGTGAAACGCGAGGTAACCTTGCTGCTGGTGGGCGTGGTGAAGCACGTCCGTTGACTGAAAATGATAAGGTGATTGCTGCTAAAGTTGGACCATTCTTGCGTGAGAAGGGGCTGGTATTTGTTGGTCTTGATGTCATTGGAAACTATGTAACAGAAATTAATGTGACTAGTCCAACGTGTATACGTGAAATAGACGCACAATTTGGTACTTCTATCGCAGATACATTATTTGATGTTTTGGAAGCTGGACGTTAGCTGATCTGCAAAAAAGAGCCTAAATAGGCTCTTTTTTTTGCGTATATATTTTAAATAAATAATAGCTGGTCAATAGTCCTAGGGTGGAAAGACTTACGGTAACCCATGCGGCATTGGACCACTGGTGAGAAGACGAAACGAGAGCTGCTGTTGCTGGGGGAACAAGGAACTGCGCACATGCAGAAATTTGCAGCACTAAGCCCATACTGGATGCTGCTGCATTGACCTGTGGTGCGTATCTAAGCGTATTGGCAAAGACGGTCGTCGGAATAATGCCACCGATAAAAGAAAACAAAATAGCGCACAAATATTGCAACTCAAAAATCAACCAATAGGGTTGTGAAAATACAACCCAGCTACATAAAATTAGACTTAAAAAACTAAATTGAAGTAATTTAAAAGGAGCTATGCCTTTTTGAAGTAATACGCCTGCGCCAAAGGTTCCACCTAAGTTAGATAATACAACCATTGACACCAAAATTCCTGCAAGCTTTAAATCCATATTGAATGAGACATAAAGACTGGGTAAAAAACCTGTGAGTGTGATCCATTGACTGGTATAGCAAGCAAAGATAACGGCTAGACAGAGAATGGGTGGATGGGTCACGGTGACTTTAACAATAGATAAAAAAGAGTTGGAGGTTGATGTGCTCAGTGCCTTTGTCGTTACAGTGGTTTGCTTATCGTCATAACGTAAAAAATGGTAAATCATCAAGGCAACCAGCCAACACAAGGCACCAAATAATGCCCAAATGTGTTGCCAACTGAGCCATTCGAGTAATACAGGGATGGTCAAAATAGCAAGACTAACCCCAACTCCCATATAAGAACTCCATAACCCCATTTTAAAATTCATGGTTTCAGGCGTGCTTAGGCGTTTTAAAATTGCGGGAGCGCAAAGACTAATGGTGAGAAATCCAATGCCTTCCATAAATCGAAAAAAATAAAGGCTAATACTATGATCAATCCATAAGCCTGCAAAACTACTCATCCCCAATAGAATGAGTGCAAAAATAAGACATTTTTTGAGTCCTATTTTCTCAGATACAGCACCAATACACAGGGCAAATAGCATTCCAGCACCTTGAACCAGTGATAAGGATAGGCCTGCTTGGGTGAAACTTAGATTTAAATCTTTTTGAAGAATTGGAATAACAGCAGAAAGTTTACCGACATGAATTGCAGCAAGGTAGCCTGCCAAAATAATCCAAATGTCATAAGATGATATTTTTGACATTTGCGTTTAAAAATCCTTTTATTCGCGAGCTGAATCTCAATGAGATATAGCAATATCATAAATAGAACTGTTGCCTCATACCATTTAGACATAAGTTTATATCCAATATGGCGGTAGCGCAGATACGAAGGAAGAATAGAACTAATACTGTGTTAATGATTAATGTGCACATTAATCATTATTTTGGTCCGTTATAAACTAGATCGAATGGTAAAATACATAAAAAAGGCACACCTCATAATAAATCTAGTTTAAACTCTGAAATCATATGAAAAAAACAATTAAAGGGTCCGTGAAAAAAAGTAAATAAACTTTCATGGATATACGATTGTGATTACAATTGATACCTTATATAAAATTTTCTGTTAGCTCTTAGATTTGAAGAATTAGACCGTGACACAAGCTCAGCATAAACAACCTAAACATGTCATGATGATGGCTGCAGGTACAGGTGGACATGTATTTCCTGCCCTAGCAGTTGCTCAGGAATTACAACAGCAAGGTGTCGAAGTGTCATGGTTGGCAACGCCTTCAGGTATGGAAAACCGCTTGCTTAAAAATCACCAAATTCCAATTTATCAAATTGATATTCAGGGTGTGCGTGGCAATGGAATCGTCCGTAAGCTGCAAGCCCCTTTTAAAATTTTAAAAGCAACGCTTAGCGCAATGCGCTATATGAAACGATTAAACGTAGATGCAGTCGCTGGTTTTGGCGGTTATGTTGCAGGTCCTGGTGGTTTGGCTGCGCGTATTCTTGGTATTCCTGTCATCATTCATGAGCAAAATGCAGTAGCGGGTTTCACCAATACCCAATTGGCTCGTGTTGCTAAAACGGTCTGTCAGGCATTCCCGAAAACATTTCCAGAAAATCATAAAATCGTGACTACAGGTAATCCCGTACGTAAGGAAATTTCTGCGATATTGAGTCCTGCTTGGCGATATCAAGAGCGAGAAAAAGCCAATCAACCTATTCGTATTTTAATTGTAGGCGGCTCCTTGGGCGCACAAGCATTGAATGAGCGCGTACCCGAAGCACTGAAACAATTAGATGTTCCTTTAAGTGTTTATCATCAGTGTGGTCAAAATCATGCTGATAGCACGCGGGCACGTTATGTCGATGCTCCTGATCATTTACAGGTAGAAGTTCAACCGTTTATTGAAAATATGGCGGAAGCCTATGCCAATGCCGATCTTGTAATCTGTCGTGCTGGTGCACTGACGGTCACTGAGATTGCTACTGCGGGTGTTGCAGCCGTATTTGTACCTTTGCCAAGTGCAGTAGATGACCACCAAACCGCGAATGCCAAATTCCTAGCAGATATTAATGCTGCAAAAATTTGTCCACAAGCGACACTCACTCCTGATTCATTAAAAGCAGTTTTATTGCCACTCATGAACCGTACATTGTTGACGGAAATGGCTGTTAAAGCACGTCAACAAGCTCAACCAGATGCAACTCAGCGTGTGGTTGGTTTAATTCAAGATTTGTAAGTTTTAGAGAAAATTATGTCTTCAACGAACCCAGCTGATAAAGCTAAAAACCTGATTAAAATTCCTGAAATGCGCCGTATCAAGCATATCCATTTTGTGGGTATTGGTGGTGCAGGAATGTGCGGGATTGCGGAAGTCTTAAAAAACCAAGGCTATAAAGTTTCAGGGTCGGATATTAAAGCCTCTAAAACCACTGCACAGCTTGAAGAAAATGGCATTAAAGTTCATATCGGACACGCTGCTGATAATATTAACGGTGCGAATGTATTGGTTGTATCGACTGCGATTGACCAAGAAAATCCAGAAATTAAAGCAGCGATTGAAACACGTATCCCTGTAGTTCGTCGTGCGGAAATGTTGGGCGAGTTGATGCGTTACCGTCATGGTATTGCGGTTGCAGGTACACATGGTAAAACCACAACAACAAGTTTGGTGACCTGTATGCTTGCTGAAGAAAACATGGATCCGACATACGTGATTGGTGGTTTGCTTAATCGCTCTGGAGTAAATGCTGCTTTAGGTGCGAGTCGTTATATTGTAGCTGAAGCAGATGAATCTGATGCTTCATTCCTATATTTAGAACCAATGGCCGCTATTGTCACCAACATTGATGCTGATCATATGGACACGTATGGTGGTAGCTTCGATGTTTTGAAAGATACTTTTGTTCAATTCTTGCAGAAGCTTCCATTCTACGGTTTAGCCGTAGTGTGTGGCGATGATCAAAATATTCGTGAAATTATGCCACGTATTGGTCGACCTGTTTTAACTTATGGTTTTAACGAAGATAACGATATTCGTGCTGTAGATGTGGTACAAGAAGGGATGCAATCACATTTTACTGTGCTTCGTAAAAACAAAGAGCCACTCAAGTTAACCATTAATATGCCTGGTTTGCATAACATCCTTAATGCGTTAGCTGCGATTGGTGTGGCAACTGATGAAGGTGTATCTGATGCTGCAATCGCTCGTGCTTTAGAAAGTTTTAGTGGTGTAGGGCGTCGTTTCCAAATTCAAGGTGAATTTGAGTTAGGTGATGGAACGGTCAAACTGGTTGATGATTATGGTCACCATCCAAAAGAAGTTGAAGCAACGATTAAAGCTGCGCGTGCAAGTCACCCTGATCGTAGACTTGTGATGATGTTCCAACCTCACCGTTTTAGCCGTACACGTGATTGTTTTGATGATTTCGTTGATGTCTTGTCACAAGTCGATCAATTACTGCTATTAGAAGTATATTCTGCAGGTGAAAAGCCGATTGTTGGTGCAGATAGTCGCTCATTGGCAAGAAGTATCCGATTGCGTGGTGATGTTGAACCAATCTTGATTGATCCAGTAGAAGGGAATTTGCCAAATGTGATACAAAAAGTGTTACAAGCAAATGACTTGTTATTGACTCAAGGTGCGGGTAACGTTGGAGCAATTTCAATTGAGCTTGCTCAGAACCAGCTCTATTTAAAATAATCGTCGTTTGATGATTTGGCTAAATTGAAAATTTTATAAGTTTAAGGAACTAAACGTGTCAAATGCTTCTAAATTCGGCAAAGTTGCTGTATTGCTTGGTGGTAAATCTGCAGAGCGTGAGGTGTCATTAGATAGTGGTAAGGCTGTACTTGAAGCATTGGTACGTTCAGGGGTGAATGCAGAGGGTTTTGACCCTCAAGAACGCAGTGTGACTGAACTGGTAAATTACGATCGTGCATTTATTGTGTTACATGGTCGTGGTGGAGAAGATGGTCAAATCCAAGGCGCATTAGAGTGGTTAAATATTCCATATACTGGAACTGGTGTGCAGGGGTCGGCTATCGGAATGGATAAAGTAAAGACCAAGCAAATTTGGCAAGGTTCTGAACTTCCTACAGCGCCATACCGCATTGTTTCTAAAGATACTGATGCACAAGCACTCGTTGCAGAGCTTGGATTACCACTGATTATCAAACCCGTGCACGAAGGCTCGAGTGTGGGCATGAGTAAGGTTGAGAAAGCAGAGGATTTAGCTGAAGCAATTAAAAAAGCGACTCAACATGATGCCGTGGTCATGGCTGAGAAGTGGATTACAGGTCGTGAATTTACGATTTCATTTTTAAATGGACAACCATTACCAGTCATCCGTTTACAACCTCCAGCTGATGTAGCCTTTTATGATTATGAAGCTAAATACCAACGTAATGATGTTGAATATGGTATCCCTTGTGGTTTGAGTGAAGCTGAAGAAAAAAGTTTACAAGCGCTTTGCTTACGAGCGTTTCAAGCTGTTGGGGCAAGTGGTTGGGGTAGAATTGATGCTATGCAGGACGAGCAAGGTCAATTTTGGCTGCTAGAAGTGAATACTGTTCCAGGCATGACCAGTCATTCATTGGTACCAAAAGCAGCTCAAGCGGTAGGTTATAGTTTTGAAGATTTGTGTTTGGCTATTTTAGAGCAAACCTTAGCGAAAGAATCACACTAATTTATGGCTCAACTACCTCCATCGATGCGTCGCAAACGTGCGGCGATTACATCGATTCATGACAAACCACCGACTCGCAAAGAGAAAATGATTAATGCGGGTGGTTGGGTCATGCTTATTTTTGCATGTTGTGTACTTTTGGTCGGGATTTATGGCTTATATAGCGTCATGACCAGTGCAAAGGTAGCATCTTTGGATGTGGTTGGTCTGCAAGCCGAGCCTGAAATTAGTCAAGTGAAACAGCAGTTAATGCCTACCATTACAGGCAATTATTTTACTGCTGATCTTGAGCAAATTCGTGATAAGGCATTAGAGATTTCTTGGGTAGATCGAGTGGTCATTTCTAGAGCTTGGCCAGACGGTATTAAGGTTCGTGTTATTCCGAAACATCCGATTGCACGTTGGGGAACAGGACGTCTGTTAAGTGATCAGGGTGTAGTCTATACAGAGGCATATTCTAGAAATCACGCAAATTTACCACTTATGCATGGTCCGTCAGATCAGTCAAAAGTCATGATGAGACGTTATCATGAAATTAATCAACTGTTTAGTCCAGTGAATCTGCGTTTGAAAGAGCTATATTTAACAGATCGTCGGACATGGTTTATGCAGTTCGATTCGGGTTTACGTATTATTGTGGATCAGGATCAGACCATGAGCAAACTGCAACGATTGAGTCACTTATCTCAAGCAGATCTGAAAGTGGTTTGGCCAAGAGTTTCAGCGATTGACTTACGTTACCGTAATGGCTTGGCGATTCAATGGAAAAATGCGACACCACCAAAGATTATAAATGGTCAGTTTGTTGTAACCATTAATGACATTAACATTGCAGATTCAAGAGTTGCAAAGCCATAATACGTGGCTTTAAAAATAGGCATAAGCCAGATATAAACAATGAAGAAAATGGTAGTGAATCATGAATGAGGCTGTTCCCTCAGTTGTTGCGATAGACATTGGGACACATAAAGTTTCAGTTCTAATTGGTAAAGTGCATGCGCCGGATAATATCCAGGTCATCGGTATGGCGACTGCGCGAAATAAAGGCATGAACAAAGGAAAAATTGTTAGCCTTGAAAAAGTGATCTCTGCGATTAAGAATGCGGTACAAGAAGCAGAAGATATGGCGGAGTGTCGTGTGCATTCAGCATGGGTATCGATCCCGAGTACAGAATTGCAAAGTGCTTATGCGACAGGCCGGACACCGATTTCTAATCCAGAACGCACCATTACGACTTCAGAAGTGGTTAAAGCTTTAGAAATGGCAAAAGCCAGTCATTTAACTTCTGATCATTATCTTGCAAGTGCAGTCCCATTGGGTTTTGAGTTGGATGATTCACCTGAGTGGGTGCATAATCCAATTAACCTTTCAGCAAATAGCATGACGGCGCATTATCAACTCATGATGCTACCAATCAGCACCATGCAAAATTTAGATCGTGCAATGAAAGGCGCCAATATTTTTGTCGAAAAGATGGTGATTTCATGTTTAGCAACGGCTGAAGGTGCATTGCTGAAAGATGAAAAAGAGTATGGTGTATGCTTATTGGATATTGGGGCTGGTACAACCAATATTGCAGTTTATATTGAAGGTCATTTAGTGCTAGCACACACCATTCAACGTGGTGGTGAAAATGTAACGCGTGATATCGCCGCAGTATTGCAAACGACGACCGAAGAAGCTGAACGACTCAAATTGCTTTACGGTTGTGTTGATTTACAGCAAGTCAAACCTGAACATATGATCGAGTTTGAAGCGATCGATGGTCCTCAAGCGATCAGTCGGATTGAGCTATCAGAGATTATTATTGCACGTTACGAAGAAATTCTTTCTATGGTGCGTGATGAGTTACAACAACGTGGTGCGCTACAAAGTTTATACCACGGTGTAGTTTTAAGTGGTGATGCATGTCAGATTGAGGGTATGATCACATTATCACGTCGTATGTTGAGTGTTTCTGCTCATTTAGGCAACCCTCCGCTACAAGTATATGCGGATGATCAACATTTACCTGCATTAAGACGTTCAATGTATTCTACCGCAACAGGACTGCTGTTATTTAGTCAAAGCGATTTACAAGAATCGGTTGAGCAACCTGAAGAAGTGAATAAGCGTCCATTATTAGAGCGCATAGCGAATGGTTGGAATGCGTTTAATAACAAATTGAAAGGTATTTTTTAAGTTTAGTTTTTAAGGGAGTATTGTTTGCAACTTGTAAGAGCAACTTCATGTGCTTGACAAGAATGTGATTGCAACGCATCCTAAAAACAAATTTTTATTATTGAAGATCAAGGCAGTATACGGGCTTAAGTGACTGCCAAATTTATTAGGAAAAGTTAAGGTCATGGCTTCATTTGAATTTTTAGAAGATGAACAAACCGATAATAACGGTCAAGCCCGTTTTACTGTGTTTGGTGTTGGTGGCGGTGGTGGTAATGCCGTACAACACATGGTGCAATCTGATATCAAAGGCGTGAAATTTGTTTGTGCAAATACAGATAAACAAGCTTTGGATCGTATGAATGCGCCATTCAAAATCCAATTGGGCCAACAAAGTACGCGTGGACTAGGTGCAGGAGCAAATCCTGATGTCGGTCAAATTGCAGCAGAAGAAAGTCGCGAATTAATCCGTCAGCATCTGGAAGGTGCAGATATGGTATTTGTTACTGCCGGCATGGGTGGTGGTACTGGTACTGGTGCAGCACCAGTCGTGGCTGAAATAGCACAAGAAATGGGTATTTTGACGGTTGGTGTTGTCACCACTCCATTTAACTTCGAGGGTCGTCGTCGTCAACGTTCTGCTGAAAAAGGGATCGAAGAACTTGAAAAGCATGTTGACTCATTGATTATCATTCCAAACCAACGCCTACTTAGCGTTTATGGTGATATCTCGATGCAAGATGCTTATCGCAAAGCGGATGATGTCTTGCTTAACGCAGTACGAAGTATCTTTGATTTAGTTGTGCGTCCTGGTCATATCAACCTTGACTTCGCCGATTTAAAAACAGCGATGAGCACACGCGGTTATGCGATGATGGGTGAAGGTAAGAGTAGCGGTCCAGATCGTGCTGAAGATGCAGCGCGTCTTGCGATTCGCAGTCCGTTGCTTGACAACGTAAATATTATGAACGCGAAGGGTGTTTTAATTAATATCACTGGCGGTAATGATGTTACCTTGCGTGAAACTGAAATTATCACAGATGTTGTCAATCAAATTGTTGATCTGGATGAAGGTGAAGTCTTCTTTGGTACAGTATTTGATCCAGATGCGCGTGATGAAATCCGTGTTACTGTGATTGCGACAGGTTTAACTCGTAATGCGAATGAAACGGAAGTGAAGCGCCGTGCGCCAGTGAGTGTAAACCCATCAGTTGGTGGACAAGCTGCTGCTTTGGATGAAGATGATGTTCCAGCAATCAGTAAACGTCAGAATCAAGAGAGTGTAGCCCCTGAGCCTTCTGCAGCGCCTCGATCTGCACCAATGAGCATTCAAGATTATCTTAAAAATCAACAGCGTAAATAACATGTAACATAATGTGTTTACGATGATCAAACAGAAAAGGTGGCGCTTATGCCACCTTTTTGATTTTTATCAATGGCTAAATGTGCTAACGTATACTAGATTTTAGATGAATATTGAAGAAACATGTTGAAACAACGCACCCTGAAACGAGTCGTGAAAGCGAGTGGTATCGGATTACACAGTGGGCAAAAAGTAATGATTAACTTTGTACCACATGTAGCTGATGGGGGTATTGTTTTTCGTCGTATTGATTTAAATCCGCCTGTAAATATTCCTGCTAATGCGATGCTGATTCAAGAAGCATTTATGTGTTCGAATTTGGTACAAGAAAATGCCAAAGTTGGGACTATCGAACATATTATGAGTGCGATTGCAGGTCTTGGTATTGATAATCTGATTATTGAAGTATCAGCTTCAGAAGTTCCAATTATGGATGGAAGCGCCGGTCCATTTATCTATTTACTCATGCAAGGTGAGTTGATGGAGCAAGAAGCGCCTAAAAAATTTATAAAAATATTAAAGCCTGTAGAAGCATTAATTGACGATAAGCGCGCTATTTTTAATCCGCATGATGGTTTTCAACTTAATTTTACGATTGATTTCGATCACCCAGCCTTTGCCAAAGAATATCAGTCTGCCAGTATTGATTTCTCAACGGAAACATTTGTTTATGAAGTCAGTGAGGCACGTACTTTCGGCTTTATGAAAGATTTGGATTATCTTAAGGCGAATAATTTAGCTTTGGGTGCTAGTTTAGAGAATGCAATTGGTGTTGATGATTCAGGTGTCGTGAACGAAGAAGGCTTACGATTTGCTGATGAATTTGTACGTCATAAAATATTGGATGCGGTGGGTGATCTTTATTTACTCGGACATCAAATTATTGCGAAGTTTGATGGTTACAAATCTGGACATGCACTCAATAATCAACTGCTTCGCAATGTTCAGAGTGATCCATCTAATTATGAAATTGTAACATTTGATGACGAAAAGTCTTGTCCAATTCAATATGTAAGTGTGATCTAAGTCATTGTCTTCAGGTTAAATGTTATAGTGTAACATTGTTAAGTGTGACTTAATTTGCCTTTAAAATAGTGAATGACGTTTAAATCAAATGGTCCTGTTACTTTTTATTGCTTGCCAAACGTATCATAGCTTGGCTAAGCTTAGGATCGTTCACAAAACTAGCAGCGTTGAGTAACATTTCTTGCGTTGTCGGACATAAAGAAGTTTTGGAATTTTCAGTTTGTGTTTGGGGAATTTCTTTTTTTGCTCGAAGACGAACTTGGATTTTTTGTAAATCTTTGAGTTCAGGGATTTGTGATAACTGAGAAATATACTGTTTTTGAAGGTAACCGAGTTGACTAATCATGGCTTGATTTTCACCAGTGATGGTCAAAATACCGTATTGATAACAGACAACTTGCCATTGTTCATTTTTGGGCAATAGCGGTTGAATTAATTTTGTAAGTCTCTGCCAGTCAGCAACTTGCTTTGTGAGAAACGATAAGTTTCCTGTTTTTATGTGTTGTCTTGTTTGTTGAAACATATTTTTTGGTTCTGACATACATTGTTCCTACATTGTTTTGTCTTAATCTTAAACGCTTGTTTCTTTCGATATCAAGGAAGAGATCACACAAGAGACTTGAGTAAGAACAGTTTAATGAGGTTTATATGTATACGCGACGTATTTTATTAGCGTTTTCTTTAGCAGCTTCAGCAGCTTCGGTTGCATTTGCAGATTTAGTTCAATTAGATGCCACACAAGCCTCCAATCCTGATCGATTGGAAGAGTTAACAAGAACACTATCACAAGGTTCTTATAGTCATCCTGATGACATGGACATTCCAGCGACAGCACAAGTCGATGTGAAAGTTCGAGCAAAGGCGGATCCAATCGAATTAAATAATGCGCTGCTTAATAGTAAATACCCTGCTCAAAAAACTACGACGACAAGTTCAAATCGTTACTCTTCAAATAATGCATATTCATGGTTAGTGACCCACCCACTTCCAAGTGGTCGTGTCAGTTCAAATTATGGCGGCCGAACAATGGGCGGACGTGCTGAAAACCATTCTGGTTTGGATCTTGCGGCACCAACAGGAACTCCAATATATGCAACTGGTCCAGGAATAGTGACTAAATCAGGTTGGGGCACAGGTTATGGTCAATATGTCGAAATCAACCACGGTAATGGGTATATCACACGATATGCACATGCTTCACGCTTAATTGCTAAAGTAGGTGATAAAGTCACTGCTGGTGAGCATATTGCCAATGTAGGTTGTACTGGACGCTGTACTGGTCCTCACTTACATTATGAAGTGGTCAAAGATGGTCAGCGTAAAAATCCTTCAACTTACCTAGCGATGTTGCCTTAATTAATTATCAAACCTCATTAATACACATCCATTGTTAAGTCATTTGAATAAATCGCCAAGCATAGTCTTGGCGATTTTCGTTTTTGCAGTCAGGTCACCTGACTAAATTCAAGATTAAAATAAAGCTTTGTATAAAAAAACAGCAGAATTGGCGTTTTAGTGTTAATTTGTGTAATAAATGGTCAAGTACTATTTATTATCGAAATATTATTCTAATGTCGTATTCATTTATAGCCATAACTGCGTATCGCGAAAATATGTTAAATATAGGGCATACAAATAGGCATGAATATAGGTGTAATATGGCGTATTACGGTGATACCGACGCACAAGAAACCCAAGAGTGGCAGGACGCTTTTGACTCTGTTTTACAGCATATGGGGACGGAAAGAGCAGCCTTTCTTCTTGAAAAACTGTATCAACGTGCGATTGCGAAACATGTTCCCATTCAGCGTCTAAATACTCCTTACTTAAATACGATTTCAGTAGAAGAGCAACCTGCAATGCCTGGTGATCCAGATATGGAGCGCCGAATTCGTGCTTTGATTCGTTGGAATGCTTTAGCAATGGTGCTTCGCGCCAATAAAACAGGCGACGATCTTGGTGGTCACTTAGCCAGCTTTGCATCTTCTGCAACTTTATATGATGTTGGCTTTAACCATTTCTTCCGTGCCAACAGTGATAACTTCGGCGGTGACATGATTTATTATCAAGGTCACTGTGCACCAGGGATTTATGCGCGCTCATTCTTGGAAGGTCGTTTAACTGAAGAGCATCTGAACAATTTCCGTCGTGAAGTTGATGGTATTGGTTTACCTTCGTACCCACATCCGTACTTAATGCCAGACTATTGGCAGTTCCCAACGGTATCGATGGGTCTAGGTCCAATCATGTCCATTTATCAAGCACATATTCAAAAGTACTTGATGAACCGCGGTTTGATTAAAGAAGAAGATCGTAAGGTTTGGGCTTATCTTGGCGATGGTGAGATGGATGAACCAGAAAGTACTGGTGCAATTTCGTTGGCAGGTCGTGAAAAGTTAGACAACTTGGTTTGGGTTGTAAACTGTAACTTGCAACGTTTAGATGGTCCAGTTCGTGGTAATGGTAAGATCATCCAAGAACTTGAGTCTCTATTCCGTGGTGCAGGTTGGCGCGTGATTAAAGTAGTATGGGGTCGTCATTGGGATCCACTACTTGCTAAAGATGAATCTGGTGCGCTTAAAGCCATTATGGAAGAAGCTGTAGATGGTGATTATCAGCGTTATCAAGTGAAAGGTGGTGCTTATACACGTGCGCACTTCTTTGGTAAATATCCTGAAGCTGAAGAGTTAGTTAAACACTTAAGTGATGAAGATATCGATAATTTAAATCGTGGCGGTCACGATCCTTACAAAGTATATGCTGCTTATGCAGAAGCCATGAAATCTACAGGTCAGCCAACGGTTATTCTCGCGAAAACTGTTAAAGGTTACGGCTTATCTGAAGAAATTGAAGCGGTCAATAAAACGCATCAAATCAAGAAAATGCAACTTGAATCGCTTAAATATGTACGTAACCGTTTCAACTTGCCATTTACCGATGAGCAACTTGAAGAAGTTCCATTTTATCGCCCAAGTGAAAACTCGCCTGAAATTAAGTATATGAAGGCTCGCCGTGAGGCATTAGGTGGTTACTTACCAGCACGTCGTAAAGAGAGCGAATCTTTAGCGATTCCTGAGTTGTCTGTATTTGATGCAGTGTTAGCTGGTTCTAATGGTAAGCAACAATCAACGACCATGGTGATGGTACGTTTAATCTCTGCACTACTGAAAGAAAAAGCAATTAAAGACCGTGTGGTACCAATTGTTCCAGATGAGGCGCGTACTTTCGGTTTAGAAGGGATGTTCCGTCAATTGGGCATTTATGCCGCGCACGGTCAAAAATATACCCCTGAAGATCAAGAGCAGTTGATGCATTACCGTGAAGCGAAAGATGGTCATATGCTTCAAGAGGGGATCAATGAAGCAGGTGCGATGAGTGCTTGGGCTGCTTTAGGAACAAGTTATTCAACCAATAACCTTCCTATGATCCCGATGTACATGTATTACTCAATGTTTGGCTTCCAACGTATTGGTGATATTGCATGGGCGGCAGGTGATGCACAGGCGCAAGGTTTCTTATTGGGTGCAACTGCTGGTCGTACTACGCTGAATGGTGAAGGTCTACAGCATCAAGATGGTCACTCACATATTCTTGCGAATACGATTCCAAATTGTATTTCTTATGATCCATGTTTCGGATATGAACTTGCGGTGATTGTACATGACGGTCTAAAACGCATGTATGTGGATCAGGAGCGTGTGTTCTATTACTTAACTGTAATGAATGAGAACTATGAGCATCCAGCGATGCCACAAGGTGCTGAAGAAGGCATTAAACGTGGTATGTATTTACTTGAGGAAGATGAAAAAGCCACAGTTCAGCTTTTAGGTTCAGGTGTAATTCTGCGTGAAGTGATTAAAGCGGCTCAAATCTTACGTGATGAATATCAAATTCATTCGAATGTCTACAGCGTAACAAGCTTTAATGAGCTTGCACGTGATGGTATGGCGTGCGAAGAATATAATCGTTTACATCCACTTACTGAAGATGTGAAAGAAGCATGGGTGTCGAAGCAGTTGCGTGGTACGAAAGGTATCGTCGTTTCTGCAACTGATCATATGCGTGCTTACAGTGAGCAAATTCGCGCTTACCTTCCAGATAATCGTCCATTTGTAGCATTAGGTACAGACGGTTATGGTCGCTCAGATACACGTGCAAAACTTCGTAGCTACTTTGGTGTAGATGCTGCGCATATTGTGGTTGCGACATTGAAGAAACTTGCTGACGAGGGTGAAGTAGATGCGCGTCTAGTTAAGGATGCGATTTCTAGCTTTGAATTAGATACTGACCGTCCAGTCGCTTGGGCACCTCAAACAACGCCTGAACTTCACGCTGTAGCTGACTACAAAGAGGAGAACTAAGCATGCAAATTACGACTCCTGATATTGGTGTAGATAAAGCCACAGTGGCTGAAATTTTGGTCAAAGTGGGTGATACGATTAGTGTCGATGACAGCATTGTTTTGTTGGAGTCTGACAAAGCATCTGTTGAAGTGCCAAGCACTTCAGCAGGTGTGGTGAAAAGTATTCTGGTTAGCCTTGGTGACGAAGTTGCTGAAGGTGCGGCTTTGGTAGAGCTTGAAGCGGAGGGGCAAACGTCATCTGAAGCACCTACAGCACAAGTTGAAGAATCGAAAGCACAAGCTCACGCAGAACCTGTAGCCCAATCTCAAGCGGAAGCGCCTAAAGCAGCATCAACGGCGTCTGAAACCGTTGATGTACAAGTACCAGACATTGGTGTTGAAAAAGCCACTGTGGGTGAGATCTTGGTTGCGGTTGG
This sequence comes from Acinetobacter sp. 25-47-130, assembly GCF_056779705.1. NCBI lineage: Bacteria > Pseudomonadati > Pseudomonadota > Gammaproteobacteria > Moraxellales > Moraxellaceae > Acinetobacter > Acinetobacter sp. 25-47-130. The sequence goes on along the minus strand of NZ_JBWYII010000002.1, from coordinate 269,552 downwards.
CGACGAAATTGATGCCGATCAAAGTATCATTGTCGTTGAGTCTGACAAAGCGACAGTTGAAGTTCCAAGTGCTGTTGCGGGTACAGTTGAATCGATTGAAATTTCAGTCGGTGATACAGTGAAAGAAGGTGTTGTGATTCTGAAAGTGAAAACAGCAGCTTCAGCATCAACCGCGGCGCAAGCTTCTGCAGAAACTACACCGACGACTGTTCCATCTGCAGAGGCACCACCTGCAGAATCAACAAAAGCGACAGTTGCTTCAGCGCCAGCAGGTAAAATTGAGATTGCTGTCCCTGACTTAGGTGTAGACAAAGCTGCTGTAGCTGAAATTTTAGTGGCTGTTGGTGATAAGGTTGAAAAAGACCAAAGCATCATTGTGGTTGAATCAGATAAAGCGACCGTTGAAGTACCAAGTACCACCACAGGTGTGATTACCGCAATTCATATTGAATTGGGTCAAAATGTGTCTGAAGGTGTGGCTTTAGTCACGATTGAAGCTGAAGGTCAAGCAATCCCAGTTACAGAAGCCCCTGTATCAGCACCAGTGACTACAAAAGCGGAAGCACCAAAAGCTGCCCCTGCGCAAGCAGCGGTTGCTCCTGTACAAACAGCAGCCCCTTCAGCAGATAAACTGACCAAAGAGCAAAATGCAGCAAATGCCAAAGTATATGCTGGTCCTGCGGTACGTAAGTTGGCGCGTGAGCTTGGTGTTGTGTTGGCAGAAGTCAAAGCTTCTGGTCCACATGCACGCTTAATGAAAGAAGACATCTTTGCGTATGTGAAAACACGTTTAACTGCACCAGCACCTGTAACTGCTGCACCGACAGTTGCTGCACCAGCAGGATTGCCTAAATTACCAAGTTTTGATGCCTTTGGTGGTGTAGAAGAAAAAGCGTTAACACGTTTACAGCAAGTGTCTATTCCACAGTTGTCATTGAACAATTATATCCCGCAAGTGACCCAATTCGATGCGGCAGATATTACGGAGCTTGAAGCATGGCGTAATGAGCTTAAAGGCAACTTTAAGAAAGAAGGCATTAGCCTGACCATTATGGCATTCATCATCAAGGCTGTAGCGCATTTGCTAAAAGAAGAACGTGAGTTTGCAGGTCACTTGTCTGATGATGGCAAAACCGTATTACTGCGTAAAGAAATCCATATGGGCATTGCTGTTGCTACACCAGATGGTTTAACAGTGCCTGTGCTACGTAATCCAGATCAAAAATCAATTAAGCAAATCGCAGTTGAACTCGGTGAGTTGGGTCAAAAAGCACGTGATAAGAAATTGTCACCGAAAGATCTGCAAGGTGCCAACTTCACGATTTCAAGCCTAGGCGCAATTGGTGGTACGGCATTCACTCCGCTTGTCAACTGGCCGCAAGTGGCAATCTTGGGTATTTCACCTGCAACGATGCAACCTGTGTGGAATGGACAAGGTTTTGATCCATGTTTAATGCTTCCATTGTCATTGTCTTATGACCATCGTGTCATTAATGGTGCTGATGCTGCTCGCTTTACCAATAAACTGACGAAGCTGCTTAAAGATATTCGTACATTGCTCATCTAAATATTTTTAACGTATTTTGTCTGCAGAATCAAAACCTCACTTCGGTGGGGTTTTTTATTTGTAAAAACAAAAAGCCAGGCTTATAATGGATAAACTTCATTGGGGAGTAGCCGCTGTTCTGCAATAGAACAGGTGATGGTCAACATATTTGCTCTAAAACGAGCATGGTCATCATAGCAAAGAACCAAATGAGCTCTATTTGAGCTTTCTTTTGTTGGCAAGACCTTTGATTTACCATTCTGCGGATTTTTGGCTAGCAGGGATGGTGGGTCATTGGTATTTGTTATGCTAGCCAGAGAAAGACATCATGTATGAATTCCTTCTGTCTACAGGTATCGTCGCACTAGCTGAAATGGGTGATAAAACCCAATTGTTAGCTTTACTTCTTGCTGCACGCTTTCGTAAACCCGTTCCAATCTTAATTGCTATTTTGTTAGCGACAATTGTCAATCATGGAGTTTCCGCTGCTCTAGGACAATGGGTTACAACAATTTTAAGTCCCGAGATCCTCATGTGGATTCTAGCAATAGGATTTATTGCTATGGCTGCTTGGATGCTGGTCCCTGATGAACTAGAGGATGAGTCAGGAAGTATTCAAAAATGGCAAAAATTTGGCGTTTTTGGAGCGACGTTTATTTTATTTTTCTTGGCTGAAATTGGCGACAAAACGCAGATTGCGACAGTGGCACTTGCTGCACGTTTTGACAGTATCTGGTGGGTGATGGCTGGAACGACATTAGGTATGATGATCGCTAATGCGCCGGCAGTATTTATTGGTGATAAATTGGCGAATCGATTACCTATCTCCTTGATTCACAAAATTGGCGCAATAATTTTCCTTGTCATTGGTGTGGGCACTTTAGTGCAACATTATTGTTTATAAATGGTTGTATACGCATAAAGATCTGAATCTTCAAAAGATTTAGTTTATTTATAAATAGTATTGAAATAATGCACCATGAAAGTGATTCATAATGGTGCATTTTTTTAATGGAAGTTATTGATTAGTAAATAAATATAATAAAAAAAATCTTGTTTTTGAAATTAAGTTTTTTTAGGATTTCGTCACTAAAAAATTATTTTTAAGAGATTTAAAAATGCTCTCTCAGATTTCTGCACAGGATGCGTGTTTAAGTTGTGGTGCTTGTTGTGCCTATTTCCGTGTTTCATTTTATGGTGCGGAAGCGATGAACATCCCTACCGAGATGGTTGAGGATATTAACCCTGTATATGCTTGTATGGTGGGGACGAATCAAACTAACCCGCGATGCGTTGCTCTAGAAGGAGAAATAGGGAAGCAGGTCTCTTGCTCGATCTATACGGTTCGCAGTTCATCGTGTAGAGAGGTCCAAGCCGGAGATGCGCAATGTGCCAAAGCTCGACAAGCCCATCATCTGATCCCATTAATTGATATTGAAATTGTTCCATCGTCGAATGATGAGGATTACGATCAGGTCAGTTAATTTGAATGATTTAAAATATGCTTCTGTTTTATATGCTCTTATTATGATTTTTTTGGATAATAAATTGCATGAAAATAGGAGTGATGGGTAAATTTCATAAAATTGTCGATAATAAGAAATGAAATTTACCTTAAAATTTGTATATAATGGCGCACGGAAATTACCAGTGAGACTGTTATGTTGACCATCGTTCAAGACGCGTTAACTTTTGATGATGTCCTATTACTCCCTGCCTACTCTACTGTTCTCCCAAAAGATGTCTCTCTAAAGACACGTTTAACTCGCGGCATTAATTTGAATATCCCTCTTGTGTCTGCAGCAATGGATACGGTGACTGAATCCCGTATGGCAATTGCAATGGCACAAAATGGCGGTATTGGTATCCTTCATAAAAATATGGATATTGCAGCGCAAGCTGCTGAAGTACGCCGTGTGAAAAAATTCGAAGCAGGCATGGTGAAAGATCCAATTACAGTAACCCCTGAAACGACTGTGCGTGAGTTAATCGCAATTACGCAAGCGAACAATATCAGCGGTGTGCCAGTGGTGAAAGATGGCAAAGTAGTTGGTATTGTGACAGGTCGTGATACACGCTTTGAAACTAATCTTGAACAGCCAGTAAGCAACATCATGACTGGTCAAGATCGTTTGGTCACTGTTCGCGAAGGTGAATCGAAAGAAAACATTCAGGCACTTCTTCAAAAAAATCGCATTGAGAAAGTGATTGTTGTTGGCGAAAACAACGAACTAAAAGGTTTAATCACTGTAACAGATTTTAATAAAGCTGAGCTTTATCCAAATAGCTGTAAAGATGACTTAGGTCGTTTACGTGTGGGTGCTGCAGTTGGTACAGGTGTAGAAACTCCAAGCCGTGTTGAAGCATTGGTTGATGCGGGTGTTGACGTGATTGTAGTCGATACTGCACATGGTCACTCTGCTGGTGTTATCGAGCGCGTACGTTGGGTTAAAGCCAACTACCCACAAGTTCAAGTCATTGGCGGTAACATTGCGACTGGCGATGCTGCATTGGCTTTACTTGATGCAGGCGCAGATGCTGTGAAAGTAGGTATCGGTCCTGGTTCAATCTGTACGACTCGTATTGTTGCAGGTATTGGTATGCCACAAATTTCGGCGATCGATTCTGTTGCTAACGCACTGAAAGATCAAATTCCATTGATCGCAGACGGTGGTATCCGCTTCTCAGGTGATATGGCAAAAGCGATCGGTGCAGGTGCAAGTACGATTATGGTGGGTTCTTTACTTGCTGGTACTGAAGAAGCACCAGGCGAAGTTGAATTCTTCCAAGGTCGTTATTACAAAGCTTACCGAGGAATGGGTTCATTGGGTGCAATGGCGGGTGCAACAGGTTCTGCGGATCGTTATTTCCAAGACTCTAAAGCAGGTGCTGAGAAGTTGGTTCCAGAAGGTATTGAAGGCCGCGTACCTTACAAAGGGCCAATGGGCAACATCGTGCATCAAATGATGGGTGGTTTACGTTCATCTATGGGTTATACAGGCTCTGCAGTGATTGAAGATCTTCGTCAAAATGCGAAATTCGTGAAAATCACGTCTGCGGGTATGTCTGAATCACACGTTCACGATGTGACCATTACTAAAGAAGCACCGAATTACCGTGTTGGTTAATTGCCTGTTATAAAACAATTTTTAAAAAAAACCGTCATGTAAATGACGGTTTTTTTATTTTGGTGTAAAGTGGTGCGCATTGAAAAAGGATGATGTTAATCACCCGCTAAGAAGTGAGAGAATGAATGAGTTATTTTGGTACTGATGGTATTCGTGGGAAATTCGGTGTATTTCCAATCACACCTGAGTTTGCACTCAAATTAGGGTTTGCTGCGGGTAAAGTACTTAAGCGTAGAACAAAAAGAAATAAACCGATTGTGGTGATGGGCAAAGATCCTCGTTTATCAGGTTATATTTTAGAAGCGGCTTTACAATCGGGTTTAAACGCAGCTGGTGTTTATGTGCATTTATTGGGTCCATTACCTACGCCTGCCATTGCTCATTTAACTCGTGCTTTGCATGCCAGTTTAGGGATTGTCATCTCAGCTTCACATAACCCTTATCATGATAATGGTATTAAGTTTTTTTCTTCAGAAGGAAAAAAATTACCAGACGAGTTTCAAGATGAGATTAATGCTGAACTCGAGAAAGATATTGTCATTGATGATATTGCGAGTCTAGGAAAAAGTGTGCGTGTTGATGATGCTCCAGGTCGTTATATTGAATTTTGTAAATCAACGTTCCCATACCATTATGATTTAAACAATTTAAAGATTGTCGTCGACTGTGCCAATGGAGCAGCATATAACGTGGGTCCTGCGGTATTCCGTGAGCTCGGTGCCAAAGTGATTGCGATTCATAATGAACCGAATGGTTTGAATATTAACCAAGGCTGTGGCTCAACTCATCCTGAGAGTTTGCAAGCTGCTGTTGTTGAGCATCAAGCAGATTTGGGTATTGCATTTGATGGCGATGCAGATCGTGTCATTCTAGTGGATCAGAATGGAAAGCTGATTGATGGCGATCATATTTTATATATCTTGGCGACACAAAGTGCCAATAAACCAGCCGGTATTGTCGGTACGCTCATGAGCAATATGGCACTTGAATTAGCACTTGAAAAAGCAGAAGTTCCACTGCTACGTGCCAAAGTTGGTGACCGTTATGTACTGCAAGGTTTAGAGGAAAACGGTTGGGTTATTGGTGGTGAACCTTCAGGTCACATTTTAACTCTAGACAAGAGCACCACAGGTGATGCGATTATTGCAGCCCTACAAGTCTTAACTGTCATGGTTGAACAGAAGAAAGCATTGCATGAGTTGGTTGCTGACTTTAAATTACTGCCAAACGTGCTTGTAAATGTCCGTTTAAATGCAATGTTTGATCCATACTCAGTACCTGCATTGGCTGCAGAATTTGCCAAAGCCGAAGCGCAACTTAAAGGTCGTGGTCGATTACTGATTCGTAAGTCAGGGACTGAACCTGTAATTCGTGTGATGGTTGAAGGTGATAATCTTCAAGAAGTGACTGCACTGGCACATGCTTTGGCAGATGCTGTACGTGCTAATGCAGCAGCTTAATCGGGGATTGACTCATGAGTGATTTGATTAAAGATCTCAGTGAACTGCGCCTAAATTATCAAAAAGGCGAATTACATGAGGATCAAGTGAATGCTGATCCACATGAACAGTTTTTATTGTGGTTTAACGATGCGTTAGAAGCTCAGCTTCACGAACCGTATGCCATGTCATTAGCTACAGCAAATGCTGAGGGTAGACCGCACGTACGTACCGTATTACTTCGCGGTGCCGATGAAAATGGTTATGCGTTTTATACCAATTATGACAGCCAAAAAGGACTCGACTTAGTAGCCAATCCTTATGCGCAAATTCTGTTTTATTGGGCTGAACAAGAACGCCAAGTTCGCATTTCAGGTCGAGTGGTAAAAATTTCAGAACAAGAATCCGCTGATTATTACCATAAGCGCCCGCGTGATAGCCAAATTGCAGCGCATATTAGTACCCCACAAAGTGGTGTGATTGCGAGCCGTGACGAGCTACAGCAACGCTTTAATGAATTGCATGAGCGTGTGGCAGATCAACAGACTTTAGATAAGCCTGATTTCTGGGGTGGTTACCGTATAGAGCCAGATTATTATGAGTTCTGGCAAGGTCGCCCAAACCGTTTGCACGACCGTTTGTGTTATGAAAAAATCGACGGTGCGTGGAAATTACAACGATTGATGCCATAAATGCCAAAACTTGAAATCAAGCAACGTCCATTTTTAACACGCCCTGAAAACTTTCAGGGTGTGCCTTCATTTGTTGCCGAAATTTTGGCACGTCGAGGCGTTGAATCTGAACAAGAACTAGAACTGAAATTAAAATACTTATTAGCGCCAACCATGAAGGGTTTGGATGCTGCAATTCAGTTGATCGACCAAGCCATTGATCAACACAAAAAAATTGTGATTGTCGGGGACTATGATGCTGACGGTGCGACCAGTACAACATTGATGATGCTTGCACTATGTGACATGGGGGCAGATGTTGATTATTTAGTCCCTGATCGCTTTAAGTATGGCTATGGTTTGACACCTGCTATAGCAGATCTTGCGTTTGCCAACTTTACGCCTGATTTGTTGATTACGGTTGACAATGGTATTTCAAGTCATGATGGAGTTAAGCAAGCCCAAGATCATGGCATGCAAGTGATTATTACTGATCACCATCTCACAACCAAGCCAACGCCTATGGCTGAGGCAGTGGTGAATCCGAATCAACTCGGTTGTGAGTTTCCAAGTAAAGCTTTGGCAGGAGTAGGAGTTGCCTTTTATGTGTTGGCGAATTTATCTAGTCATCGTAAAAAAATGGGCAAGTCTTTTGCACAAATGATCAGCTATTTGGATTTGGTTGCGCTTGGGACCTATGCCGATGTTGCCAGTTTGGACTATAACAACCGAATCTTAATCGACAGTGGTCTAAAGCGGATTAAACAAGGATTATGTCGCCCTGGGATTTCAGCCTTATTAGATATTGCCAAACGTGATCCTGCAGGACTGAAAGCGCAAGACTTAGGTTTTGTGATTGGACCGCGAATTAATGCGGCAGGGCGTATGGAAACCATGGACATTGGCATCGAATGTCTCTTGGCATCCGACTTGGCTACAGCATATCCTTTAGCGGAACAGCTGAATCAACTCAATGTGGAACGTCGTCAGGTAGAAGGTAAGATTAAACAAGAAGCATTGACTGCATTAGATCAAATTCAGCTAGATAAGGATGCAATACCTGCAGCGTTAATTATGTTTGAGCCACATTGGCATCAAGGCGTGATTGGAATTGTGGCAGGACGCTTAAAAGAGCAGTTCCATCGTCCGAGTATCGTTTTTGCCCGTGATGAAGATGGCATTCATATCAAAGGTTCAGCGCGTTCAATTGAGGGAATTCATATTCGGGATGCGATTGAGCGTGTGGCTGAGCAATATCCACATATTGTCAGTCACTTTGGTGGGCATGCTGCAGCTGCAGGTCTAACCATTCAAAAAGAACATTTTGCTGAGTTTAAGCAGGTATTTGAGCAGTTGATTGCCAGTCAAGATGAAAGTCTCTTTACTGCAACCTTATGGACGGATGGGGAGTTGCCAGCTTCAGCTTTCCAAATTGAAACGGTGGACGTATTACAAAATTTAAGTCCTTGGGGGCAAAAGTTTCCTGCGCCTGTATTCGAGGGAGTATTTAAAATTTTGGATTATCGCTGGCTGAAGGATGTGCACTTGAAACTGCGTGTAGCTTTAGAAAATGGTCAAGTGGTAGAGGCAATCGCCTTTAACGCAGCAGATAAATATCAGTTTGATCCGATGCTCAATGAAATTCGCTTGGTCTATGAGCTGGATAAAAATACCTTTAATGGCAATACCAGTTTACAAATGCGCATTGTACATATGCATCAATAAAAAAACCGCTCATCAGAGCGGTTTTTAGCACTCAAAGATCAGAAGCGGTATGCACCACGTATAGCAAAGGTATTACCGTCATCTGCAAAACCAATTCGACCTTCGACACTTACTTGCTGATTGAAGAATTTTTTAGCATTTACACCAAATTCATCAAAAGATCCGCCGTTGAAATCTTGATTGAAATAGTCGACACCCACGCTGAGTGTTTTATCAATGTAATAATCGCCTCTTAAAGAGAACTCGTCTAAATCACCAAATGCAGCACCAGCCTCTAAATTCACATCGTTTGCGCCAATTTGAGTGACATATTTTGCTCGAATAGTAGGGTCAATGCCATCATCATAATCATGATCCCAACCACGTAAACCAGCTGCGACCAATAAAGATGGTGCTAAGAAATAACCAGCTTCAACTTTATAGAAAGTTATATCAAAGTCGGGAGTATTCGGAGCTTTTTCAGTTTCCTGAGAAATATTGGCATTTAGATAGAAATCAGTGTTTGGAACAAAATATTCAACTCCAACACCATAATTCCAATATTCGTTTACATCAAAGTCGTCATAAGACACTTGTGCATTCACGTTGCTTGAACGATTTAAAAATGCAGCTTCGTTTAATGGAGAGTTCTTGATTTGAACAGGATTAAAATAATATGTGCCATCAAGCGCAAAACCTGCAGAATTGCTACCATTATCAGGATCGATCAATTTGGCTGTAGCCCCAACTTCAGCTTGATACGCATGTGCAGTTCCTAAGCTTGCAATAAGTGCAGTCGCAAGTGTAATTTTTTTAAACATATATTGACTCTCTTTGTTATAGAAATATGACTGTTTTGTGACAGCTAGTTTCTATTGTAAGAACAAAAGGGGATGAGTCAATGTACATAAAATGACATTCCATCAGGTTTTTGCACAAAAAAAGCCCATCATTAAGATGGGCTTTTAAGAAACATTAAATCTTAATCAAGATATTAGAAGCGATATTTAGCAGCTAAACCGAATTTGTTGTAATCATTATTCGCAAGTTCACCAAAACCTACACGACCTTCTAAGCTGACTTGAGGTGTGAAGAATTTACGTGCGCTTACACCAAACTCGTTTGTATCTGCAGGACCAGTATCTTTACTATAGTAATCTACACCAACACTTAAAGTTTTATCGATGAAGTAATCAGCAGCTAGATTATATTCATCAAGGTCACCAAATGCAGCGCCAGCTTCTAAGTTGATATCTTTACCGTTAGACAATGTAGTTACATATTTAGCACGTAATGTTGGGTCAACACCATCATCATAGTCGTTATCGTAACCCTTAAGACCTGCTGCAATTAATAAGCCAGGTGCAGGCAAATAACCTACTTCAGCACCATAAACTGTCTCATCAAAATCAGGTCCAATATCAAATTTACGATCATCACGACCAACATTACCGCTTACATAAAAATCAGAATTAGGTACGAAGTATTCAACACCTACGCCGTATTGATGTCTTTCATCATCACCAACTTCGCTGTATTGGTATTTCGCATTTACATTACTTGCACGATCAAGGAATGCAGCTTCAGCTAGTGGAGCATTACGTGTTTGAACTGGTTGGAAATAATAAGTACCATCAACACCAAATGAACCACTTGTACTACCATTATCAGGATCGATAAGACCTGCAGAAGCACCTACTTCAGCTTGATATGCATTTGCAGTTCCAGTTACAGCTAAAGCAGAAAGAAGCGCAGACGCGATTGCTAATTTTTTCATGGATACTTCCCCTCAATAGAGTTAGTTGTTAATACATTTTTTGTTACAAGTTCAGTGTAGGGGAAAATCATGAAGGATCAATCAAGCAAAAGTAACAGTAATGTATCTTGTGTAATTTTTATGTAAAAATAAAACTTTAAATTATTGATTTTAAAAAATAAAAAATCATGTTAATTCATGTGAAAGATAAGGTGTTTTAGTCATTTTATGTTGCTTTTCAATATGAATTGTATGCAATTTGAACGAAAGTAGCAGTTTTGGCACTGCTACTTCCCCATGTTGAATGGAATTAGAATCGATATGTTCCGTTTATATTAAACTTATCTTCATCATCACTGAATCTTAAAATACTCCCAAGAGAGAGGTTATTATTGATAAAGTATTTGCCACGTAATTGGTATTCGTCTTTATGAATTTTACTAGTGCTATTCGTATCTCGCGTATAAGCACTACCTAGGCTTAAGCGTTGAGTTAAATAATAATCCCCACCAAATGTAATCGAATCAATATCATGTCCAAAGCTACCATCCAATTCTAAATTGAGATATTGACCATTTTGGTCTAATGGGGTGACATATTTGGCTTTTAAAGCAAAAGCATTTTCATCAAAGCCTTCACCTTTATAAGCATTAATACCTGCTGCTATCAGTAAATTTTGAATAGGAGTATAACCAACGAGAGCTCTATAGGTGGTTAGATCGAAACGCTGCTTAGCATGAGATGAACCGTTTAGTGAGCTTGAGCGTGACTCCACTTTATAATGTTGACGACCGACCTCACCTGTGAAGTACAGTTGATCAATATAATATTCTCCCCCTATTGAATAGCCGTGCAGCTCTTGTTTGCTTTGCGCAACTGTTTCATTTATATACAATTTATCGTCTTTAATATGCTGAAAACTATATTTCGCTGAAACGCGATTATGGTGGCCAAGAAATGCAGCCTCATTAAGTGGTTTATTTTCAGTATCAACTGCTTTGAAGTAATAAGTACCTTCTGTTTCAAATACACCGTGATAATCAACCTTGAGACTATCATGGTCAAAATAGGTATATCCAGCATCAATTTGAGCTTGGTAGGCCATGGCTGAAGTTGTCAAAGGGAGGATGGCCAAAGCCAAATAGGTTTTGTTCATTTTCATAAGTCTCTGCTTATTGTTGTAAAAATAAAGTAAGTATTTTTTAATAATTAAATGTATTGTTAATAATAACTAAACAATGGTCAAGAGAATATTGAATAAAAAAGCAAACTCTCAAGTTTTACTTGGCTGTGTTAAAATATTGGCAATTTTGATATAGACATATTTAGGATCTACACCGTGGAAATTAATCCTTATCTTCTCCAGCTAAAAGACTTGAGCGAACGTGGTCAAACACTACGGGGGTATCTTTGACTACGATCTAAAGAAAGAGCGTTTAGAGGAGGTTCTCCGCGAACTTGAAGATCCAGCAATTTGGAATGATCAAAATCGTGCCCAAGCGATGGCGAAAGAAAAAGGTGAGCTCGAAAACGTTTTAAATGTTTTAGATGGTTTAGCAACACAACTTGATGATGCACAAGCGATGCTTGATCTTGCTGTAGAAGCGGATGAAGAAGAAATGCTTGCAGATGTTCAAGCAGAACTTGATTCAGCTGAGGCTGAACTGGCTAAACTTGAATTCAGACGTATGTTTAGTAATCCAATGGATCCAAATCCTTGCTATGTCGAAATTCAAGCGGGGTCAGGTGGTACTGAAGCTCAAGATTGGGCATCTATGCTATTACGTATGTACTTACGTTGGATTGAGCGTCATGGCTTTAAAGCTGAGTTAATGGAAGAATCTGACGGTGATGTAGCTGGGATTAAATCGGCAACTATTCGTGTAGAAGGCGAATATGCTTATGGTTGGTTACGTACTGAATCAGGTGTACATCGCTTAGTCCGTAAATCACCTTTTGACTCAGGCAACCGTCGTCACACTTCATTCTCAGCGGTTTTTGTGTCTCCAGAAATTGATGACAACATTGAAATTGAGATCAATCCAGCAGATGTCCGTACGGATACATACCGCGCTTCAGGTGCAGGTGGTCAGCACATTAACAAAACAGATTCTGCAGTGCGTTTAACCCATGCACCAACTGGAATTGTGGTGGCTTGTCAGAACCAGCGTTCACAACATGCTAACCGTGATCATGCTTGGAAACAGCTTCGTGCTAAATTGTACGAATTGGAAATGAATAAGCGTAATGAAGCAGCTCAAGCACTAGAAGATTCTAAATCGGATATTGGGTGGGGGAGCCAAATTCGATCTTATGTGTTGGATGATTCACGTATTAAGGACTTACGTACTGGCGTTGAAAACTCAAACACGGGTGCCGTGTTAGATGGTGATCTTGATAAATTTATTGAAGCTAGTTTGAAACAAGGGCTTTAATCATTTTTAAAAAAAAGCAGGGCAAAAGCCCTGCTTTTTTTTGTTCTAGCACGAAGCTTGCTAGATTAAATCAGTTCAATGTTAGAATCAGAATTATTCGGCACAGTCATTCATAAACTCGATTTGTTAAATATCGTAATAATTCGATATTAATATCTATAAAAATCGATATAATGAGTTCAGCACAGTGCAGATCATTAACTTGAGTGAAATGAGATGGATACTGAAGCAATTTTTAAAGCCTTATCGAACCCGATACGCCGCCAAATTTTACAATGTTTAAAAGATCCAGAGCGCTTTATTCCACAAGATGAGTGCGTGCAAGATTTTAGTCGTGGCGTATGTGCAGGACAGATTGAAAAAATTGCAGATGTATCTCAGTCAACCATGTCTAATCATTTATCTGTTTTACAACAAGCAGGTTTGGTTCATGTTACTAAGCATGGTCAATGGTCTTATTTTTCTCGTAATGAAGCACTGATAAAAAGTTTTGCAGAACACCTTCAACAATCACTCTAACGATAATGAGTGAAGAGGATAAATGAATGACTGATTTTAGTAGCCCAGTAGTCTTTGGTGAATTAAAGCTCAAAAATCGCGTGGTTATGGCACCTTTAACGCGTAGTCGTGCGACAGATGATCGTGTACCAACAGAAATGATGGCTGAGTATTATGCGCAACGTGCAAGTAGTGGATTAATTATCTCAGAAGCTACCGTAATTTCTGAGGAGGCGAATGGTTATTCAAATACGCCAGGATTATTCACTGATGCTCAAGTGGAAGGGTGGAAGAAAGTAACCCAAGCTGTTCATGAAAAAAATGGCTTAATTGTCGCTCAGCTTTGGCATGTTGGACGTGTGTCACATCCAGATTTACTGAAGGGTGATATACCCGTTTCGGCGAGTGCTGTTCAACAAGCCGGATATGTCAGTTTGTTGCGTCCAAAACGTCCTTATGTCTTGCCACGTCCATTAGAAATTTCTGAAATTCATGCGATTACAGCGCAATATAAACAAGCAGCAATTCGTGCTAAAGAGGCAGGATTTGATGGTGTGGAATTGCATGCGGCGAATGGTTATTTAATTGATCAATTCTTGCAATCGAAAACCAATCAGCGTGAAGATGAATATGGTGGCTCGGTGGAAAATCGTGCGCGTTTCTTGTTAGAAGTCGTGGATGAGCTAATTGAAGTTTGGGGTGCTGGTCGAGTAGGTGTACATTTAGCTCCTCGTGGTGATGAACACGATATGGGTGATGATGATCCACGTGAAACTTTTGGTTATGTGTTAGAACAACTCGGTCAAAGAAACATTGCATTTTTCTTTACACGTGAATATTTGGCAGAAGACAGTATTAGTCAAGAATTAAAAGCGCGTGGACAAGGTATTCCTTTTATTGCCAATATGCGTTTAAGTCGAGAGGATGCTTTACAACTTCTCACTTCAGGTCAAGCTGATGCAGTGTCTTTTGGTAAAGATTATATCGCCAATCCTGATTTATATGAGCGTTTGGTACAGAATGCTCCTTTGAATGAATTAAAGTTAGAAAATATGATCGGGACGAATGTGGCTGAAGGCTATATCGATTATCCTTTTTTACAAGGAAATTGAAATTTAAGATAAGTATTTGAACCGAAAAAATTCGCAGGGTATGATCTCAACTTCGTGGTCATGCCCTATTTTTTTAAGAATGCTCGAGGTCTTACGTTTTGACAACTCCATTTTGGTATAACGCAGCATTGGCTTTATTAAAGCCAATTTATAAATGGCGTATAAAAAAGCGAACAGACAATATTGAGCAATTTCATCAAGAGTGCTTAGAGCGCTTCGGTCCGTTTCAATCTCCAAAAAATCTTAATGCGATATGGTTTCATGTGGTTTCAGTTGGAGAAACCAATGCTGCACAACCTCTGATAGAACATTATTTAAAGCTTGGGTATGCTGTGTTGGTTACGAATACCACCAAAACAGGTCAGGCTCGAGCTAAATCCTTATTTGCAAAAGCACCATATGTAGACCTTTTTCAAGCAGTATATTTACCTGCAGATCAAAAAAAATTAGTCAGTGCTTTTTTTAAAAAATATCAACCTAAAATGTTGGTTTTGGTTGAAACGGAACTATGGCCCAATTTAATTGATCAGGCGAAAATTAATAAAATACCCACTTTTTTGGTGAACGCACGTTTATCTAAAAAGTCAGCAAAAGGATACGCCAAAGTACCAAGTATTACTCAGCCTATGCTCAGCGGTCTGACTCAACTTTTGGCTCAAGATGAAGCTTCACTCAATCGATTTAGGGCTTTAGGTGCTGCTACAGCGCATAGTCAAACAGTGGGTAGTATTAAGTTTGATATTCATGCGCCTGAAGAAATGCTATTGAAAGCGCAACAAATTCATCAAGATTGGGATTTGCAAGCACGCCAAATTATTACGATTGCAAGCACACATCATCCTGAAGAGAAAAATCTGTTATCTAAGTTTAAAGATTATTTACATGATCATCCTGCCGTCTTGCTGATTATTGTACCACGTCATCCAGAACGTTTTGATGAAGTTGCACAAGCCATTCAAAGTCATGAGTTAAAAATGCATCGACGTAGTTTAGGTGAAATCATTGAGGCTGATACACAAGTTTATCTTGCTGATAGTATGGGTGAAATGTGGATTTGGTATGCATTGAGCCAAGCAAGTTTTGTGGGTGGATCATTAAATGAACCTGGCGGTGGACATAATATCTTAGAGCCAATATCACTCAATGTCCCGACTGTGATTGGACCGAACTACTTTAACTTTCAAACCATTGTCGATGAATTTGTGGAAGAAAAAGGGATTCTAATCGGTCAAACTACGGAAGAGGTGGTGAATCATCTTATTCAGTGCTTATCTCAGGATGAAACGATTTTAGCAGTACAAAATCAGGCTCAACAGATCATGCAACGGAATACAGGGTCGTTGCAAAAACATATTCATGTCCTGAATCAATACCTTTAGTTTTTAAATATATGAATATTGTATTGCTTGATCCTGCATCAGCACAGGATGACCTCTGGACGATTCAATCAGCACGCCAAATTGAGCATCTGAAGCATCAACTTGATATTAAAATTGGAGATACTTTAAAGGTTGGTATTAGAGGTGCTGGTCGATATACAGCTGAGGTCATAGAAATTTCTGAAAGGAAAATCTTAATTCAGCCACTTTATGAAGAGCCTGTGCCGAAGAAACTACCTGTAACGTTAATCGTTGCTATGCCTAGACCGAAAGTATTGAGACGATTGATTCAAGATGCTGTAACTCTAGGCGTAGAAAAAATCATTTTGCTGCACAGCTATCGGGTGGATAAAAGCTATTGGCAAACACCATTTTTACAGCAAATTAATCACTATGTTCAACTGGGCTTAGAACAAGCGGGTGATACATTTCCACCTGAAATCGAAATATATAAACGCTTTAAACCTTTTGTGGAAGATGTTCTTCCTCAAATGATTTCCGTTGAACGACCAGCTTATGTAGCACATCCTTATGCAACCCACAGTATGCCTCATGCGATTGAGCACCCGTGTACGATATTGATTGGGTCTGAAGGTGGTTATATTCCTTATGAGATTGATTTACTCATAAAAAACGGCTGCCAAGCTGTCAGCTTAGGCAACCGAATTATTCGTACTGAGACGGTGATTCCTTATGTGTTAGGTCGTCTGTTTAGCACGTGGTGATTCATCTTCTTGTGAAGAATCTCCGCGATAGACTTTAACCTCTTGAACTGGATATGGAATCGAGATTTCATGTTCAGCAAAAGCTTGAATCACTTTTTCTTGAACTAAACTAATAGATGTAGATGTCGCAGTTTCACCCGTATTCACCCACCAACGTACAGTGAGGTTGATTGAGAAATCAGCTAAGGCAGAGACATTCACGCTAAATGCAGGTTGACTGAGGATTTGTTGATCCCGGTCTAAAATACTCAAAATAATATCTTTCGCTTTTTGAACATCATCTTCGTAACCAATACCGACCACGAATTCACAACGACGACGTGGATATGCCGTATTAACAGTAACTGCATTGGTATAAACCGTTGCGTTGGGAATGACGATACGGCGACCATCAGGTGAACGTAAGTAGGTTGCACGAATTTGAATATCTTCAACGGTCCCCTCTAAACCATTCACAATGATATCGTCGCCAATTTTGAAGGGTTCACCGAGTAGAATTAAGATACCAGAGAGCAGGTTTTGAAAAATATCTTTAAATGCAAAACCAATTGCGACAGATCCGATCCCCAGTGCACTCATCAGCTGTCCAGGTGTAAACCCTGGAATTGCAATAACCATCGCAATTAAGAAGCCAAAGAAAATAATAAAAGAGCTACCGACGCGGTTGAGGACGAGCACTAAATTTTGTTTGGCATATGAACGCTCTGAAAGTGCTTTTCTGACAAATAATTTGAACAGCTTAGACAACAACCAAAATAAGGTAAATACAATCAAAGCAATACAGATATAAGGGATTCGTTCCCAAAAGCCATCCATGATTTTATCAATGGTGGTATATGCATCATTGTATTTCGCAGTATGTGCAATGACGGTTTGAGCCGTTTTCTCACTTGCATCTTGTAGAAGTTGAGTCGTACCTTGAGCCACCTGACTCAAAGAATTTTGTTGTTCAGCCACGAGTGTTCCAAATGTATTGAATGTTTACATTTTGCCTGAAAATACAGTGAATAAAAATCACGTTCGCAGGTTTTATCGTCATTTTTATTCATTGAATAAACTGAAAATAACAAAAAAATTGCATGTTTTTATAAACATTCAGCACCTTGTCCAACAAAAAAATCGAAATGGTATTTATTGATAAAAAAATGGAGTTTTTTGACAACGACAGATTTTACTTGCTTAGGAATGATGATCAGCAATGATTCGGATCATTGATTGTTAGATATTTTAGGTTGTTCAATTAGCAAGAAGATACGGATAACTTTTGAAATAAATGAATGCTCAGTCTACGACCAAAGCATGATTGTTTGAAATTTTAAAGTATAGTCATACTCAAGATATAAGACAAAAAATGATCAGTATGATCAAGACAACTCTCGAGATGAGAAACATAAATCAAGGATGCGAATTATGAATGAAATATATCCAGTACCCGAAGTTTTTAAAAAAACTGCACGAACCAATGAAGAGCAATATTTCGAGCGGTATAAAGCATCTATTGAAAACCCCGAAGCATTTTGGACCGAAGCAGCCAAGAAACTAGACTGGATTAAGCCTTTTACACAAGTCAAAAATACCAACTTTGATAAAGAGAATTACAAAGTTGAATGGTTTGCAGATGGCCAATTAAATGTCAGTGAAAACTGTCTCGATCGACATTTAAAAGAACACCCACATAAACCTGCGATTATTTGGGAAGGTGATCATCCATCACGCCATAAAATTATTTCATTTGAAGAATTACACGATGAAGTTTGTCGTTTTGCCAATGTTCTCAAGAAGCATGGCGTGACCAAAGGCGACCGTGTTGTTCTGTATATGCCAATGGTCCCTGAAGCAGCCATTGCGATGTTGGCATGTACGCGTATTGGTGCGGTACATTGCGTGGTGTTTGGAGGTTTTTCACCAGATTCTTTAGCAAGTCGTATTGATGATAGCCAAGCAAAAGTCATCATTACAGCAGACTCGGGCATGCGGGGTGGTAAGCCAATTCCACTGAAAGAAAACGTTGATGCAGCGATGGAGCTTGAAGGGACGAGCTCTGTACAAAATGTCATTGTGGTACATCGTACTGGTAACCCAATCACGATGCATGAAGGTCGTGACCTGTGGTATCACATGGAAATCATGACAGTCACAGATATCTGTCCACCTGAACCGATGAATTCAGAAGATCCGCTGTTTATTTTATATACTTCAGGCTCAACGGGTAAACCTAAAGGTGTGCTACATACTACAGGCGGTTATCTGACTTACGCGAACTTTACCTTTAGGGAAGTATTTGATTTAAAGCAAGACGATATTTTCTGGTGTACCGCTGACGTCGGTTGGATTACTGGTCACTCTTATGTGTTGTATGGTCCACTTTCAAATGGGACGACAACATTGATGTTTGAGGGTGTTCCACAATACCCAACTTGGGCACGCACTGGACATATTGTAGATAAGCACAACGTCACAATTTTATATACGGCACCAACGGCGATCCGAGCGATGATGCGTGAAGGTGATGCATTTATCCGTGAAAGTGACCGTAGTAGTTTACGCTTGTTGGGCTCCGTCGGTGAGCCAATTAATCCTGAAGCTTGGAACTGGTACTACACCGTAGTTGGTGAAAGTCGTTGTCCAATTGTAGATACATGGTGGCAAACTGAAACAGGTGGCTTTATGATTTCGCCTTTACCGGGCGCAACTGCACTTAAACCTGGTTCTGCAACACGTCCATTCTTTGGTGTACAACCTGCTTTGGTTGATGCTGATGGTAAAGAGCTAGAAGGAGAGGCTGAAGGTAATTTGGTGATCAAAGATTCTTGGCCAGGACAAATGCGTACCATTTGGGGTGATCCAGATCGTTTTATCGAGGCATATTTCTCAACTTATCCAGGGAATTATTTCACGGGAGATGGTGCACGCCGTGATAAAGATGGTTATTACTGGATTACGGGGCGAGTGGATGATGTTCTGAACGTTTCGGGACACCGCTTGGGGACTGCAGAAATTGAAAGTGCATTGGTTGCACATGAACATGTTGCAGAAGCAGCCGTTGTGGGTATGCCACATGACGTCAAAGGTCAAGGGATTGCAGCCTATGTAACTTTACAGGCAGATACGCCAGAGTCAGAAGAGCTCAGGAAAGAGCTAGTAGGTTGGGTAAGAAAAGTTTTAGGACCTGTGGCTACACCAGATGCAATTTATTGGGCGCCAGCATTACCAAAAACACGTTCAGGCAAGATTATGCGCCGAATTTTGAGAAAAATTGCTGCTAATGAGCTAGATAGTTTGGGGGATACCTCAACTTTGGCAGATCCACAGGTCGTGGATCAATTAATTGCTGAAGTGAAATCACAGCAGTAATCCCGATTAAACAGACGAAGTCATGTTTTAAATACCGTTAGTTCAACTAGCGGTATTTTTAGTTCAGTGATAAGAAAAGCAGGCATTGTGATAAGTCAAATCATGTTGATCTGCTAAGCTTATCAGCAGATGCGATACGGAATATAACAATGAATTCTCCCCTAAATTTTAACCCTGAAACGCCACTTGAGACTGCGCAAATACTTGCATCTGAGTTTGCGAAGACCGCAGCAGAACGCGACAAACAGGGTGGAAATCCAAAGGCTCAGCGAGATCTAATTCGACAAAGTGGTTTATTGCCTTTATCTATTCCAAAAGAATTTGGTGGGCAAGGTGCAACATGGAGCACGATTTTTAAAACCATTCAAACCATTGCTCAAGTCGATAGTTCGCTTGCGCATGTATATGGCTTTCATCATTTGCTTATAGCGACGGTACAACTTTTTGCACAGCCAGCTCAATATGGAGATTGGTTTAGACAAACCGCCAAACACAACTTATTTTGGGGAAATACGTTAAATCCATTAGATCGTAGAACAACCGCGAAACAAGTTTCTGACGAAGAATTTATCTTCCATGGTGATAAAAGTTTTTGTTCTGGATCAATTGATTCAGATATCTTGCTCTGTTCGGGATTTAATGAAGATGGAAAGTTACTGATTGGCGTGATTCCAACAGCACGAGAGGGCGTGAGCTTTCTTGGAGATTGGAATAATATGGGGCAACGTCAAACGGATAGTGGTACCAGTCATTTTGAACAGGTCAAAATTCGCAAGGATGAATTACTCCTCAATCCCGGTCCTTTAAGTACACCTTATTCAAGTTTGAGACCGCTAATTGCTCAACTGATTTTCGTGCATTTATTTTTAGGTGTTGCTGAGGGAGCGTTCAATGTTGCGAAAGAGACAGTTCAAACACAAAAAGCTTGGTCGAAATCACTGGTTGAACAAGCGGTGAATGATCCATTTACCCAAAAGCATTTCGCCGAATTTTATGTGCAACTTGAAGGTGTGCGCTTGCTCGCGGAAAAAGCGATCAATACATTACAAAAGGCGTGGGATGAAGGGGAAACATTAACTGCGGAGCAACGTGGTGAAGCCTCAATTGCAATCGCCACCGCCAAAATCGCAGCGACTCATACTTCACTTTATGTGACACAAAATATTTTTCAAGTGATGGGTGCACGCGCGACTACTGCAAAACTGAATTTAGATCGATTCTGGCGTAATGTACGAACCCAAACCCTGCATGATCCAATTGATTATAAATATCAGGAAGTCGGAGAGTGGGCATTAACTGGAAAAATTCCAGATCCAAGTTTCTACTCTTAGATCCAATGGATTATGAAAAAAGCCTCTATCGTAGAGGCTTTTATTTATTTTTGATGAATATTTTCTAAAGTATCGACAAGCGTACGTGTCATCTGATCAATTTCGTAATTGACTTGATCGCCGACTTGAACATATTTCCATGTGGTTAAGCGTAAAGTTTCTGGAATAAGATCGATTGAGATTTGATTGTTTGCACGATCAACCCGATTGACTGTCAAACTGCAGCCATTTAAACCGATAAAGCCCTTTAAGAAGAAATATTTGATATTGCCATTTGGAATTTCAAGGTCGATATGAAACGTTTCACCATTTTTGCTTAAATGCTTTACGGTTGCAGTGCCTTCAATATGACCATATAAATTATGCCCACCATTCTCAGCACCTACTTTAGCGGAGCGTTCAATGTTGACCTCATCACCGACGTTGAGTTGACCTAAAGTGGTTAATTCAAGTGTCAGATTTGAAACATCAAAATGCACTTGACCAGCGATCAGATCAATTTGTGTAGCGGTTAAGCAAACACCATTAATCGCAACACTGGCGCCGATAAATACATCATGAAAAAGATTGAGCGCATTAGAAATAACAAAAGTCCGATATCCCTCTTTATGCTGTATATCTAATACTTTTTCTAACCCTTGCACGATACCTGTATACATAATAAACCTTTGCCTAAAAATAAATCTTAATTGCTTTTAATCCTAACTGAGATCGTAGCGATGATCATCTTACGCAGATCAATTGGTTCTAGGTAAAAAGAAGGTCAATAAACCCAGTAGTGGTAAGTATGAGGTAAAGTGAAATACCCAACGAATACCTTGATGATCTGCCACATAGCCCAAAGCTGCTGCCGCGATACCGCTGATCCCAAACATCAAACCAAACATCAAACCAGAGACCATGCCGACACGACCTGGCATCGCTTCTTGTGCATATACAACCATTGCTGAAAATGCGGAAGACATAATCAATCCAGCAAGAATCGCAAAGATACACGTCCACATCAAATTCACATGTGGCATGAGTAATGCAAAGGGTGCCATGCCAATAAAGGAAATCCAAATGACAGCTTTACGACCTATTTTGTCACCGATAGGGCCGCCAGCAAAAGTACCGATTGCTACTGCGGCTAAAAAAGCAAATAAATAAAGCTGAGCTTGTTGAATACTGACCTGAAACTTTTCGATCAAATAGAAGGTATAGTAATTTCCAATACTTGCAATGTACGTGAATTTTGCAAACATTAACACACAGATAATCACAATTCCCTGTACAAGTTTAGAACCTTTCAACGGTGTTGATTGCTTGGCTTTTACTGCTGAAGCAGCTTGAACACCATATTGAATGGTCCATCGACTGATTCTGTAAAGCAGATAAATAGCGAAAATGGCAAATATCATGAGCCAAGCAACTGAGGCTTGGCCGTTCGGTACAATGATTGCTGCGGCCAACAGTGGCCCAACGGCAGAGCCGCTATTACCACCCACTTGAAAAGCGGATTGAGCAGTTCCGAAGCGACCACCTGATGCTGTTCTCGCTACTCGTGAGGCTTCTGGGTGAAAGGCAGATGAGCCCACACCGATGAGTGCTGCTGAAATCAGTAAGATTGGAAAAGTCCATGCAAATGCCAGCAAAACGATACCTAGCAGTGTAACGCACATACCCAAAGGGAGGAGGTAGGGCTTAGGATGCTTATCAGTGTAGAGTCCAACCCAAGGTTGCAGAATAGATGCAGTCATTTGATAGACCAAAGAAATAATCCCGATTTGGGTAAAGCTCAAGTCAAAATTGAGTTTCAGCATGGGATAAATGGCTGGTAAGCAAGACTGGATCAGATCATGTAATCCATGCGCTAATGCAATAGCGAAAATAATATGAACCGCCATTTTATTCGCTGAAGCACCAGAGGAATTGTTTGAATGTTCTATTGATTGAATTGAACCCATAAGGCTGTGCTGTCTTCATTTTTGAGGTGATTATAACCGTGCAACAGCGGAACAATGTACGATTTATTCAATTTTCGATGTACTGTTGCTGATCAGATTATATGAATTATCCAATAAAAAGCCCCCAAGCCGAGCCTTGGGGGTTAAGTTGCTACTGCATGACGCTATTATTATAGTTATCAGGGTCAAAACAAGACTGAACAAAGCGCTGATTTCATTCAGATCGTTGTTAATTAATCGAAGACCAATTAAGCTGATTTAGCGGTGATGTGTTGTTGCTGTTCAGCTTCGAGTTTTCGAACCAAAGGCAGTACTTTTTCACCAAAATATTCAACTTCCTCTATAAAATGTAAGAAGCCAGATAAGATCAGATCCACACCAACTGATTTTAATTCAACGATACGTTCAGCAATTTGTTGCGGTGTACCGATGAGATTTGTTCTGAACCCGTCGTTGTATTGGACAAGATCTTCAAATGTTGATTTTGCCCAGTTACCTTCACCTTCTTGAGTTGCGGCACCTGCTTCACGAGTTGCATCACCAAAAGCATTGACTGCTTCTACATTTGCATTGTCAATGATTTCTTGAAGTACAGCTTTTGCTTCCTCTTCAGTATCACGAGCAATGATAAAGGCATTCACCCCAATTTTGACTTGATGGTGATTCAGCTTGGCTTTTTCACGGATGTCATCAATCTGCTTTTTAATTTCAGCAGGCGTGTTTCCATTGGTGAAATACCAATCAGAAACACGAGATGCCATATCACGTGCGGCACGCGAGCTACCCCCTTGGAAAATTTCAATATGTGGGCTTTGAACAGGTTTTGGCTTCAAGGTGTAGTCTTTAAATTGATAATATTTTCCATCAAAACTAAAGTTATCCTGCGTCCAAATGCCTTTTAAGCTACGAATAAACTCCTCTGAACGTGCATATCGTTGATCGTGTTCAGGCCATTCTTCACCGATGGCATCAAATTCACCACGGAACCATCCGCTCACAACATTAATAGCGATACGACCATTGGTTAAATGATCAATTGTCGCGAGCTGTTTAGCCGCCAGCGCGGGTTTCCAAGGGCCTGGTAAAATTGCTGCGATTACACGTAATTTTTCAGTTTTTGCCAATAAGCCATGACTAAAGCTTACAGATTCATGCTGATTCTCCGCACCGTATCCTGCCGTGAATCGAATCTGTGTCAAAGCATATTCAAATCCACTTTTTTCAGCAGCTTGCGCGAGTCGAACATTGTAGTCGTAGCTCCAGTCTGTTCGTTGTTCAACATTACTGACGACAAGACCACCACTGACATTTGGAACCCAATAGGCAAATTTAATCGCTTGTTTTTGTGCATTAGACATGGCTTATACCCTCATTGATTCAATTATATTTATGCCACTTCAATTTTTGGGGCAGCATTATTCTTGTGATGCAAGCGTGACTCTGCTGCATCTAAACTTGGTACTGCTGCTGAAGGTAATACTTCTTCTTGTTCAATTTGTTTGTTAATGCCCAAGTTCTGATTGGCTTGTTGGGTTTTATCTTTCACAACCTCAGCACGTTTACCTTTGGCTGGTGCCCACTCTAAAATTGGTAAAGCACGAGCAATGGCTAAGGTAATGCGCGCACGTAATAGTTCACTGTGAATGGTGTATTCAGGCGTAAAATCACGATCAGTTGCATAAACGCCAATTGGCAAAGTCTGTGCTTGGAAGAAGCTAAATAAAGGACGCAATTGATGCTCAAGTACCAAGGCATGGCGATCACTGCCCCCTGATGCAGCAAGTAATACAGGAACATCTACCAGCGCAGTTTGTTCTACAAAGTCAAAGAAATGTTTAAATAAACCTGTGAAAGATGCGCGATATACGGGCGTTCCCACAATCAATGCATCCGCGGCTTCAACAGCAGCAAGATCATCTTGAACACGTTGCGGCAGCTGATTGCGATAAATGGCACCACCTAATAAATGACCGATTTCGCTAAATTTAATAAAATGCACATTAATAGGTGTTGCTTCACCTAACTCATCCAAAATCGCTTGAACAAGCGCTTCAGTTTTTGAAGGATTATTTAGACCGCCAGAGACAGCAACGATATTTAATGGTTTTTGTTGAGCAGTAGACATAGTACAAACCTAAAAATTTAAAATTAATCTCGGATGCACTATTTATGTGGATTAATGCTTATTCTGTAAAATAAGCAAAATAATAATAAATATCATTTTTGCGTATATAGCGGGAATTTAATCTTCTTGAGATATAAATTAGTGATAAATAACTGAATAAACTTATATTTATGATTATGAATAAGCTATTTCAGTATTTGAATAAATTTTATATTTAAAAGTGATGTGCTTATCGAATTTTCAAAATTACATAAAAAAATCGCGTTTGTAAGATTTAGCCCGACATTTTCTGCAAAAATTCGTTAATATTTATATATCCTTAACAGCTATAGCACAGTTAGTATATTGATTGTGTTTGAGATCTCTCGCCTCGCTTATGAATATTTTAATCGTTGATGATCATCCACTGTTTCGTCATGCTTTAATTCAAGCAGTTCGTTACAGCTTACCGCAAGCCCAAATCCATGAAACAGCTGCTGTTAATGAATTTTATGAACGTTTAGAAAAAGGTCCTGAACCAGATTTAGTGCTTTTAGATTTGAATCTTCCAGGTGCATCAGGCTTCTCAGCGTTGGTGCATGTGCGTGCACAGTATCCATCGTTACCAATTATTGTCGTATCGGCGCATGAAGAAGTTTCAATTATTCAACGCTCGATTGCACATGGTGCAATGGGCTATATTCCAAAATCAGCGCATCCAAGTCACATTGGTGAAGCGATTCGTCAGGTATTAGAAGGGGATATGTGGTTACCGCCAAATCTGCCTGCGAATTTAAACTTTGATCCACGTGCTGCAGATGAAACAGCTTTAGCAGAACGTATTCAATCTCTAACACCACAACAATTCCGAGTGTTAATGATGGTTGCGGAAGGTTTGTTGAATAAACAGATCGCATACGAACTTGATGTTTCTGAAGCAACGATTAAAGCGCATGTGACCGCGATTTTCCGTAAATTAGGCGTTCAAAATCGTACTCAGGCTGTATTAGCGATTAATGCATTAAACATCGAAGAAAAACGTGTTTAATTGATTCTTAGATTTGAAAAAAAGACCTAATCAAAGGTCTTTTTTTCGATGCGTATCTACTTTAGGCTAAACAGTCCTGTTTAGGTGTCAACTCATTACAATATAGAGGATTGAGTGCACATTGAAGTTCATCAATTTGATCTTGTGTTACATAGCCCTTGCGTTTTAAATATTCTGCAACGCGATCATCTCTAAGACTTAAAAAAGCGGCATCATAAACTTTCAGATCAACAAAGAGTGCAGCCGTTTCAAGTCCATTAAAACGATCTAAAAATACCTCATTGCCATACATGAGAAAAATATGATCGAAATCTGCATATGCATCGATGCCCAGTTGTTCTGCGAGTGCAAGCGGCGGTGTTTTGATGAAGAGTAAATCTGAAATTTCATCAAACTGCGTGGTATCCAGCGTATTTTCACCAGTTTTCACTTTACCAAGCCAAGCTTTAAAGACCAAAACGGCACCACCACGCAACAACATACTCCACACTTGATGACGCGTATGTTCATCTAAATCTCGGCATTCTGATGCTAAACGTTGAATAAGTTGATTTTCTTGTTGTGCCAATTTATCAAATAAACCTAAGCCTTGAGGGTGATAAGCTGCTGGTGTAAATACATCAAATTTTAATTGTTCAAAAACCTGTAAAGCCAAAGGTACTGCAGTTTGGTAAATCTGTTCTAAGGCACGTACATGTACATTTTTTAAGGATGTAGATGGAAAAATTTCTTGCCACTTGATTTCAGGCAAAATTGCATTGGCACCATATTGGCGATGAAATTCGTGATTACGATCTAAACCATGTGGCATAGCTTCTGAAATATTCATTGCAAGACTCCATTTGATACTTTTATTCTCGAGAAAATTTGAGGCACTTTGATTTCTTTAATCGAAAGAAGATGTGCTGATGGCTAGATTTAGAATTATGTTGATTGCAATAAGAATAAGACTAAAGTATTAATTTTTATTTGATGAGTAAATTTGTCATCTAAAAACATGATGTTAGTAAACTTGTAACTATTTGTTTTAAATGATCTTTCAACTTTTGATGTGTTTTGCCATAGAAAATCGGACTTTGATTTTTTTGGTCAATTGCCAACGCTCTCTTTAGCTTTATTTTGTTCTCTTTTGCCACCTCTAAAGCTAAGGTCTGCCAATCATTGTAAAGTATGGTGTGAATATGTATCAAAATCACCCAGCTCTTCTTGGAAAAACTGGGTGATGAATGTATCAAAATATAACTATTCAAATCTTATTTTGAAATTTTTAAACCTGATAACCATGAACGTAGTGAGGCAGGTTTGAGAGGTTTTTTCAGTAGGACAATATTCAGCTCTTTGAGTCGTTGAGGAAGCTCAGGATCTGAATCAGCTGTAATCAATGCCACAGGTACATTTTCTTGACGATGGTCTACAATAAAATCTAATCCTATTTTATTTGAATTCAGGTGTTGATCGACCAACCAAACTTGAATGTTCTCTTGTTGAATAATCTCAAGCGCTTGTTCAGGTTCTGTGGCTTTAAACACTTGATAGCCCCATTTAGTAAGCAAAGTTGCCATGCCTTCTAAAATAGTTTCATCATTGTCTAAACATAAAATTTTATACGCTGCAGATTTTAATGGTGTGGCTTGAACTGGTGCGGTCACAACCTTTGGTGCATCGATGAGTGGGACTTCAATCATAAAACATGAACCCTTACCCAACTCGGAATACACATGCACAGGATAACCCAACATGCTGGTCATTCTCTGAACGATGGCGAGTCCAAGACCTAAACCTTGTTCACCCCATGGCGAGGTATGTCCACAACGTTCAAACTCTTGGAAGAGTTTAATACGTTGTTGTTCAGCAATCCCTGGACCAGTATCCCAAACACCAATACGAATATGGTTTGCTCTTTCTGCTGAACGTAACACCCCAACAATTACACGACCTTTTGCTGTGTATCTTAGGGCATTACTGACAAAGTTTTGAATAATACGGCGAATCCATTGAGGATCTGTATCAATCCAGAACTTCACGTCATGCACTCGGAAGGAGATCGCTCGTTGTGCTGCAATTGATTTAAATTGTAGTTCTAAGTCACTCAATAGGTCATGTAATGGATAGGCTTGTCGTTTAGGTTGTATTGTTCCACCTTCTAAACGTGCAATGTCTAATAATGCAGAAAGCATACTCTCTGCACCATGTAAGGCACGATCGAGTTGCTGTAGCGTTTTAGCATCTTCTTCATTTTGAATGCTTTGTTCTAATGCCGTACTGAATAACCGTGCAGCGTGCATAGGTTGAAGTAAATCATGACTTGCTGCAGCAATGAATCGACTTTTTGACATATTGGCTTTGTCAGCTTGTTCACGTGCCAATTGTTGTTCTGCCAAGGCATTGGCAAGTTGTTGAGTACGATCTTGAACGCGTCCTTCAAGTAGTGCTTCAGTTTCTCGGAATGCCGTAATATCAGCAAATGTCGTCACGAAGCCACCGCCTTCGATTGGATTTCCTCGCATTTGGATAACACGACCATCTTTACGAATACGTTCAAACTCATGAGCGCTACCTACTTTCATCCAATGAATACGTTTACGTACGTGCTCTTCAACGGAACCAGGTCCACATTCACCGCGCTCTGCGTTGTATCGGATCAAGTCTGCAATCGGGCAGCCCACATATACCAAATCTTTTGGATAATCGAATAAAACAAGATATTGATTATTCCATGCGACTAAACACATGTTTTCATCGACAACACTTACCCCTTGGGTCATGTGGTCGATCATGGTCATAATTAGATTTTGGTTAAAGCGTTGCCATTGTGATGCTTGGTCTAGAATATTAGCGACCTGTCCAAGTGCTAATCCATTGTTAACCATGGCTGTAGTGAGTAGGGTACGTGCCGATGCAGCTCCAATTGTGCCAGCAAGATATTGTTCAGTGAAACGCCACCACATCCCATTGGCACTGCTGTTTTCGTTTAATATCACATTATTGGATAAGCAGAATTGATTAAACGCATGCATGGTCGGACCTTCACCCGTAATCCGTTTGGCAAGCGTGATCAGGTCACCCACTTTTAATCGTGCGACATCATGATGTAAATAATTAACTTCATTTGAGGTTTGTTGCGTTTGTAGGGGTTTAGTTTCGTAATAGAAGAAACTTTCTGCCTGTATTTGCTCAGCAATACTTGGACGATAAATTCGTGAGATCCAGATGTAGAGCACGATATTTAAGCCAAGTGACCAAATTACACCATGTGTTAATGGCGCAAATGATTCAAAACCAAGTAATGCTTCAGGCTTTAATAAGTCAAATCCCAGAGGGCCAAACATCAGAAACGAATAAGTAAATTGATAATATTCATCTGGTAAACTTCTTAAAATTGTTGGTAAGAGCAGTGTGTAACTCCACATCACAAAACCAACGATGAGACCTGCATAGACCCCTTGTTTACTTCCACCACGCCAGTACAACCCCCCAATAAGTGCAGGTGCAAACTGTGCAACAGCACTAAATGCCAAAAGACCAAATACTGACAGCTGATCAATGTCATTAAAGAAATGGAAGAACAAGAATCCAAGTAGCATGACCGCCAAAATACATACGCGACGTGTGAATTTCAGCATTCGAGGTAAACGCTTGTCATGACGAGAAATCCAACCCAAGCGCCATAGCGCAGGCATAATCAAGTCGTTACTGAGCATGATTGAGAGTGCGACTGAAGAGACTAAAAGCATACCAGTTGAAGCCGAAAATCCTCCAAGGAATGCTAAGAGCGTCAGCCATTCTTGGTTATAGCTCAAAGGCAGTGACAGCACGGCAACATCAGGGACTGCCATGTATTCTGGTGCAGCATGAAGTGCCCAACTTGCAATCGGAATAATCGCGACAACGGTTAAAATGATGTAAGCGGCAAACCATCTGCGCGCACCACGAATATGTTTTTCATCACGTAATTCAACTACAGCAACATGAAACTGGCGTGGCAAACATATAATCGCTAATGCTGCTAAAAGTGTTTGAATCCAAAAGGTATCTGGCACGCCCATCAGTTGAATTTCATGGAAGGTTTTGGATACGTCTGCGGAAACTTGAATGAGGTTTTCGGGGCGTTCAAATAAAAAGAAAAAAGCGACACAGAGGAGCGCAAATAATTTAACAAAGGATTCAAAAGCGACTGCCAGCATTAAACCGCCATGCTGTTCGGTGTTGGCAATCTGACGTGTACCAAACATCATAGCCAAAATTGCGAGAACCCCTGTAAGTGCAAGTACACCATTGGTGGTCAGATTCATCACTTCTGAATCCTGTTGCAACATCACGGATGCACTGAGTGCAATGGCTCTCAGTTGTAAGGCAAGATAAGGAATGATGGCGATCACGGCTAAAATGGTGACGAGTGAGGCGAGAGGTCCGCTTTTGCCATAACGTGCTGCCACAAAGTCAGCAATTGAGGAAATAGCATGGTGCTGACGTACTCGACCTAAGCGACGCCAAATATCATAACCAAACCAGACAAACAGAAGTGGGCCTAAGTAGATTGGAAGGAAAATGATCCCTTCACGAACAGCAGCACCCGTTGCGCCGTAGAATGTCCAAGACGAACAGTACACGCCTAAGGTCAAACTAAACAATAACATGCGTCCACGTGGGCTGAGCCGACTGGCATGTTTTTCACCAAAAAAGGCGCAAATAAAAAGGATGAGGATGTAGAGGGCGAGTACCCCAATAATCAACCAACTGTTCATAGGACTTACACTTGAGAATCTCGTGTAATGATAACGCATCCATGAACTGTCACGTTCAAATTGATCAAAATTTAGCGACCAAAGTCTAAATTACAACCAATGCAAAATCTTGCTAATTTAAAAATCGGAATAATTTAAATAAAAAAAATGACCTACGGTTGGGTCTCATATGGAGTCTTGTTTATGGATGAGAGACAAGTAGAGCAAATTCTACAGAATCCCAAATTCAAAGAAATGGTCAAAAAGAAAAGCACGCTGAGCTGGACATTGACAGGCATTATGCTGTTTGTCTACGTTGGTTTTATGCTTTTGGTTGGCTATAACAAAGAATTTTTATTGTCATCGCTTTCAGGTGGTGTAACCACTTGGGGTATCCCTCTAGGATTAGGCATCATCGTGCTGTCTTTCTTGTTATGTGGTGTGTATTCGTACATTGCCAACAACAAGCTCGATCAATTAAACGAAGAAGCTATGCGCGAAGTTGAAGCCATCACTCACGAGAAGGGACTACACTAAGATGAAATGGAATTCTTTACTCACATTTGCAGGGACTGCAATGTTATCTGGATTGGCATTCGCAGGTCCTGATTTAGGTGCAGCAGAACAACAAGCAACAAATTGGCCTGCGATTATCATGTTCTTGATTTTCGTCGGTGCAACGCTGGGGATTACCAAATGGGCAGCTAAACAAACCACAAACACCAAAGATTTCTATACCGCAGGCGGTGGAATTTCTGGTTTCCAAAATGGTTTAGCCATTGCTGGTGACTATATGTCCGCAGCATCGTTCCTTGGTATTTCTGCGATGGTTTTCCTGTCAGGTTTCGATGGCTTACTCTATTCACTTGGTTTCATGGTAGGTTGGCCTATCGTACTTTTCTTGATAGCAGAGCGTTTGCGTAACTTGGGTAAATACAATTTATCTGACGTTGTATCATTCCGTTTACAAGAAAAACCTGTACGCACACTGGCAGCGTTAAGCTCTCTTGTTGTTGTTGCATTCTACTTGATTGCCCAAATGGTCGGCGCTGGTCAGTTGATCAAGCTTCTGTTTGGCTTGAACTATAACATTGCTGTCGTCATCGTCGGTCTGCTTATGATGGCATACGTTATGTTTGGCGGTATGTTAGCGACAACATGGGTGCAAATCATTAAGGCAGTGATGTTGTTGTCAGGTGCTACCTTCATGGCATTTATGGTGATGAAAGGCGTTGGCTTTAGCTTCACCAATATGTTCGAGCAATCGATTCAAGTCTTCTCTAAAGTACATGATTTAACCTTAGATGATGCAACCAAAATCATGGGACCAGGTAGTCTGGCATCAAACCCAATTGATGCGATTTCTCTTGGTTTAGCATTGATGTTTGGTACAGCTGGTTTACCACATATCCTCATGCGTTTCTTCACAGTAAAAGATGCGAAAGAAGCACGTAAATCAGTTGTTGTTGCAACAGGCTTTATCGGTTACTTCTATCTTTTAACTTTCATCATTGGTTTCGGTGCGATTCTCTATGTATCGAACAACCCACAATTCCTTGATATTGCGAAAATGGCAGTAACTGGCAAGCTAGAGCTTGTTGGTGGTAATAACATGGCTGCGGTTCACTTGTCTGATGCTTTAGGCGGTGACTTGTTCATGGGCTTCATTTCAGCGGTTGCATTTGCCACGATTCTCGCAGTTGTTGCAGGTTTAACGTTGTCAGGTGCTTCAGCAATTTCACATGACTTATATGCGAACGTATTGAAAAAAGGACAAACTACACCTGAATCTGAACTTCGTATGTCTAAAATCGCGACTTTAGGTCTTGCGATCTTTGCGATGATCTTGGGTATCTTGTTCGAGAAACAAAACGTTGCCTTCATGGTAGGTTTAGCATTCTCTGTTGCTGCATGTGCAAACTTCCCAGTGCTTGTACTTTCAATGTTCTGGAAAGGTTTAACAACGCGTGGTGCAGTTGCCGGTGGTGTTGTTGGATTAGTTTTAGCGGTTGTACTCATCGTACTTTCTAAAGCAGTTTGGGTAGATACGCTTGGTATTTCTGATACACCAATTAATCCATATAACGGTCCTGCATTATTTGCGATGCCTTTAGCATTCTTCTTCTGCTGGTTGTTCTCTGTGACAGACAATTCTGCACAAGCGCAAGCAGAACGTAAAGCATTTGATGCACAGTTTGTACGTTCACAAACAGGTATTGGTATTTCTGGTGCGTCAGACCACTAAACCATACTAATCATGATAAAAAGCCCCTTTAAGGGGCTTTTTTTCTTTACCAAATTTCTATTTTAAATGACATACAAGTCATCAACTGTCCGCTATGCTTTCATTCAAACAAAACAATAAAAATAGTTGGAGTTGAGATGAGTTTAATATGCCGCGCGATACGTGATCTCGTACGTTTACCATCCGCGTGTCTACTGATTTTACAGCTGCTGATTTTATTCCTCGCAGTGATATCAAGTCATGATTTGGCTTATCGCTCCATGACTTGGATTCTCGGCGCTTTAGTCCTTCTTATTATTGCTAAAGTCATCAAAATGACCCCAATTTTTAGTGCTGTAGGTTTATTTGGGGTATTAGGAGCTCTCATTTTTTCTTTCTTGATTCTGATTGGATATCATCAAGCCTATATTCAAATTACAGCGCATGTATTTGAAGTTATCGCGTATACGACAGCGGCTTATGGTTTGGTTCGATATATGTTCGAAGACCGCTATTTGACCAAAGATGAATTATTTGCGGCAGCGGCTGTTTTTACTTTAATTGCATGGAGCTTCGCATTTTTGTATAGCATCTGCCAGCTATATGACCCACTGAGTTTTAGCATAACGCCTGAACAATCTGTTCAACATAGTTGGTTAGATTTGTTGTTTCTCAGTTTTAGTATTCAGTCGGCAACAGGTCTTTCAGATATTATGCCCTTGAGTCCGCTGGCGAGACTGATTGCTATGATTCAAATGTTTAGTGGAGTCATGTATCTGGCTTTGATTGTTTCGCGCTTAATTGCATTGCAATACATTGCTCATTTGCCAAAGCATCAGGATGATTAAAACAGAACGTTACATCTTGCTAACGGCATTCATCTGCAAAATCATGAATAATAAGTACTTAGATCAAAAAACAGTCTCCGATGCTCTATATTGAGCCGATTTTTCTATTCCGTCTTTGATGAAACTAACTCGGCTTTGTATGAGGTTGAGGGTAAATGATCTCATTTCATATAGCGTTTTATCCAGTTTGAAGCGTTTCACCGAAAAATAAATATATAGGGGAATTATGTCTTCTCAGCATCCTTCATGGTATTCAAATGTGAATCCACGTGTTTTTATCAGCACGGTACTCATTATTTTTGTATTTTTGGCCACTGTGGTGTTATCTCCTCATGGTTTTGAATTAGTTACTCAGCAACTGAACCAATGGATTACGGATTCTTTTAGTTGGTTTTATGTTTTAGCAGTTGCCATATTTCTGATCGTGCTGGCTTATATCGCAATTTCTGACTACGGCAAAATCAGGCTCGGTCCAGATCATAGCCAACCGAGTTACAGTAATGGCTCTTGGTTTGCAATGCTCTTTACCGCAGGTATGGGGATTGGCCTGATGTTTTTTGGGGTAGCAGAACCTGTAATGCATTATGTCTCTCCGCCAGTCGGTGATGGAGAAACGGTTTTGGCAGCGCAGCAAGCGATGCGAGTGACTTTCTTCCACTGGGGACTTCATGCATGGGGAATCTATGCATTGATTGGATTGTCTTTGGCGTATTTTGCTTATCGACATCAATTACCTTTAAAAGTACGTTCCGCGCTTTATCCGATCATTGGAAAAAAAATTCATGGTCCCATGGGGGATGCAGTAGACACATTTGCCACGATTGGAACAGTATTTGGTGTGGCGACAACGTTGGGTTTTGGTGTAACGCAAATTAACTCAGGCTTGAATTATTTATTTGATATTCCTCAATCAGCAAGTACTCAAGTGATACTGATCATTATCGTCAGTTCATTGGCATCATTGTCCGTTTTTCTAGGTTTAGAAAAAGGAATTAAACGGTTGTCTGAGTTGAATTTGGTATTGGCAATAAGTTTATTGCTCTTTGTATTCTTCGCGAGTTCTACCATTTATCTTTTGCAAACCACAATTCAGAACATGGGTCAGTATGTTTCTAATCTCTTTACCATGACATTTAATTTATATGCTTATCAACCGAATGGTTGGATTGGTGGTTGGACGATCATGTATTGGGCATGGTGGATCTCGTGGTCACCATTTGTCGGGATGTTTATCGCACGTGTGTCTCACGGAAGAACTATTCGAGAGTTTATCGTTGGAGTTATGTTGATTCCTACTGGATTTACACTCATTTGGATGGGCTTTATGGGGAATGCTGCGCTCTTCAGTATTATGCAAGAAGGCAATGAAGCACTGATGCTAGCAGTACAGAAGGATTCTTCCGTTGCATTATTCGAATTTTTAAATAGCTTACCACTCGCTTCAATGATGAGTGTGGTAGCAACATCGCTGGTTATTTTATTCTTTGTCACTTCAGCGGATTCAGGTGCATTAGTTACAGACTATTTGACGGCTAAAGGTGAAGGTTCACCGACATGGCAACGACTCTTTTGGACTGTGCTTATGGCGGTATTGGCAATTGTATTATTATTGGTCGGTGGGCTCGGTGCTTTACAATCTGCAACCATCATGAGTGCATTGCCATTCTCCGTCATTATGCTCTTTATTTGTTGGGGATTACTCAAAGCCTTAAAAGTAGATTTAATTAAAATGAATGCTCTGCAAGAGGCGAGAATTACACCTCGAGCAATTCATCAACCACGGAGTTGGCAAAAACGCTTAGGATTGATTATGCACTATCCTCATTCTAAGGAAGAGGTTGATGTATTTATTGAATCTCAAGTATCTCAAGCATTAGAGCAAGTGCAGAAAGAGTTCAAGAGAAGACAGTTTAAGGTTAGTGTAAATCGATTGGGTGAAGGGGTAGAGTTGAGGGTAGATCATCATGACGAGTTGAATTTTGTATATCAAGTGATGTCACAAAGAACAACGCCACCAAGCTTTATGCCAGACACAATGGTGACTGAGCAGGACTATTATCAAGCAGAAGTCTTTTTAAGAGAGGGTGGACAGGCCTATGATGTGATGGACTGGACACAAGAAGACTTAATTCAAGATGTCATTGATCAATATGAAAGACATTTACATTTCTTAAGTGTAATTCGTAGCCCTGAGTAACTAGTGACTGATAAAAAAAGGACGCATTATGCGTCCTTTTTTGATTCTGTATCTAATAATTTATTAGAAACGGAATTTAGCATTTAAGCCAACAGTTTCAGTATCACGGCTAGAACCATTTTCAGCGTTAGCATTTACATAACTTGCACCAACAGCTACAGCTGGAGTGATGAAGTAGTTTACGTTAGCACCGATAGCTGAGCTTGGAGTGTCATTAAAGCTTGATTCAGTATAAGAAACGCCTGCGCTTAACTGTGGATTGAAGTAAAGGTCAGATTTTAATTGGTAAAGTGTATCTTCACCGTATACTAAACCAGCTTCAAAGCCAACAGACATATTTGTATCAGTGATGCCGCCTACATATTTAGTACGAGCTGTGATCGCATCTTGATCTTCAGCAATAGTACCTGTTTCAAGTGCTGAGAATACGCTGCCGTTGTTGATTGCTTTAAAGACATCAAAAGAGTATTGATCAGCAACGCTTGTATAACCTACAGCAACTAAGAAGTTTGGAAGTAACATTGCACCAAGTTCTAAAGCATAACGATCGCCGTTACCATCTGCTAATTTAGCAACTTGTGGGTGGTTTAATGGGTTATTTGCAGTGAAGTCATTTTTAGCATCAGTTTTTGAGTGGCTATATGACGCGCTTGCATATAAAGGAATAAGTTTAGTTGGGATATAAGCTTCAGCTTTTGCACCATAGTTATGTTGCTGAGCTTCAACTTTCTGATTAGCAGCTTTAATATCAGCAGAATATTCACCGAAGTTATAAGCAACAGAAACATTAGATGCTTGATTTAAGAAAGCCGCTTCAGCTAAAGGACCTTTAGTTGAGTCTACATTCTTGAAGTAGTAAGTACCTTGAACAGAACCAGTATAGTTATCATTGTTCAATGAGTCATCAAAGTATTCAGCAGCGCCTTGTACTTCAACTTGATATGCGTGTGCCCCAGTCATTGCTACTAATAAAGCAGTGGCTAAACTAATTTTTTTCATAATAGTTACCAAATAAATGTCGAATGAATATGCAGTAAATATTGTATTGTAACAATGTATTAAGTCAATGATCTTTAAGGTAATAGCCTGCTGGTCTAAATTTATTTTGTGTGTTATGTCTTTATACAAGAAGATTAAGAACATGAATTTTTGAACATTTTATTCAAAAATAACAATGTGATAAGGAGATTTTCAAGGTCGATTAAGCTAAAAAAATTGCATCGAAATTATACAAAAAAAAGATTATTAGAATCGGATAAAACGTATAAAGAAAATGTTAATTTACATGAAATTTAAGATTTTCGTTTAATTTTAACTCATTTGAAAATAAATAATGTGACTTTTTTCACCTACTTGGCTGTAAAGTGTTAGGTCGATTCGGAATTTCAAAGGGTTACGATCTTTGCAATTTAAGTTAATTTTCACATAATTACATGCTCGTTAACTAAGTTTTTTTTTATATTTAAATAAATTGAGTTTTACCTTTTAGATTTACTAAATATTATAGTGGTTATTTCTCTTATATACCCAGCTTTCTCCAAGGCTGGATTTTTTTTAACTTATATTTATTTGCACCATTATAGTGCATAATTGGGTGTATTCTTTATCAATACTGAGCAAAAAAAAACCTAGTTTTCTATGAAAACTAGGTTTTTTTGCCAAAACTTGAGGGAAATACAGAAATTCTGCTGAGGTATATTTCTATCTCGCCCTAATGTGGGGCATTATGCACCAGCATATTGCACATGTAAATATTATTTTTAAAAAAAGTGTTAAAAATAGACAAAAAAATTGGAAATAATCTGTCAAAATTGAATTAAATGCATTGGTCAAATTGGAACATTGAATTGAAAGGAATCTACGTTGTTGCACTTGTTTTAACGTCTGTTTTTTTATTTGCCTGCCAGGCCTTAGATCATATTAATCCGAGAACAAAAGCATACGATTTAAAAGACGATTCAATGCTGAATAGCAGTGAATCAAAGAATCAGCATCATATTGAGACCCTATTTAATCAGCAAAATATTCAAGGTGTATTTCTCACCTATGATGGCAAACACGTTAAAACTTACGGTTCTGATCGAACAAGAGCAAAAGAAAATTTTATCCCTGCATCCACTTTTAAAATAGTCAATGCTTTGATTGGATTAGAACATCATAAATCAACTCGGTATGAAGTGTTTAAATGGGATGGAAATAAGCGTTCATTTGATAGTTGGCAACGTGATTTTACGCTTGGTGAGGCCTTACAAGCATCTGTTGTACCTGTGTATCAAGCCTTAGCACACCGTATTGGACCAACATTGATGCAGCAGGAATTAAGTCGAATTCAGTATGGAAATGCAAAAGTCGGGGATGAGATAGATCAATTTTGGTTAAAAGGTCCTCTAGAGATTACACCTGATCAACAAGTTAAATTTGTTTATAGATTGGCGCAGTTGTCATTGCCGTTTCGTAGAGATGTACAACAAGATGTAAGAGACATGATGTATGTCGAATCACGTGGTGCGAATAAGTTATATGCCAAAAGTGGTTGGGGAATGGATATTGAGCCTCAGGTGGGCTGGTATGTGGGTTTTGTAGAACAAGCCAGCGGTCAAGTCACTGCCTTTGCATTAAATTTAGAAATGAAAAATGGTGATAAAATTCAGCAACGGAAGGAAATCACTTTAGATATTTTAGATCGACTCGGTTTATTTCATTATTTACGTTAAAAGTCATATAAAAGATAAAAAAAACCCAGCCGATTGGGATGGCTGGGCTGAAAAAGGATGTTCTATATGTGGGAGAAACATCCGAGGGTAGAGCAAAATTCATTAAGCAAATCTGATATGAATCAGTGTCTTTGCGATGTAAGTATTATGGTTTAAAGGATGAAGTTTGTATAATGATTAAATATTATGCGCGTGATCTATTTTTTCGATGCTGATTAAGTGATCAAAATAATCATCTGATTTTAATTCAAAAAAAGTAAATACTGCGAAATATATCACTTGTATATTGGTGGAAAAATAATTTAAATATTAAACAAAAAAATTTACGGCATTACAATAGTGTGATATTTATCACGTTGTTTCTTAAATAAAAACTTGTGCTTTAAGTGCTTTTTAAGCATGGTTATATTGTAAAATATAACCAAGTTCAAAGAAATTTTATAAATCTCACCGCTTCATACGGTCTTTTATTTTAGAGGTAGTTTGGATGTTAAAATCACATTCCGAGCAAATTGGTCGCCGCCTATTTGTGTTCGTGATGATTATCGTCTTATCTATCCTCTGTATTTCAATCCCATTGGTCATTAGCCATTATCGCGAATATCAGAAATCACAAACAGCATTGATTGAAATTGAAAATCTTCGAGCCGTTGCTGCTCTAGCGAATCGTATTTCACGCGAGCGTGGCCCTGCGAACATGGCGATGTCGAGTTCACAAGAAGAGTTTGAAAAAAATAAACAAGCGCTTATTGAGTATCGTGCGGGAGTAGATGAACAAATTAAGGTCTCGATTCATCGATTAGATCAGTCTGGATATGATGGTTTAGAAGAGTACGTCGCTCAATACCTAAATCCAAAATTAGCGGAAGGTCGCAAACAAGTCGATCACTATATTTCGTTGCCATTTGCAGAGCGTACGCCTGAAGCTTTAGATCAAGCTATTCTTACAATGTTTAATGCGTGGGATAGCAGTCATGATTTACTGAAGAAACTGGTAATGCAGTCTAAAAGTAAAGACAGTTCGATGGGGCATTATTACACCATGATTTTGGTGTTGGCAGATTTGCGTGATCAGGCTGGACGTGTTGCTTCAAACGTAACTGCACATGTGACATTTCAGCAGCCGTTACCAAGTGACAATATTGCACGCGCATTACAAACGCAAAAACAAGTTCGCTATTTGTGGGATTTAGTGAATACCATCCAACCAGAACGCCATCGTACAGCTGAATTCGCTCGTTTACACCAAGAAGTGAAAACTCAGTTTATTGATCAAGGTTTACCTATCATCATGCGATTAATTGATGAAAGCCGAAAGGGACAACCTTATTTTTTATCAGGGACTGAATTAAGTGTAGCTGTATCTGGTAAATTCTTAACAGTTATCGATTTACAAGACTATTTGCTCAATAAGAGCGTTGAAATCGCGAAGTCAGAAAAAGACGCGAATCAATTGAACTTCCTACTCACGTTGATAGTCTCTTTAATTTCACTATTGGCTGCTTTATTTACGATGATCTATGTTCAACGTAAAGTTATTTCGCCGCTTATCATAGTGAGAGATAAATTAGTTGAATTATCGTATGCCAATGCTTTGGTCGATAGTCATTTTATTGAAGATCAGCAGAAGCAAGTACATTCATTACACGAAGCGATGCAAAAACTTCAGAAAATGTTGCATCAACGTGATGAGTTTGAATTTGAATTAAAGAATATTGCCAATACTGATAAATTAACAGGTGTTTCAAATCGTTTTGCTTTAGAAGCCTATACCAAACTTATGGAAGCTCAGCCCAATAAGTTTACCCAAACGTGTTTGATGATTGTAGATATTGATTATTTTAAACAGGTTAATGATCAATATGGTCATGTGGCAGGGGATCAGGTCATTCAGCAGGTGGCGAATTGTTTAAGTCATAATGTTCGATCAACTGATTTAGTCGTTCGCTTTGGTGGGGATGAGTTTTTGGTGTTGATTGAAAATTTAGACCTTGAACATGGTTTACGTGCTGCAGAAAAGATGCGTAAGAGTATTGGTGATTTACAATTTACAGATGAGCAAGGTCAATCATTTACGGTTTCGATCAGTGTGGGTGTTGCGGTAGGTGCTGATTCTTGGAAAGCATTATTTGCTAAGGCAGACCAAGCATTATTTAGAGCGAAAGCGCAGGGACGCAATACGGTTTCAAGCTAAGATTATGTGAATATTGGCTGTAATCACGTCCTCAATTGTCAGTTAGATTTTTTATTAAATTTGCGTAGTAGTTTCCTACTTTTGAAAGAAAAAAGTAGGCAAAATGCTTTTGTTTGATTGAGGATACATCCTTATATCTTAATCAAACGGGCGACATCCAGGTCGCTTGTCATGTCATTAAATTTCAGTTTTGATCTTTGGTTTTCTCAATCAAATAGTTAATGAAATTGGTGCACGCAACGAGCATAAATTTAGCGTCGATATAGGTTAGATTAGATTCTTCTAACATTGCATGGCGAATACCATCGCTATCGGATGTATAGCCATAAAGTTGGCTTAAACTTCCTTTAAGTGCAGGGTGTAAACCGAATTGATCTTCAATAATTTTAAGTGCTTTTCCTAAAGTAGCTTTATCGTCATTGGTCACAATTTTACAAATGGATTCAACAGCACTAATTGATTCTTTAATTGAATTCCGATGGTCAGGATTTTGGCGATCTGATATCAGTTGTAACGCTTGCTTTAAATGTTGTTGAACACCTGAAAATTGATTTGTATTTTCTAAAGCTTCTTCAATGGATTGGATTTCTTGTTCTGAAGTAACTTCAATAATTTTATTATTTATGATGCGATAAGCTGAATTTTCCCCTTCTAAAGCTAGATTTATTGTTTTTATAAATTGAGTTTGGCTATAGGCTATTGTGCCACCGAAAGAAGTTACTCCAGTTTTATTTTGAATGATGAATTCAATTAAGTCATAAAATGTGTACCAATCATTTTTATATAAATAATTTTTTATGTAAGAAGGCAGTTTGTAGGGAGTAGGCTTTTCATCTAGAGGAAGTTTTAAGTGGTCACACCATATTTTTACAATTAAAGGGTTAAATAATTTTTTGTAGTTTTCATATCATGAATAATTATCAAAAATTTGTGAATAGAGGATTGACCATAGTCTATTCTTTAAAATGTCATCCATATTTTCTTTTTGAATAATGTCACGTACAGGCTTATATCCATATCTTTCTGAAAACCGCATTATTTCCCCAAATAAAAAACGGTGAATGAATCACCGTTTTAGCATAAAAATTTATTATTTAAAAATCCTCCCCCTCTTTGTTAAAGAGGCGTTAGGGGAGCTTATTTCAACATTGGCTTTAAGAATCTCGCCGTATGCGAAACCTTATTATTTGCCACCTCTTCAGGTGTACCTTCAGCAATAATCATACCGCCACCGGCACCACCTTCAGGACCTAAGTCCACAATCCAGTCGGCAGTTTTAATGACATCTAAATTATGCTCAATCACCACAATGGTATTACCTTTATTGCGTAGCTCATGAAGAATATCCAAAAGTTTCGCAATATCGTGGAAATGTAAACCTGTGGTTGGCTCATCAAGCACATACAGTGTTTTACCTGTATCACGCTTCGCCAACTCACGTGCAAGTTTCACACGCTGTGCTTCACCACCTGAAAGCGTGGTTGCCGACTGACCTAAACGAATATAGCCCAAACCAACTTGATGTAAAGTTTCTAAACGACGATGAATGACAGGAATCGCATCAAAGAAATGCATTGCATCTTCAACCGTCATCTCGAGTACGTCAGAAATGTTTTTACCTTTATAGCCGACTTCCAAAGTTTCACGGTTATAACGCTTGCCGTGGCAGGCATCGCATGGCACATACATATCCGGTAAGAAATGCATCGCCACTTTAATCATACCGTCGCCTTCACAAGCCTCACAGCGACCACCTTTCACGTTAAACGAGAAACGACCTGCGGCATACCCACGTGCTTTGGCTTCTGGGGTTTGAGCAAAGAGTTCACGAATTGGCGTAAACAAACCTGTATAGGTTGCAGGGTTTGAGCGCGGTGTACGTCCAATTGGGCTTTGGTCAATATCCACGACTTTATCGAGGAATTGTAAGCCATCAATCGAATCAAATTTTTCTGCCGTTAACGTCGTTGCACCATTCAATTGTGTTGCAGCAAGTGGCAATAAAGTACGGTTAATTAAAGTCGATTTACCTGAACCCGATACACCCGTCACACAGGTCATAACACCTAAAGGAATGGTGAGATCAACATTCTTTAAGTTGTGACCACATGCACCCATCAGCTTAATTTGCTCATCAGGTTTAGGTGGTTGTACACGCGTTTTCGGCACCTCAATTTTTAACTTACCTGAAAGGTATTTGCCTGTCAGAGAATCCTCATTGGCTGCCAATTCATCATAAGTCCCCTCGGCAATGACATGACCACCATGCACACCTGCACCAGGACCAATATCAATAATATGATCCGCTGCGCGAATGGCATCTTCATCATGCTCAACCACTAAAACGGTAT
Organism: Acinetobacter sp. 25-47-130; assembly: GCF_056779705.1. Taxonomy (NCBI): domain Bacteria; kingdom Pseudomonadati; phylum Pseudomonadota; class Gammaproteobacteria; order Moraxellales; family Moraxellaceae; genus Acinetobacter; species Acinetobacter sp. 25-47-130. The sequence continues at coordinate 226,124 of NZ_JBWYII010000002.1, read as the reverse complement.
TGCCGAGATCACGTAAACGAACCAAAGTCTCAAGCAAACGGTCATTGTCACGTTGATGCAAACCAATCGATGGCTCATCCAGCACATACATCACGCCCATTAAGCCAGCACCAATTTGCGAAGCTAAACGAATACGCTGTGCTTCACCGCCTGATAAGGTTTCGGCTGAACGAGATAGACTTAAATAGTTCAAGCCGACTGATACAAGGAAGTGCAAACGCTCACGAATTTCTTTAAAAATCTTATCGGCAATTTCACCTTTGGCGCCTTCAAGATTGAGATCTTGATAATAGCTTTCAGCATCACCAATCGACATTTTGGTGATTTCGGCAATGGTTTTGTCTTTGACACGCACATGACGTGAAATTTCATTGAGACGTGAACCGCCACAAGCGTCACATGCAGCATTCGATAAATACTGAGCTAAATCATCACGTACATAGTTTGATTCAGTTTCACGGTAACGACGTTCTAAATGTGGTAAAACCCCTTCGAAAGCCATCACACGGTTATGACGGCGACCACGTTCATCGATATAGCTTAAATCAATTTTTTCTTTGCCTGTACCGTAAAGGAATTTCTTTTTGGTTTCCGCATCAAGTTCATTCCACGGCGTATCAAGAGAAAAGTCGAAATGTGCAGCGACTTTTTCAATCATGCTGTAATAGTATGGACGCTGACGATCCCAACCACGAATTGCCCCTTGGCTAATGCTGACTTCAGGGTTTGGAATGAGTTTGTCAGAACTAAAATGGCTGCGTGTCCCTAAACCATCACAGACTGGGCAAGCACCAAATGGGTTGTTAAAAGAAAACAGACGAGGTTCTAATTCGGCAACGGCACGGTCACATTCAGGACATGAGTGTTTTGCTGAAAACACACGATCAGATTGTTCGCCTTTCATCCATGACAAAATAGCAATATCGCCACCTAAACGCAGTGCGGTTTCAAAACTTTCTGCAATACGGTTGCCTAGGTCATCGCGGACTTTAAAACGATCGACCACGACTTCAATGGTGTGTTTTTTCTTCTTATCCAGTTCAGGCGGTGGATCAATTTCCATAATTTCACCGTCTACACGTGCACGGACGAAACCTTGGCTTTGTAATTGCTCAAATAAATTGGTGTATTCACCTTTGCGCTCACGTACAACAGGAGCAAGTAACAATAAAGCAGTACCTTCTTCAAGTGCTTTAACCGCATCAACCATTTCCGAGACGGTTTGTGCCACCATCGGCAAGTCATGCTCAGGGCAGTAGGGTGTACCCACTCGAGCATACAACAAACGTAAATAGTCATAAATTTCAGTAATCGTACCGACCGTTGAACGTGGGTTATGACTGGTTGATTTCTGCTCGATGGCAATAGCTGGGCTTAAACCTTCAATCGAATCGACTTCAGGTTTTTCCATTTGTGACAGGAATTGGCGTGCATAGGCAGATAAAGATTCCACATAGCGACGTTGACCTTCTGCATATAAGGTGTCGAAAGCCAGTGAAGATTTACCTGAACCTGAAAGTCCCGTAATCACCACGAATTTATCGCGTGGAATATCAAGGTTCACATTTTTTAAGTTATGGGTGCGTGCGCCTCGAATACGGATATGACTTTGGCTCATAAAACATCTCGAAAATATGCTGAGTGAAGGTGATATATGATAGCGATTTAATTTTGTTCAAGCACAAATGAAGAATAAAACACGACAAATTATGTCGGTAAAATTTCATTGAACAGCAAAAGTCCAATGTAAAGTGCTTTGAGAGCTCCTGCAATCTGATTTTAAATAGATGAACAAGACAGAATCAATTCGCAAATTTGATGTCATGATGAGCCATAGGATGTTAAGTATAAGTGAATTTCGGGTGAATATTGATCAGCAAGCACGTGAATAGTGACGTTCGAAAATAGAGTCCACCTGTTCAAAACATATATGTCTTTCAATAGCATGATGTTGACGTGCGTAAAAATTCACTTCTTTTTCTAAGTGTTGAAGAAAATCGTTATATTCCGCTTCGAAATGTTGTAAATCTAGAAAATCAAAACGTATAGAGCTTGAACAAGAGTATTGAGCAATGAAGTCGAGCATTAAATTTTGAATATGATGATTGGTAAAATAAATGAGATATGTGGCAGCAGATCCACAGTGTGTACAGCCTTTTTCTAAATAAACTTCTTCATTATTTAACCAACAGCATTGTAAAGTGAAATATGCACGGATTGCTTCTGTTCCCAGTGAATGTTGCATAGAAAACCTCAAGTAAATTTTATTTATGATAATGAGAATTATTATCAATAATAATTGTGCTTGAAGTTTGCTTTAAAATCCAGTCTTAAATCCATTTAAATCGAAATGAGCCTGAAAGTCGGCAATGCAGTTTAGATCACCGACCTTTAATTTGGTTATGCAGGTGATAGCATCATGAGTGATCTAGGCTTAACCATTGACGTTGATGATAGGCACTATCCCAGAATAAATATTCGAGTTCAGCTCCCCGTGTGTAAGCTTGATGCATTTTTTCAATGGTATGTTGATCGCTTTCTGCCGCAACACGGTCAATAATTTCAATGACTTTGCGTACTTCTTCGTTGAAATGCTCGCCAGCATAAGTGTCAATCCACGCTTGATAAGGATTATTTGCAATATTACGTTTAAGAATGTCTTTGCCCACTTCCGCATAAATCCAATAGCACGGCAGTAATGAAGCTAAAACGACAGGATAACTCTCTGACCATGCAGTAGCTGTCAGAAATGAGGTGTAATGATGGCAAGCAGCAGTCAAAGGTGTATTTTCAAAATCAGCTTTGGTGATGCCAAATTCGTGCATAAAACCATTGTGCAGTTCACGCTCAACCACAATTGCTTCATTAGCGCCTTGCGTAAATTGAATAATGGCATCGGAGTCATATGCTTTAGCACCACAAATAGCCAATGCTCGACCATAGGCAACCAGGTAATGCGCATCCTGAATGACGTAATGGCAGAAAGCTTCTTGATCGAGTGTTCCAAGCGCCAGTTCTTGGTTAAAAGGGAGTGCTAATGTTTTTTGATATAAATCGTAGTTTCGTTGCCAAACGGCTTCTGAAAAACGCATAAATCCATCCTGAATAAAATCATCTCTATGTATCAGCTAAGATCATATCAATTTGTCGTTACAAAACTAGCTTGAGCGATACATCATCTTCAACAAAAAAATCATACGAAGAACTTTGGATAAATTTTGAAAACTCGTCATAATTAGCACAGTTTAATTGAGTGTCTTTTAGCGCTAGAGATCAGACATTCAATTTATAAAATTTTTACAAATCACTAAGCACAGACTTCACTTAATATTCGTCATATAAAAATTCTAAGTTTATGTTTTGTAAAATTTTTATTGATTCACCTCATTTTTTATAAGGTCGCTAGATTATGTGGAAACATTTTGGTTTCTCTATCGTATTCACGATCGTGTGTCTTGCGCTGTCTGCCTATTGGGGTTATACCCATGGTCCAGAAGCTGGCCTCAAGACCATGTTCACCGTACTGACCATCACTGCAATTTTAGCTGTGATGGAGGTTTCACTTTCTTTTGATAATGCTGTCGTCAATGCTTCAGTGCTTCGTCATTGGGATCACTTTTGGAAAATGCTTTTCCTGACTGTGGGTATTCTCATTGCAGTATTTGGTATGCGTTTAATCTTCCCAATTGTGATCGTCGCGGTCACAGCAGATATGGGCATGATGGAAGTTGTCAATTTGGCATTAAATGACCCTAAAGAATATTCGGCACGACTGATGAATCATCACCCTGAAATTGCAGCATTCGGTGGTGCATTCTTATTGATGGTATTCCTTAACTTTTTCTTGGATGATGGCAAAGACACGCATTGGTTCAAATGGATTGAGCGTCGTTTAGCGAAACTGGCATCTGTACCTGCACTATCTGTATTTGTAGCTTTAGTGGCTTTACTGATCATGGCAGCTAATGTTGATGAAGCTAAACGCTTAGTCGTGACTATGGCGGGTATCTGGGGCATCGTCATTTATATTGGGGTACAAGTACTGAGCCATTTGCTGGGTGGTGAGCCTGAAATTGATGAAAATGGTAATGCAATTGGTCACGATAGTAATGGTGTGCCAACAGGCGTAGTCAAAGCGGGTATCGGTGGATTCTTGTATTTAGAAGTATTGGATGCATCATTTAGTTTTGATGGTGTGATTGGTGCTTTTGCCATTACTTCAGATGTTGTGGTGATTATGTTAGGTCTCGCGATTGGTGCCATCTTTGTTCGTTCGATTACCATCTATCTCGTTGAGAAAGGTACTTTAGATGCTTACATCTATTTAGAACATGGTGCGCACTATGCAATTGGTGCATTGGCTTTCATTATGATTGCGAGTGGTACGGGCGTACATGTTCCTGAAGTGGTAACAGGTCTGATTGGTGTAGCATTTATTGTTTGGGCAGTGATTGCATCTATTCAATATAAGAAGCGTCAAGCGCTACAAGGCTAGATGAACACATCAAAAAAAGCACAGCACAAGCTGTGCTTTTTTTGGCTTAAGGCTTTTGCTCTAGGGAAAACAGATGGTGTTGATCTTTATTTCAAATAAAATTCATGCCTGTTCATCAGCCGAATATTCTATAATCAAAGTAGACATAGAAATCACGCGATAACCTAAATTTTATGATGAATGCCTTAGAACGCCGTTCCACATTTGCATTGAGCAGCATTTTTGCATTGCGAATGTTAGGTCTGTTTATGATTGTCCCGGTCTTTTCTGTTGCGGGACAGGCTTATGAATATGCAACTCCTGCTTTGATTGGTTTGGCTGTAGGTGTGTATGGTTTGACTCAGGCAATACTACAAATTCCTTTTAGTTTGATTGCAGACCGTTATAGCCGAAAGCCGCTGATCGTATTGGGTTTATTGTTGTTTGCCTTGGGTGGTGCAATCGCAGCAATGTCAGACACAATCTATGGTGTGATTATAGGGCGTGCAATAGCTGGGGGTGGAGCTGTCTCTGCTGTCGTCATGGCGTTATTGGCAGATGTTACGCGTGAAGAAAATCGTATGAAGGCGATGGCAATGATGGGGATGAGTATTGGTCTCTCTTTCGTTATTGCATTTAGTTTAGGGCCATGGTTGACCAGCGTGGTGGGTATTTCAGGCTTATTCTGGGTGACCACACTCATGGGATTACTTGCCATTGCAATGCTATTTCTTGTTCCCAAAACAACACGTCATCATAAAAATTTTCAGCAAGGTTATCTCACTCAGCTAAAACAAGTTTTGAAAATGGGCGATTTAAATCGCTTACATGTTTCTGTGTTTGCTTTGCATTTATTGCTGACGGCGATGTTCATCTATGTGCCTTCTCAATTGATTGACTTTGCAGATATTCCTTTAGCTCAGCATGGTTTGATCTATCTTCCCTTATTGGTAATCAGTTTATTTTTTGCTTTTCCTAGTATCATTCTTGCTGAAAAATATCGAAAAATGCGAGGTATTTTTCTGACTGCGATTGCTGGGATCATCGCCGGTTTGATCGTGATGATTTTTGGATTTGAATCGAAATACATTTTGTTGCTTGGTTTAGGTCTTTTCTTTATTGCCTTTAATGTGATGGAAGCACTACTGCCATCTTGGTTATCGAAGGCAGCACCTATCCAATCCAAAGCGACAGCAATGGGTGTGAATGCCAGTGGTCAATTCTTAGGTGCTTTTTTTGGCGGTATACTGGGTGGGCAATTGCTGATGTTAAATAACACTGCTCTAGGCTGGGGGGTACTGACAGGAATTGCCATTCTTTGGCTGTTGATTAGTTTTGGATTAAAGCAGCCACGTTATTTATCATCACTGATTTTGAGTTTGCCCAAAGTCCAAGAAACAGATGAATGGACTTCTCAGTTACTGGCAATTCGTGGTATTGAAGAGGTCGTGGTGATGACTGATCAACAAGTGGTCTATGTCAAAGTTGATAAGCAGCAGTTAGATGACACTGCGCGACAACATTTAACGCACTTGTTGGGTAAAGAGGTAGCCATTTAATCATAACTCTTATAAAGTAAAACATAGAATCGAATAGGAAGATTAGAGCACATGCGCGGCGTGAATAAAGTTATTTTAGTTGGTACTTTAGGTAAAGATCCTGAGACAAAAACATTTCCCAATGGTGGTTCATTAACGCAGTTTTCAATTGCAACAAGTGAATCTTGGACAGATAAAAACTCAGGTGAACGCAAAGAACAAACAGAATGGCACCGTATCGTCTTACATAATCGTTTAGGTGAAATTGCACAGCAATATTTACGTAAAGGTTCAAAAGTTTATATTGAAGGCTCTTTACGTACCCGTCAGTGGACAGACCAAAATGGTCAAGAACGTTACACGACTGAAATTCGTGGCGAACAAATGCAGATGTTAGATTCTAATAATCGTCAGCAAAGTGAAAATGGTGGTGAAGGTTATAATCAACCACGTTTTAATAACAACCAAGGCGGTGGTTATGGCAACCAAGGTGGTTATAACAATAATAATCAAGGTAGCGGTTATGGTAACCAAGCTGGTTATGGTAATAACAACGTTAACCAAGGCTTCCAAAAGCCACAAAATCAACCAGCGCCGAAGCCAATGGCGACAGCACCATCTGATTTAGATGATGATTTACCGTTCTGACACATACCTGAGAGTAGTTTTTGTTAAATTTTAATGTTTTTTATTATTTAACAATGAATTAAATAGTTAAAAACCCTTTGTATAACAAAGGGTTTTTTGTTTTTATGGTGATATAGTAAAACGTTTGTCATAGTTGAATTAGGGATAGTTGAATGAAAGACGGGATTATATTTTTAACTTGTGTGCTGTGTAGCAGCATGAGCTTAGCACAATCACCACAATGGACCATGTTTGATCGGGATGATGGGGGCTGGTCATATATTGATAAAACGACTATTAAATCACTCGATCAAGCCTCGCATATTTTTGAAATTGACTATAAATATGTGTATGAACATGGCGTACCCTCATTAAACATCAAACCCAAGGGCTACATACAAGCCGTTCATCAAATTGATTGTCAAAATAAAGCCAGAGCCTATGTCAAAAGCCAGCGTTTTACGCCGCAAGGTAAAGCCGTAGATGATAATAATTCATTCGAAACGATTTATTTTGAACCCATGTCAATGCAACTTTCTAAAAATATTAAGTTAATTGAAATGTTATGCATTAAATAAAATTTATTAAAGACTTTGTATAACGCTACAACTTATTGAGATTTGATGCGAATCCATGAGTGATCCTTCAAAGCCTTTTTAAATAACAAAGCTTTGAAGGATAGTTAACCTAAAATTAGAATTTACCATTCATAACGTAAACGGAATAAATGCATATCTGGGGTTTGGAACGTATCATGTGTATATAAACGTTCATAATCAAATCCAAAACCATGGTTAAATCTAGCTGCTATACCAACACCGAGATCACGGCGTTTAAACTCTGAGCCACTGGTATATTCAAGTTGATTTCCCATGATATAGGGCTGAATGAATTTGATACCGTATTCTTCAATCTTGAAGTGCTGTCCCGCATAAAATTCAACGCCATAAGCCTCAGTATTCAGCAATGATTGAAGTTGAAAATCGCTCGATTCACTGTAAGCATCAAAATTTGGAACTAGATTTTTATACCAACCAGCGCCAAAGCTAAGCATCCATTTTCCATCAAAATAAAATAATGAACTTGCCCAAATTTCTTGCTTTAAATCATGTTTATCTTGTTGATTGTTCAGACTAGCATCGTTGTACTTCCATGAGGTCGCCCAACTTAAATTTTTATTTAAATGCACATCAACTGCCAATTCGGCACCATTTTTACGTTGATATTGCACATCCGTATCTGCGACCGTCGTACTATCCTTGAACAAATAGCTGGCATATAAGTTTGCTTTATCCGTTTTGAGCTCATAACGTAAAGTTTTATGAGCTGCTTGCGTACCATCTGTATAAGCGACAGGGCTCCACGTTTGGGGCTGAGCCAAGGTTGAGTAATTCCATAGGTCAGTTTTGGCACCTACAATGTCGTAATAAATACTATAGATTTTTCCAAATTTAACGGTACCGTATGCTGAATCACGCAGACCAATATACGCCTGTTCGGTGGTGATGTTTTCATCAGAGGAACGGTAATGACCGTCCCAATCCAGCATCTTGGGAAGATTGATATAGTTTTGATAGCCTGCAATTAAATGCAAACGTTCATTCCATGCATAATCAGCATTGGCATACATACGGCTATTTGAGCTATAACCATCTCTGCGATATTTCTGATTTTCGTTAGATTGATCGTAATGATCGAAATTTAAGGCTTGTAGACGAATACTACCAGACGTGGTGAGTTTTAAACGATCGGATTCACTCACAATTTGCTGTTCATCAATGAGTGTTATCTCGGCAAATGTAAGATTTGACAAAATAAAGGTGCAGGAAAGGAATAGCTTGTAAAAGCATGGTTTTGACATAGTAACATCCGTGTGACTAGATATGAATTAAGCTGTTGATTCAGCTGATTAAAGCTGAGCAGAAATTAGGTGGTCATTATTGATTGAAAATATCGTTCCAAAATGGAGTAGTGGTTAGTGTCTACAAAACTCAAGAGATGCGTGAATTCAGGCTCTAGTTCCTGTCGAATTTGATAATATTTTTGGCTCTGGCATTTCAGTTCTGGTAACTCATCGAGTCCATACGCAATCGTACAGGGCTTAGCAAAGTGCGTAGAATGTTCAACTGGACTTAAGTTTTTAATGTCTAGCTCAGATAAATTTAGAGCCTTGTTTAAATGCGTTTCTTGAATCGGTTTTAGGTCATAGATCCCACTGAGTAATACCGCTGAATCAATCAGGGGGTGATCTAAATTTAAAGCAGCCAAATGGGCACCGGCAGAATGCCCAACCACAATGACATTGGAGCTGATCCAAGTTTGTTTGTGGATATAATCGAGCGCTTTGCGAATTTGTAGATTAATCAGATTTAAACTACTTTGAGGCGCTAAATCATATTCAACCAACACACATTGAGCATTTTGCTTTAAAACAAATTCAGCAACAAAGGCAAAATCCCTTTTTTCACACCATTGCCAATAACCACCATGTATAAAAATAACAGTAGTATTGGTGGCAACAGGTGTGGGGAAAAAATCAAGTGTAGATCTTCGCTGAAAGTCGTACTGTAAATCGGCAATATGATGGTGTTGCTTATAAGTCGCTTGGCTCATTTTTTGAAAATCAGATAAGATCTGATTTTCATCCGTCACAGTTTGCGAGTTGTCATAGAGCATGATTTACAGCTCCTTTACTAGGCTTGTTCATTTTCAGTTAATTGATGCTTTAAGGATGATTTCTTCATTTGATAGAAAATGATTAACATCACGATAAAAGGCACGCCAAACTGGAGAGTTGATTTAAATTCTTGCGTAAACCATGTGGTAAGCGTGATTGCAAGAATGGCAAACAAACCAATAAAGGAAATATAACGACTACCAGGAATGCTGTATTTGAGGTGGATATTATTTTTTGCTAAGTTCTTTCTAAAGAAGTAGTGTGTGGCAAAGATCGCCCCCCAAGTAAATAAAGCTCCAAACATGGACAGTGCAATCATGATTGGAAATGCTGATTCGGGATTAATGCTATATACAATACTCGCCACGGCAATACCTGTTGCCGAAAGTAGCAAGGCATTGATGGGCACCCCATTTTTACGAATTTTACCAAACAGTTTCGGTGCATCTCCTGAACGTGACAAACTGAATAACATACGCGTTGAGATATATAACATGCTGTTCATTGCGGACAGTGCTGCCACAATCACAATGAAGTTTAAAATATGATCAGCAAAAGGAATGCCGACAATTTGCATAACAGACACGAAAGGACTGGTTGCACCTGGTGCTATCAATTGAGTCCATGGAACGAGAGTGACAATTAAACTCAGCGATAGTAAATAAAATAGAAATAAGCGAATCGCAGTGCTTTTGAAAGCGTATTTAACTGCTTTTTCAGGATCATTGGCTTCACCTGCAGCAACCGCGATCATTTCGATACTGAGATAACTAAAAATAGAAATAATGACACCAATCCAAACACCTTTAAATCCATTTGGCATAAAGCCATCATGTGCAGTGAGATTGTGAGTTAGCGCTTGATGAGGATTTGGATCTTGCGTCAAAATACCTATTGCCAACAGAATAAACACAATGATGGCAAACACTTTGATCGTCGAAAACCAATATTCAACTAAGCCAAATGCTTTGACACTATAAGCATTTACTGCGAGAAGTACGGTTGAAAAAAACACGATCCAAATACCTGAACCGACATGAGGAAACCAAAGTTTCATATAGTCAGCCACGGCGGTAATTTCAGTGCCTACAGCCAACACGATACATGCCCAGTAGCTATAACGAACTAAGAAACCAGAAAGTGGGTTGATATAATGTTCAGCGTAAGCACCAAACGAGCCTGAAGTGGGGTGTTGTACAGTCATTTCTGCCAAGCAAGCCATTAGTGCAAAAGCAATTAATCCGCCGATCGCATAGCTTAGAATGACAGCAGGTCCTGCAAAACTAATGGCAAATTTACTGCCCATGAATAGACCGGTGCCAATGGCACCGCCTATTGCAATCATGCCCATTTGTTTAGCGGTTAATTTTTTATGTAATCCTGCTTCGCGTGTTTGAATTTTATCGAAGTTACTCATAAGCCCTCCTGGCCATGGTGATGTAAAGTGAGTAACTGAATTAAGTTACTTGACCTCGCACCGAATATTTTTCATTTTTCCATTCTTCATTCAGCATCACTTGTTTAAGATGTTGAACAGCATGCCAAATGTCTTCATGGCTTAGGTACAAAGGTGTGACCCCAAATCTGAGCACGGCTGGCTCTCGGTAATCTCCAATCACACCACGTGCAACAAGCGCTTGGACAATGGCATAACCGTGTTCATGGCAATAACTCACATGACTACCACGCTGTAAATGATCGATTGGTGTAATTAACTCAAAACCAAATTCAGCACATTCCTGTTCAACCAATTGAATAAAGAGATCTGTTAAATTTAGAGATTTTTCTCGGATCTTTTGCATGTCAGTTTTTAAGAACACATCTAAACCACATTCGATCAAACTCATGGACAAAATACTTTGTGTGCCACATAAAAAACGACGAATGCCTTGAGCTGGCTCGTAGTGATCAGCCATATCGAAAGGACGTTGATGACCCCACCATCCTGAAAGAGGTTGCCAAAATTTATTTTGGTGTTTTGCATTTACCCAGATGAGGGCAGGAGAACCTGGTCCACCATTAAGGTATTTATATGTGCAACTTACGGCAAAATCACTTTGGGTCTTGTTTAAATCGATTGGAACAGCGCCTGCAGAGTGGCATAGATCCCAGATGACCAAAGCGTTATATTGATGAATCGTTTGGTTGACTTGTTCCATGTCATAGAAATAGCCTGAGCGGTAATTGATATGTGACAACACCACAACTGCCGTTTGATGGGCTTTCAGAGTGGTTTCTAATTCATCAGGATGTTCGATTAAAACCAGTTGGTAGCCTTTTTGAACAAGGTCAATATAACCTTCAATAATATAGAGGTCAGTCGGGAAGACGTCCTTTTCCGCAATAATCACTTTACGTTCAGGAGCGATTTCAGCTTGGATTTTGACAGCAGCAGAGAGTGCTTTAAATAAGTTGAGTGTGGTTGAATCAGAGATCACCGTTTCGCCTGGATTTGCCCCAATGAGCTGAGCCACCTTATCACCTAACCGAGTTGATAATCCCCACCAATCCGCTTTGTTCCAGCTATTGATGAGATCTTCCCCCCACTCTTGGCTCACCACTTCTTGAGCACGTGTTAAAGCAGATTTAGGGCGTGCACCAAGGGAATTTCCATCTAGATAGATAGTATTCTCAGGTATAGCAAATTCATTTTTTAAATGTTTCAGTTCGTCTTCAGCATCCCATGCTTTGCATTGATCTAAGGTAATCATTTTTATCCTGACTCGGTCCGTGTTATTTCATTCGATTTTATCACGGTAATTTTTAGTATTTATCCGATAATTATGCTTGAAATTGCATGAAAACTGGATAGTATTCGAATTAAATATAAAAAATCAGGATGATATTTAGGAATGAATTTAGACCTTATTGATCATAAAATTTTAAGACTATTACAACAAAATGCACGACTAAGTCATCAGGAATTGGCAGATTTAGTGAATCTTTCTGCTTCAGCATGCCATCGACGTGTCAAAATTTTAGAAAACAATGGAGTCATCGAAAAATACCAAGCAAAAATTAATTATGAAAAATTGGGTATTCAGGTTGAGGCGATTGTCGAAATTAAACTCAATCAGCTGACCGAATCAGATCATCAGCATTTTCTGAGCCAGATTCGTAATTTTGATGAAGTGATCAATGCTTTTATCATTACAGGGGATTCGAATTACGTTCTCTTTGTGGCCACCAAAGATTTAAATGGGTTTTCCCAGTTTATTATTAATAAGTTAAACAAAATTAAAGGTATAGCCAACATTAATTCTAAAATTATTCTTGAAAAAGTGATCGAGAAGACCTTCATGTGATCATTAATTTTTTTATGAAAAGTGAATCCGTATTTTAAAATCAACCTCGAATTGATTTTACAAGCGATGTTTTTTTATGAGTTAAAACACATAAAACTGCTATTATGGTCCATCTTTTTTTTAAAATAATTCTATGAACGAACATTACAAATATATATACACTAAATTTAGTTTTTTTGGTTCATTACCTACATATAAGGTGTTTCTGAATGAACAAAATAAGATCGTAAAATGGGTCTTTGCTGATAACTCTTTTATCTATGGGTATATATCTGATTGGGCATTGAATCATTCTGGTTTAGATGTGGGAAAGGCTACTTGGGCTGAAGAGTCGACATTATTACTAAATAATGAAAAATTTAAACTCAATTTGTATAGGTCTTTACATCAAAAATTTAAAACAGAATTATCTGAATAATTTATCTAGTAACGATAATGATTTTATAGTTTTTGATAAAAATAAATTATTTAGATTGCTATATATCTCAAATTAGCGTACAAATGCACTTGTTGATGCGGGATGGAGCAGTCTGGTAGCTCGTCGGGCTCATAACCCGAAGGTCGTTGGTTCAAATCCAGCTCCCGCTACCAATTAAAAACTAATTTAAAAGTTTACAACCTAATTGCGGTCGATCTGTAGTTAGGTTTTTTTATTAAAGAAAATTAAATCAATTAAATATGTGTTATATTGGTTTTCTAGAATTATAATTTTATTGTTTACTAATTTTATTTTGATCTGATATTAATTACATCTTTCATTCTATTAAAAGTCTATCTTCAAAATTATTTTCTAATTATTCATTACATAATATAGGAAATAAATGATGTCTAATTTAACAACTGGTACTGTTAAGTGGTTCAACGAAACTAAGGGTTTCGGATTTATCGCTGTAGATAATGGTCAAGATGTATTTGCTCATTTTAGTGAAATTCGAGCAAATGGTTTCAAGAATCTAGTCGAAGGACAGCGAGTTCAATTTGTTGTGCAACAAGGTCAGCGTGGCTTACAAGCAAGTGATATTGTAGCTATTTCATGAATACCTCATTAATTGAGGTGAAAGATCAGTTTGAAGTTAAATATGCAGTGATAGGTACATTTAATACTTCGCAGCATGCTTCGAACTTATCTCAAATAAATATTAAATTTATCACTGTTAATAATGAAAATATAAGACCTAGTTTTGATTTAAATTTTCATAGTTTAAATACTGGTAAAATTTATCAGCTCATTTAAATATTAAAATTAAACCATAAAGTATTTTTTATGGTATAATCGTTGTTGATCGAATCCGTAAGCGAAACGGAAGTGTTTAGATAGAACTTAGAATTGCGTATTCTCAATTTATAGATTTTAATATCTATGATGTCTAAACAGTTAACGCAGAGCATGAACTCGCACCATGCCGATCTTAGAAGTCCACAATCTCATTGTGGGCTTTTTATAATTAAATACATGCTAATGTAAAATTGTAATTTGAATTATAGGCTTGAGCCTCTTCGATATCAGAATCCATACTCTCGATTTAAATATTTAATATTATTTTTAATTTTACATGAGCTCATTAATGAGTAAGTGAAAATGAATATCTCTAATGGCTGGACTACAGCAAAAGCAGTGAATGGTGAAACCATTCGAATTAACATTATCCCATTTCATAAAGTTCAAAATACGATGAGAGGGCAAATTCTTGTAGAAGTTTCTAAACAAGTTGAAGTCGAATCAGGTGAAGTATTTGAAATAAACTTAGATGGCCGATCTTTTTTCTTGGGATTTAATAATCTATATAAGATTATGATTTAAAAATATTTTTCATAAATGATGCTATTTTTAGTAGTAAAACCTTTAAAGATCATCAAGATAAATTTAAGAAAGCGATACAAAATCACAGACTCTGGTCTCGAGAGGATATAGTAGCAAGTATCCCAGCATAAAAATAAGAGAAGCCTAGATTCACTATCTAGGCTCTTTTTTTAGGTAGTCATGATAGGTTTATTGATCGAATTATTTTGATTGGTCTTAAGTAAATATACCGTGAATAATCTGAGCACAGTTCATCATAGAGCTTTTAGACTCGTAATTCGAGCGACGTTAGATCGCTACTTGATTTATTTCTATTGATGACCTTGAGTAATTTGATACAAAGTTAATTTTGATTTGTCTAGAGAATTGCTATTCTTGAGCTAGCGCTTGAAAATTTGAAATGTGAAACCGCCATACATATTTGTAAAAGTAATTCTATGAAAGATAATAAAAATGGGAAACAAACTTTGAGTGATGAACGGTGTCCTTTTGAAACGTCACTCCCGATACTACAAAAATCTAAGTTGGGGCATCATTTCTCTAGAGTGCAAAACTCACATATATCCATGGATCTTATTGAACTGATTCGTGGAAGAAAGTCATGATCGGTGTAATCGATGTGGCAACCAATCAAATTGAAACACTTGACGAAATGGTGAACACTTTGCGTAAAGTTTTGCAATTTGTCGATGCTGATAAGCTATACCCTTCAACCCACTGTGGAATGATACCACTGTCTCGTCACGTGGGACGTGACAAACTTGAAGCCTTAAGTATGGGTTCAGCGATCTTAAACTAAGAAGTTAGTGCTTTAGCTGAGTTTATTTTCTACATTCAAGATGGATCATCTGTGCAATCACCTATATCCTAGGTTCGCACGAGTTTAGCAATTTATATTTGAGAAGAGAAAAATGGTTGAAGCTTCAGACTACAGAAACGCAATGTCTTTATTAACCACTGCAGTCAATATTATTACAACAGCTGGTGAAACAGGACAGCATGGTTTCACGGCTTCTGCTGTATGTAGCGTTACTGATTCACCTGCTACGCTTTTGGTGTGTATGAATCAATCATCCCGATCTCATCAGTATTTTATTGAGAACAAAGTTTTATCTGTCAATGTGCTCAGTTCTCAACATGAGTCTCTTTCAAATGCTTTTGCATCGAGTCAATTAAGTGCAGAACAACGTTTTGGATTAGCCCAATGGGGTAAATTGAAAACAGGTTGCCCGGTCTTAAAGGACGCTTTAGTCAGTTTTGATTGTGAGATTGAGCAAATTCAACGAGTGGGCACACACAGTATTTTTATTTGCCGAGTTGTAGCCATTCAACAAAGCTCGCAAGAGGAAAGTCTTGTCTATTTTAATCGATCTTATCATCAGGTGAGTGCAGAAGAGGAAGTTTAATGAGCTAGAGCAGCAAGATTTTCAATCGTTTCTTATAATGATTATAGAAATAGATCAGCGTTTGATTAATGATCTTGGGAAAGATGGTGAATCGTAAGCCTCGAACAGTGAGCTTTCATAGTGTGAGGTTAAACCCAATGGATATTACTCGAATCGTTTATGGTCATACAGAGTGAATGATCTTTCTCTTTGGGATGAAAAAAGAAAAGTATTATTTTCAAAAATTTGAAAACAATTAAATAAGTTTTAAAAAAAATCAGTGTTTTATATTTAATTTATTCTCTTAAAGAAATATATTAACTTTTAAATCTGGAAATTCGATTGTTTTTATAAATACTTTCGGTTTTACCAATCCAATCATCTTTTGTATTCTCTATTTCAACGAAGCAACACTCTCACAAAGAAATAGAGGAAAACACATGAGTTTAATCAATACTGAAGTCAAACCATTCAATGCAACTGCTTATCAAAATGGTGAGTTCATTGAAGTTTCTGAGCAAGATTTTAAAGGTAAATGGTCTGTTGTCTTTTTCTATCCTGCAGATTTTACATTTGTATGTCCAACAGAATTAGGCGATCTTGCTGATAACTATGCTGAATTCCAAAAGTTAGGTGTAGAAATTTATGGTGTATCTACAGATACTCATTTCACACATAAAGCTTGGCATGATACTTCAGATGTGATTGGTAAAATTCAGTATCCACTTATTGGTGACCCAACGTGGACATTGTCTAAAAACTTTGATGTATTGATTGAATCTGAAGGTTTGGCAGATCGTGGTACATTTGTAATTGATCCTGAAGGAAAAATTCAAATTGTAGAGATTAATGCAGGTGGTATTGGTCGTGATGCTCAAGAACTTCTTCGCAAAGTGAAAGCGGCTCAATATGTTCATGCCCACCCAGGCGAAGTATGTCCTGCGAAATGGAAAGAAGGTGATGCTACACTTGCACCATCAATCGATCTTGTAGGTAAGATCTAAATTAAGTTGAAAAGTAAAGAACCAGCACGATGTGCTGGTTTTTTATTAAGAGGCATAACCTTCTTGATTTTGTGCTGCTTGTCGTAAACCTTCAACCAAGTGGTCGATGAGTTTTTCCATCACGAGTCGTTGTCCTTTACGTGATGCATAAACGAGTTGCACAGTCCCTATATTTGAGCACCAGTCAGGTAAGATGTGTATAAGCCGTCCTGCTGCCAAATCCTTTTGCACTGTAAGATAAGGTAGATCTGCAATACCTAATCCATCCATCACTGAATAATACACACCAGCCAAATCATTACTTTTAATACGTGGTTGTAATGGAATTTCAATGAGATCATGCCCTTCAATTCGGTGCAAATTCCATTGATAGTGTGTTTTTTGAGTTCCTAAAACAATTGTTGGAAAATCATTGATTTCAGTTGGATATTCTAAAACGCGACCCTGTAAAAGCTCAGGGGTTGCCACTAAACAATGAGTGGTTTTGATGACATCACGAACCACGATGGTGGAGTCTTCATTGGCAGAAAAATTAGTTCTGATCGCCAAGTCAATATCATCGTGCAATACATCTACGCGTCGGCTGGTTAATTCCATCTCGACTTGAACTTTTGGATAGCGCTTCAAAAAATCATTGAGTAAAGAGCGAATTTGATAACGCATCATTACGGGTGGGCAACTAATTTTAACTAGACCCTGAGGTTCACTTTTCTGTTTAAGTAAAACATTATGAGCGCAATCAACTTGGTTGATTACTTTTTCACATTCTTGAAAAAATTCTTGACCTAAAGGCGTTACTTTGAAATGGCGAGTAGAACGTTGAATGAGTGTGACATTAAATTTTGCTTCGAGTTCTAAAATACGTCGACTAAGCTTTGATTTAGTTATATTTGACGCGTCACTAGCAGCACTGAAACCGCCGTATTTAACGACCAAATAAAAATAGTAATAGTCATCAAATGAATGCAATTTTCACCTCGACGCCTGATCTGATAAAGTTTAAGCATAGGTTAAACTAAGCCGTTCAAGAAATCATCTTGGGTTTTGAATATGGTAAAAAAAAGCGACCCAAAGGTCGCTTTTATTAAATATTATTTTTTAGTGGTGTTCTTTACATAGCTAACCATTAAGTTTTTATAGTCAGGAATATGCTCACCGAATAAAGCACCTAAACCTTCGATATCATTACGCCAGTCACGATGTAACTCACCTGCAGCACCAAACCATGTCATAAGTTGAGCACCTGCTTGAGACATGCGGTTCCATGCAGCATCGCGCGTAATTTGGTTGAATGTACCAGATGCATCAGTAATCACGAATACATCAAAGTCTTCAGCAAGAGCTGAAAGTGTAGGGAATGCAACACATACTTCAGTCACAACACCAGCGATGATCAGTTGTTTTTTACCTGTCGCTTTAACAGCATTTACAAAATCTTCGTTATCCCAAGCATTGATTTGACCTGGACGCGCGATATATGGAGCATCAGGGAACATTTCAACTAATTCTGGAACGAGTGGACCATTAGGACCATCTTCAAAACTTGTTGTTAAAATTGTCGGCAAGTTAAAGTATTTTGCTGCTGCTGCGAGTGCTAAAACATTGTTTTTAAACTTATCAGGATCGATATCACGTACAAGAGAAAGAAGACCTGTTTGGTGATCGACTAAAAGCACTACTGCATTATCTTTATCTAAACGAACGTAAGGTTTGCCCATTATTATTAGCCTCTATGATGTTAGTAAGTGTGAATACGTATCAATGAACTCGTATTCAGTCACCAGTTATATTAGACTGAAAATGAGATAAATTTGTGACCATTTTTAGGATAATTAGTCTTATTAATAGGAATATTGTAATCATGAATTTCAAATTTCAGTGAATAGTCACATATATGAATTAATTTAGATTATTATAATCATAAAAATAGGAATCTGTGTGGCAGTAAAGCTCTTTTTATTTTCTGTGCAAAGTCTAAAATTAGCGCATGTTCATCCTATCGAATATAGGAGTAAAAGATGAAAAGAGTAATTGGGGTTTATCGTAACCAACATACACATTGGGTTGGTGATGGTCTGCCAGTGCGTAACTTATTTTCTTATGATCGGTTAGGTCAAGCACTTAGTCCTTTTTTGTTATTAGATTATGGTGCACCACATCACTTTGAGCCAACGACACGTCAGTTAGGTGTTGGCTCACATCCTCATCGCGGATTTGAAACAGTGACTATCGCCTACCAAGGTGGTTTAGCACATAAGGATTCCAGTGGTGGTGGTGGTGTTATCCAGGCAGGAGATGTGCAATGGATGACTGCTGGGGCCGGATTGGTTCACGAAGAGTTTCATTCTCCTGAATTTGCTCAAAAAGGTGGAATTCTTGAAATGGCACAGCTTTGGGTCAATCTACCAGCCAAAGATAAAATGACTCAACCACGTTATCAAGCGATCACATCTCATGATATTCCAACAATTACCATGGATGATGCTGCTGGTCACATCCGTGTAATTGCGGGTGAGTTTGGTGGTCATTATGGTCCTGCTGAAACATTTACTCCAATAAATGTGTGGGATGGTCAGCTTAAAGCTGAGTATGAAACATTCATACATGTTCCTGTAGATCACAACGTATTGGTTGTAGTGTTGAATGGTGAACTCGTAATTAATGGGACTCAAAAAGTTCTAGACAGTTCAATTGTGATGTTTGCTCGTGATGGTGAGGCAGCAATTCAATTGCAAGCATATAAAGATACACAATTTTTAGTGCTTACAGGTGAGCCACTAAATGAGCCAATTCAAGGGCATGGACCATTCGTCATGAACACCAAAGAAGAAATCATTCAAGCTTTTCATGATTTCAATAATGGTAAATTTGGTGAAATTGCACGTTAATTGGAACGAGAAAAGCGGAAATATCATTTCCGCTTTTTTTGTAATCATCACTTTAAAAAAATAAAGGACCTCTATCCCACACAACAGAGGTCCTTATACGCTGTAATTTATATTTATTTTCTAGATCACATTCTATTTGTGTTTCTTATTAATGTGATGTAGTTCTCATTTTCAAAACAATGATAATGCATTTTTTTTAAGCTGTAAACTAAAAAATTAAATTATTGGTGAAAATATCTATTTTGTTTTTAAACATATTTTTTGATTTCTTAAAAAATACAAGTGTATTAAATATTTAGCGTATGACGAATAGTGTAGCAAGAATTTTACGCAAATTTATTTGATTAAAAATTAATCAAAAACAAATAAAATCTGGAAGTTTTTAATAGCAAGTTTCAAAGTGTTCTATCGCATAATTAAAAAAATTTTTAATGCTTGGATCATAATTTTGAAAATTGCAGTGATTGGAAGTGGTATGGCAGGGTTGGCAACTGCGAGAATTCTCAAGGATGCTGGTCACCAGATCACAGTTTTCGAGGCGCTTCCAGGGCGTGGTATGGATAGTTATAGTCTTGAGTATGAAGGTGGGATTATTGATTCGCCATTACGTGTCATGAATCCAATGCTCTGGAAAAATACATTGAGTCTTGCCACACATTTGGGTCTCAACACTTTTCCAGTACGTACCTATATGTCATGTAGCTGGTTATTTGAAGATAAAATCGAAACTTGGCTGACAACATCACGTTCACGCATAGGCAACTTTCCAATCATTAACAATCGAAAAGGATTAAAGCAATATGGCATCCGTTTAGTGAAAGGGATGTTACAACTTAGATCTGCATTGAAGCAGTTTTTTAAATCTAAAAATCAAGATATCACTTTAGATGAGTTCGTTAAATATAACCAAATAGAAGAAGTATTTTGGAATGGGGCAGTCATGCCTGTCCTATTTACCATTTGTACATGTGATGCAAAAACCATTGGTGAATGGCCAGCGAAACCATTGTTGATTTTCTTACGCCAACTGACGGATGGAGATGCACTTCTTCGAATTCAAGGTGGGACTCCAGCTTTCGTTGATAAATTGCTGGAAGATATCGATTTAAGAAGTGGGCAGCCTATTACTCGTGTACAAGAGCAGGATGATTTAGTCTATGTGGAAAATGAAGCAGGTGAATCTGACTTATTTGATCGTGTGATAGTCGCGACACCAACAACAAAAGTTCATGAGTTTTTAGATGCTGAACAGTTTGCGGATGATATTGCACTTCTCAAACAATTTAAGTTTGTTGATGGTGAATTGGTCATTCATACTGATTCAGTGGTAATGCCTGTGAAGCGTAAAGATTGGTGCGTATTGAGTTATATGATGGATC
This sequence comes from Acinetobacter sp. 25-47-130, assembly GCF_056779705.1. NCBI lineage: Bacteria > Pseudomonadati > Pseudomonadota > Gammaproteobacteria > Moraxellales > Moraxellaceae > Acinetobacter > Acinetobacter sp. 25-47-130. The sequence goes on along the minus strand of NZ_JBWYII010000002.1, from coordinate 205,046 downwards.
GTAAATTTACTAAACAGCATTTCACTGTTTGGCTGAATTCGATTGAGCCAACATTAGTGGGTAAATCTCCTGTTTTTCAAACTTGGAATCCAGTAATTGAGATTGATCCTAAAAAAGTAATACATAAAGTGAAACTCACTAGAGCTGTTGTAGACCGACATACTCTACCACTAACGCATGAGTTGAATGCTCGTCACCAACAACAAGGTCGTAAAGTATTTTATTGTGGCTCTTGGTCATGTGATGGATTACCAATTTTGGAGTCAGCGGTGACTTCAGCAATGGATATAGCAAAATTACTCGATGCGCCGTTACCATTTTTAGGTTTAAAGCCTAAGGTACAGGTTGCACCAGAGTTAGGATATTAAGGGATTGAATGAAGAAGCTCCAAGCATGGATGAAAGCCCCTCGACATAAATATGCGATCAATGCAGCTTTATTGGGGGATTACCGTAATTGTGCTTGGAGTAATTTAGGTCTGTGGAAAACTGACCAGCTGAATTATCCACAAGCCTGCGAGTTACTCGCAATAACCCTTGCTCAATCTATTGATTTAAATTCAAAAGATAAATTAATTGATTTAGGTTGTGGACAAGGTGCTAGCCTAATTTTATGGAAAGAAAAATTTCAAATCGAATACTTGGAAGGAATTGAATTACAACAATATTATGTAAATCATACGCGTAAGTTTTTACCTCATGTCAATCGGATCTCGCAGGGAACATTTTTAAATTTAGAATCTAGATCATTTGAATTTAAATTTGATGCGGCAATTTGCATCGATGCTGCTTATCACAGTAATTTGAATTTATTTCTTCGTTCTGTAGATGGTATTTTGAATTCAAAAGGACGCTTAGCATTTCATTATCTTGCTTTGAATTCAAAGTTCTATACTTTGAGTCCTCTAGCGCAATTGAAAGTTAAATTATTATTAAAAGCAGCTGACGTTCAACTGAACCATTTGCACTCATTCGATGAAACACAATCAATCTTAGTGCAAACGGGTTTTAGAGATATACATATTCAAGATTTGAGTCACGAGGTATTTGCAGGATTTGCAACGTATATTCAGAGTGATATTTTTAAAAATAACATCCAAGCTCATTCGTATCACGTTTTAGATTTGGCAAAAATTAAGATGACAGCAAAGTTGTGTGCGAAACTTTATCAAGAGGGAATCGTACGATATGTACAAGTGAGTGCAAGTAAAAAATAAATCATCAAAAACAACAAAGCCTCACTAAAAAGCGAGGCTAAGTATAAAATGGTGCCGGCACACGGATTCGAACTGTGGACCTACTGATTACAAGTCAGTTGCTCTACCAACTGAGCTATGCCGGCAACGTGGAGAGAATAATAGCGTTTTTTCACTAAAACGCAAGTCAAAAATTAATCGATTAATTAAAATTGAGCAGGATGAATTGTTTTTGCTTTATTTTTGATCGTCTTTTCTCCTCATTTTATAGTGATGCCCGTCGTAGCGTGTACAGGCATCTTGAGAGAATTTTATAGGATCAGCTATTTGTTTTTTAGAATACGATCAAGGTCTTGTGCACACTCTTCAAGAGTATAAGCCATATCAAATTGCATTTGAGGTTTTAACTCTTGTGCTAATTTTCTCCATTGCTCAATTAATCTTAGCGCTTTTTGAATTTTGTGTTTATTCACATCTTTAGCGATAGTGGGTGTGTAGCCACCACGTTTTGCGTTTTTAATTTGTTTTACATAGTTGGCGCTGTTATTCATATTATCTCCGGAATAGCAGGTTCTCTATTTTATAGGTGTGCAAAAATCATCTATTTGAATAACGTTGTTAGGTTGTTCAGCTCCTTAAGTATTGTTTTTATTAACTTAACATGATGTTGATGACAGTAAAATGAAGCGAGATACGTGCCAAAAGCGAAGTTTTAGGCGAAAAAAAACCGAATCTCATGATTCGGTTTTTTAAATTCTGGCGGTGAAAGAGGGATTCGAACCCTCGATACGCTATTAACGTATACACACTTTCCAGGCGTGCTCCTTCAGCCACTCGGACACTTCACCAAGGCGTGCGATGATAACTAAAAAAAAAGCAGATGCCAAGTTGAAACAATTGATTTAAAGAAAAAGTTTTTAGCCAGTGATATGATTGCCGAAAAATTCTGTCGAATGCATGAAGACTAAAATATGCAAAGCACTGCAAAAAAAGCCGCACTTCCTGCGGTAACATTGGCAGCATTAGGGGTGGTGTTTGGTGACATTGGAACCAGTCCTCTGTATGCATTGCGTCAATGCTTCCTTACGGCTCATATTGCAATTACTGAGGCAACCGTTCTGGGCATTTTGTCGCTCATTTTCTGGTGCATGATGCTCACCATCAGCTTTAAATATGTCTCAGTCATTATGAAGGCAGATAACAATGGTGAAGGCGGTATTATGTCGCTTCTTGCCTTAAATCTACGTTCAACTCGTATTGCAGATCAGCGCAAAATTTATCTCATTGCCTTGGGCTTTATCGGTGCATCACTGTTTTTTGGTGATGGCATTATTACCCCAGCAATTTCTATTTTATCTGCGATTGAAGGTTTAAGTATTGCGACTCCGATGTTTAATCAATGGTTATTACCATTGGCCGTCGGTATTTTAACAGCACTGTTTTTAATTCAGCGCCACGGCACGGCGACCATGGGTAAGTTCTTTGGACCAATCACATTATTGTGGTTTGCATCTATTGGACTATTAGGCTTATGGAGTGTTATGCAAACACCGTTCGTGTTGGCAATGATCAGTCCGCACTGGGCGTTTGGCTTTATCATCAACCAACCTTTTGTTGCATTCCTCACGATGGGTGCCGTCATTTTAACGATGACGGGTGGTGAAGCACTATATGCAGATATGGGACATTTTGGTCGCATGCCCATTAAGCTTGCTTGGTTTGTGATTGTATTGCCAAGTCTAGTTTTTAACTATGCGGGTCAAGGTGCTCTACTTTTACGAGACCCAAATGCAATTGAGAACCCATTTTACCTGTTGGTCCCTGATTGGGCTTTATTTCCAATGATTGGTCTTGCAACCGCTGCTGCTGTGATTGCCTCACAAGCGGTGATTACGGGTGTATTCTCAATGGTCAATCAAGCGATCCAATTACGCTATTTACCGCGTTTAACCGTGCAACACACCTCTGATATTGAACAAGGACAAATCTATGTCCCATTCATCAACTGGGTATTATTTATTTCAGTCATTATTCTCATTTTATTATTTGAAAATAGTGCGAATCTTGCCAGTGCCTATGGTGTAGCAGTGACCATGACTATGCTGTGTGGTACGATTTTAATTTCGATTTTAGCTTATGGCGTTTGGCGCTGGCCTGTTTGGAAAGTAGCCCTTTTTGCTGTGCCTTTATTGATCATTGACCTCATTTTTGTTGCTTCGACTTCTTTAAAAATTGTTGGTGGTGGATGGGTGCCGATCTTGATAGGTGCAATTGTATTTACCGTTTTAATGACGTGGAAAGATGGCCGTCAAATCGTACTTAATAAGCTTGAGTCTGATGCGTTACCTATTGATCTCTTTATTCAAAGTGTCAAGATGAGTGATGAAACGCTGATCGTTCCTGGGGATGCAATTTTCCTCACAGGAACACCTAATATCGTTCCACATGCGATGTTGCACAATATTAAGCATAATAAGGTTCTACACGAACGTAATATGATGATTACGGTCATTACTAAAGATGTACCATATGTACCTGATATTGAGAGAATTCGTGTAGAAAAGATGGATAATCGATTCTTTAGGATTTTTGTATATTATGGGTTTAAAGACCAACCCAACATTCCAGTTGCGCTGAAAGCGGCATATAAGCAGTTAAATTTTGAATTTGATATGATGCAAATTAGTTTCTTTATTTCACGTGATCGTCTGATTCATACCGTGGGAGAGGGAATGGCGCCATGGCGTGAAAAATTATTTATATCAATGCAGCGGAATACCAGTCCTGTGAGTGATTTCTATTTAATTCCACCAAATCGCGTGGTCGAAATGGGAAGCCAGATCGAAATCTGAGTAAGCGTTTGCTAAAATTTTGGATATAAAAAAACCGCCTCAAAGGCGGTTTTTTTATTAAGTCTAATACATTACTCAGCCGCTGGTGCTTCTACAGGCGCTTCTTCAGTTGCATTTACTTCAGGTTGAGCTGGAACTGCAGTTTGTGCTTGAGGAGCAGTTTCTTCTGCTTCAGCAGGTGGTAAGTTTCCAAGAGGCGCTTTCGCATCAGCAGGCGCTTGTGTTGTAGCACCTTCAGAAATAACTTTCATCTGACCATTAGCTAATACTTCTTGTAAAGTACCAGGCTGACCATTCACTGTTGTTACGACTTTAGCTTTAGAAAGGCTTTCCAAAGTTTCGCCAGCTTGAACTGGTGGCTCAGCAAATGCACTTGCACTTGCCAAAGATAAACCCATTACTAATGCTGTCAAAGAAGTATGTGCTAATTTCATAGTGTCCTCACTTTCAATTCTTTTAATTTACTAAATAACTTTTATAGCATCTCACAAGTAATTGATGTAATTCAATCAAATACACGTAAAACCTTAAAGAGTGTTAAAAAACTATTCTATAAAAACAACAATTTGTTACTTATTTTGAGTGATATTTGAACGGAATGCGAAGATCCTTTATTCACTTGAAAATTCACTTGATGTACTTCAAATTCATAGCTTGTTAAGCTGTGGCCGGTTTTGAATAAAGCCCACGCATTGGGCCAGAAGTTGAACACGGAATGAATAGGTAATCTGAGTTTGAATAATATTGTGGTAAAAGCTGTATTAGGTATTGTTGCAGCAGGAAGCTTTGCAATTGCTTTCGGTCAAGAAAAGTTGTCTTCATATCTGCCCTTTTCAGGTTCGGTTAATAATACAGCTTGTCTAAATCAATTTTATCGCCAAGAGCCACCTTATTTAATCAAAGAGAGCTTAAATAAAGATCGCTACCCATTATGCTTTAATGGATTCACCACTATGTATTCTGGTGTCTCAAAAACACCATTATGGGTAGCTGAATATCTGAATCCAGATCGGCTGAACCAAAAAATAAAAAGAGAAGACAGTTTCCATGAGGAGACTCGTGTAGCAGAAAAGCATCGAGCATTATTATCAGATTATCGTGGGTCGGGATATGACCGTGGTCATATGGCTCCAAATGCTGATATGCCAAATAAAGCTGCACAGTACGACAGTTTTTCTTTAGCCAATATGGTTCCTCAAGCTCCGCAGAATAACCAACAAATCTGGCGAGAAATTGAGGAAGCGACACGTGCAATCGTTACGAAGCAGAAACATGATGTGTATGTGATTACCGGGCCTGTATATAGTGGCAAAAAACTGAAAACCATTGGACGCGGTGTTATTGTTCCAACAGCGGTGTTTAAAGCCGTATATATACCTAAAACAGGTGCTATTGGCGCATATTACGCTCCCAATAATAATTCACTACAGATGCAAGTGGTCAGTGTATGTCAGTTAGAAGAAGTGCTTGGCATGAATTTGTTTCCTCAACTTACATCTGAGCAAAAGCGTAATACTTATAAATTGCCATTAAAAGCCAATCAGGTCAAAGCCCAACAAGCCATAGAGTATTCGCACTGGGATGCCGAAAGCCAATGTGCAGTTGATATCTCAACAGATCAACTCAAAGCGCTACAAAAAGAGTTTAGTAGTCAAAGCGTACCTGTCAATACAACCGCAACGCATCAAGAGGCTAAGATCGATGAACAAGCACAAGAAGCAATCGTGAAAGAGTTGGTTCAAGCATTGTTGCAATATTTATTACAAATCCTTAAATAAAAAAGCTCGAATTCGCCCTGAAGATTCATTTATCTTCAGGGATTGATATTTATAAACTTAAAGAGATTTGCCATGTTTAAGCCTTTTGAAAATGGGACTGAGTCACATTCGATACATGACCTGACGCTTGAAAATGATCTTGATCGTGTGAGTATTTATGGCAACTTACAAATCACCAAAGATCAAGCCGGTTTAGCCGCTGTGAAAGCGTTAAAACAATATTTAGATGCAATGGTCATCTACTTAGAAGATCAAAAAAATTTAGCAGAAAAAATAGAAACGACGGCTGAGAATGAAATAGAAAATCCTTTCTTGTGATTCATCAATCTTCTTTAGACTGAAGACTTAAATTCACAATCATCAAGTGCGAATATGATGTTGAATACGCCACTGTTGGGGCGTCATCTTCATCCACTGACGAAATGCGCGTTGGAATGCACTTTGTTCAGAATAACTGAGCAATAACGAAATCTCATGTAAGCTGAGATAAGGATCTTGTAGATATTGAATCGCTAGAAGTTTGCGGACTTCTTGAACGCGCTGCTGATAGGTATCACCTTGATTTTGTAAATGGCGCTGAAGTTGTCTGACTGACATTCCCACTTGTTCTGCGACAGTTTGAATTTGATAATTGTGTCTTTGGATTCCAATCAGAATGGCTTGCTGTAACCGCTCATCGATTTGTGTGTTATTGGGGAGTCGACTTAACAAATCTTGAGCTTGCTGCATCAGGAGTTTTTGTAAAGTTTGATCAGCTTGTTTAATCGGTGCTTGTAGGAGCTGGCTTGGAAAAGTAAGCTTGACATGAGGCTGAGAGAATTTTACTTTGCTCTGAAAAAAACGCTCATAAATCGCAACATTTTTTGGTGCTGGAAAGCGAAAGTGAATTTCTTGAATATGTAAATGCTCAATACCCGCATAACGTTTTAGAAATTCAACCAATAATGCCATCGCAATTTCATCCGTGATTTGTGTCGACAAATGCATCGGCAAATCTTCCCAACGTACGCTAAATACGCCTTGCTCCAGATCGACGGCGAGAGGTGTACCATCATAAATTAAACGATGATATTCATGATAACGGGTGAGTGCTTCTGCTAGGTTATCGCATGATAAAGCGATATACGCGATAATGCCTAAATGTTGTGGTTTGACCCATTGAGCAATTTCTAACCCTAACGCAGGTTGTGGGTGTACTTCATAAATTTCATTTAATATTTCACGCCAAATGCTAAAGTCAAAGCGTTCGGCTTGCTGAATACTTGCCAATTTTGCAGAAATAGGGAGACCGTTCTCTTCACAATAATTATGTAAGAGATGTCCAAGTCCACCATGAACCGAGCCTGAATAATCCTTTATCTGCTGCATGTGATTAATACTTTTCTTGTTTTATCAATTGAAATCACGATGAGTTATTAAGCCTGTTTTTACAGTGCCATACAAGCGCTTTTTCTACCATACGACATTGAAAAATATGTCGTGATTTGTCAATGAAAATTTTATCTTGCGTCAATGGTTGAGAGCTTGAGTTAGATATATTGAAAGAAAAGAAACAGGGATTTTGAACATGATTAAAGGTTTTGTTGCAGGCTTAATCATTGCCAATGGATTTGAATGGGTCGCGCATAAATATGTTCTACATGGTGTACACCGTCCGGGTAAAGCGAGGTTTAGTCCTGTGCCTAAAAATATGGAATCTCATTGGGCACATCACCGTGAAGTTAGAACACAAGATTTCCATGATGAGGGTTATGTAGAGGGAATCTCAAATTGGCGAACAAAAAATGAAATCGTATCATTGGGGATTGTTGCTGCTGTATTTGGAACAGCATTTTATCCAATCTCGAAAGGCATGAGTTTATCCGTGCTTTATAGTGCTTGTAACTACTACTACACGCATCGCAGAGCTCACCTCGAACCTCATTGGGCAAAAAAGAAAATTCCTTGGCACTATGACCACCATATGAACGCCAATCAAGATGCAAATTGGTGTGTCACTAAGCCTTGGTTTGATTACATTTTAGGGACACGCGTCATTTCAACGCCAGATTTGAAGGAAGATAACCCTTTAGGGGTGCAGTTACCGTCTTTTATTTCAAAACGAGTCAATCATATTGTTGAACAATATTTCCCCGCAAAGTGGGTTGAGCAGAAAGCAGCGCGCTCCGATATTTCAAAAAAAGCTTTGGCTATAGTGGAGTAAGTCAGATTAGATATGGAATTGGCTGAATTGACATCTGGTTTGTCATGATTGGTCAATAAAATATGTAGCTTTTGTCAAGATTTCGTGCAGATCTGTCATTTATGATATGAGATGAATAAATCGGAGAATGAAAATCTGATGGTAGAACTCTCCAGTTTATCGCTTTGCATAACGAACCAAGCGCTGTTTTTTCTTGGTTTTTAGAGCCTTCGGGCTCTTTTTTTTGCAAAAAAAAGAGGCATTTGCCTCTTTTTTATGGGCCTGATTAAAGACGCATTTCAATGCCTTGTTCAGCTAAATATTGTTTTGCTTCCGGGATGGTGTGTTGACCAAAGTGGAAGATAGAGGCTGCAAGCACCGCATCAGCCCCCCCTTGTAAAATACCGTCTGCTAGATGTTGAAGATTACCCACACCGCCTGAAGCAATCGTTGGAATCGTTACACGATCATTAATTTGACGCATCAATGCTAAGTCATAACCAGCTTTTGTACCATCTGCATCCATTGACGTAATGAGCAATTCGCCTGCGCCGTATTCTGCCATTTTCACAGACCATTCAATCGCATCGATACCCGTTGGTTTGCGACCACCATGTGTGAAAATTTCCCACTTATTTTCACCCGTTTTTTTTGCATCAATCGCAACTACAATACATTGTGCACCAAAACGTTGAGAGGCTTCTTGAACGAATTCAGGATTAAAGACAGCAGCTGAGTTAATACTGACTTTGTCTGCACCAGCGTTAAGCAATAAACGAATATCTTCAACTTTACGAACACCGCCACCTACGGTCAGTGGTACAAATACAGTTTCAGCCATACGCTCAACCGTACGGTAAGTGGTGTCACGCCCATTAGATGTTGCAGTGATATCGAGAAAAGTAATCTCATCTGCACCTTGTTCGTTATAACGACGTGCTACTTCAACTGGGTCGCCTGCATCACGAATATCAAGGAATTGAACACCTTTTACAACTCGACCGTTATCTACGTCGAGGCAAGGAATAATACGTTTAGCAAGCATAATTTTTTCCAAAAATAACAGCCGATTATGAAACTTACAGACTTTGGTGCTACACCTTGGTAGTCGGAGCAGGTATTCTATCAAAATAATGTAAGTTTTTTCGCAGGTTTTTTTATGTCGGTTTATACCACTTTGACTTTAAAGGAAGTTCAGGATTTTGCTACGCCTTATGGATTAGAGGTGATTGACCTGATTCCGATTCAAGGAGGTATTCAAAATACGAACTATTTTCTAGTTTGTGCAGATCAAACCGAATTTGTTTTAACAATTTTTGAAGATATGGATGAGCAAGGCGCAGGTGAACTCGTCCCTGTACTTGCGCATCTGGGTCATGCAGGTCTGCCTGTGCCTGTACCTTTGAAACATTCAGGACGTTCGATTCAGATCTTAAAAAATAAACCTGCACAAATTGCGCCTAGAATGCGTGGCAAGCATCCTATGCCTTCATCACTTGAACAGGTTCAGTCCATTGCTATTGCACAGGCTCAAATACATGTGGCTCTCGATAACTTTCCCTTAGAGCGCGCAGAGTATCGTAATCATGATTATTGGTTAAGTGTGGCTCAGCAGCTTCGACCTACGTTAAATCCAGCCGATCAAGTATTATTAAATAGTTTGTTAGGTTTATATGACGCTCTTACCGCAATGTACCCTGATCGTCCACGAGGTTTTATCCATTCTGACCTATTTAGAGATAACACTTTATTTGAAGGGGCTACTTTAAAAGGGATACTCGATTTTTATGAGTTGAATAAAGATGAACTTTTGTTTGATATCGCCATTACGATGAATGATTTCTGTACGGAATATCCAAGTGTTCATTTGAATGAGGAAAAGGCCTTAGCATTCTTGGAGGCTTATCAAAGTGTACGTGAAATGACCAGTGATGAAAAATCATGTCTAGAACTCTATTTAGCGATGGCAGCTGGGCGTTTCTGGATGATGCGTTTGCTAGTGGCTCAAAAGAACAAAGAAATGGGGCGTGTTGGCGAGGATATTTTGCAAAAAAATCCTTTAGAAATGCGCAATATGCTGGTTGAACGATTAAAATTTGTAACAGCTTAAAAAATTTAAAAAATCTGGGGGAAATATGCGTGATCAAGGTCGTCTAGTTGAATGGTTTGATGAAAAAGGCTATGGATTTATTCAACCCAATGATTCATCCAAAGATCGCGTTTTCCTTCACATTAAAGATTTTGCCAAACCAGGCCCAAGACCGATTCCAGGTTGTGCTTTGGAGTATATCGTTCAATTGGATGGTCAAGGTCGATTTAAAGCGAAACAAGTAACATACTTAAAAGCGACTCAGGCAAAAAAAGTAAAAACGAAGCCGCGTCATTCACCAGTTACTCAACAAAAAATGCAACCGATGCAAGTGGCGATTATTGCTTATATCTTAACGCTTGCTACATTAGTCCTATTAGGGCTATTGAGTATGATGGTGGTGTTGGTCATTTTATTGATGAACCTGATCACCTATGGCTTATATGCACACGATAAAGCGGCGGCTCAACAGGGGAGTCAACGTGTACCAGAAAATACATTACATGTGGTTTCTCTATTAGGTGGATGGCCGAGTGCTTGGCTTGCTCAGCAACGCTTGCGTCATAAAACACAAAAACAACCATTTCGAAAAATTTATTTCTGTACTATAGCGTTTAATATACTGATTATTTTATGGATAATTTCACCATTTAATGGTTTGAAATTATAAAGCCTCAAAAAAATTAAAAAGGTGACTTTATGAATTATACAGCTGATCAAGATCCAAACCGCAGCTTAACGATTTTACTTTACATCCTGTATATCATCGCTATTTTTTCAGCAGGTATTTTGGCGGTTATTGCGCTAATTATTAACTATTGGAAACGATCAAAGGTACAGGGCTCAATTTTTGAAAGTCATTTTACTTGGCAAATTCGTACTTTTTGGTGGTATTTAATTTGGAATATCATCGCGTTCCTGCCGTTTTTGTTCTTATTCTTCACGGGTGACAATCCTAATGCCTTTGCTGGTGTAGCACTGGGTGCAACAACATTCTGTATCGCAGTGATTGGTTTGTCATGGGTTTGGATTGTTTATCGTGCGATCAAAGGAATTATTAAGGTCAATGATAACGAGCCAATGTATCAATAATTAAAACTCATGAATGAGGTGGTGTCATGATTATTGAGCATGTTCATTTAAATATCAAAATGAACCAGAGTGAGGCATTCGAAAATGCTTTTAAATTAGCTAAAGACATTATTTCACCAATGAAGGGGCTAAATGCGGTTCAGCTGATTAAAAATACGAATAATGAACATGCTTATATTTTACTGATTTACTGGGACAAACTTGAAGATCATACGGAAGGTTTTAGGCAGTCAGAGGCGTATTTAAAATGGAAGGAACTCTTGCATCCCTTTTATACGCCTATGCCTGAAGTGCAGTATTTTCAACCATGTATGATGTTAAAGCTAAAAGAGCCCCAATAAGCTTATTCTTTCTTCTTAAATTTTGGTCTCCACTCACTGGTAATTACACCGAGCACAACCAACACGCCACCTAAAATTGAGAGCATAGCTAAACGCTCACCTGCTAATCTCCCAATCAAAGCCGCCCAAACAGGTTCGCCAGAATAAATAATGGCAGCCTGTGAAGGATCAACCACGCGTTGAGCCCAGTTCATGACTAACTGAATGATTGCACTTGCAAGTCCTAAACCTACAATAATCGCAACGAAGATCCAGTTAAACTCAGGGAGTTGTGTTTCACCCACCAATGGTGCCATTAGAAAACAAATTAACGATGCAAAAATGAGTTGTAATATCGTCACTCGGCGTAAATTGACTCGAGGCGCAAAGTAACTAATGAGAATAATTTCAAGTGCAATCGCAATTGATCCTATCAAGGTAATGATCTGACCAAATTCAAGCCGAATAGCACCAAACCCATTGCCTGTTAAGAAAACTAAACCTACAAAGGCGAGTCCTGCCCCTATCCATGTCATGACATGTGGCCTTTTGTTAAAGAGCAACCACAATAAGATGGGAACCAACGGCACATAAAGTGCTGTCAAAAAGGCAGATTCGCTACTGGTGATGGTCTGTAAGCCAATGGTTTGCGTTCCATAGCCAATTGCAATCACTGTTCCAATGCAAAATCCTGCCCAAATATCTTTGGCACTAAAATTTTTACAATATTGAAGTGAGATGAGACCAACAGCCAGCGCAGCTGCTGCAAATCGAAAGGCAACGAAAAGCACTGGTGTGCTGAAGCTCAATCCATATTTGACTGTTATGAAACTGGCACCCCAAATCATCGTAATTGCAATGAGGGCAAGTTGTGGTGTTTTGGTTTTGAGGGTAGGAGATAAATTCAACATATTTTTTAAGTAAGAAAAAAGAGGTCCTAAGACCTCTTTAGAAACATGCGCTATTAGAGCGCTTGTTCATCAAGTAATAATTGAGCTTCACGAAGATTTAAAGTGCCTTCATAAATTGCACGACCAGTAATCGCACCTAAAATACCAGGCTGACCTTTTAAGTTGCGAACGTCGTCAAGATTGGTCACACCGCCTGAAGCGATCACAGGTAAACCTGAATAAGTCGCAAGATTAACTGTTTGTTCGATATTCACACCTTGCATCATGCCATCACGTGCAATATCGGTATACACGATACTAGATACTCCAGCATCTGCAAAGCGTTTAGCTAAATCAGTTGCTTTCACGTCAGTTACATTTGCCCAGCCGTCAGTTGCGACCATGCCATTGATCGCATCAATACCGACAATGATGTGGCCTGCGAATTTTCTACAAGCTTCCTCAACAAACTCAGGTTCTTTGACTGCTTTTGTACCAATAATGACGAATGATACACCTGCATCTAAGTAGTGTTCGATGGTTTCAAGAGAACGGATGCCACCACCAATTTGAATTGGCAGTTCAGGTTGTGCTTTTGCAATCGCTTCCACAACAGGTTTGTGAATAGGTGTACCAGCGAAAGCACCATTTAGATCAACTAAATGTAAACGGCGAGCGCCAGCGTCTACCCAATGTTGTGCTGTTGCCACAGGATCATCAGAGAAAACGGTATCGTCTTCCATACGACCTTGTTTTAAACGGACACATTTACCATCTTTAAGGTCAATTGCAGGGATAATCAGCATGCTTTCGCTCCTTGCCAGTATTCTGGAGTTTATTCGCAGCAATCTTAGCAAAGAAACATCAAATGAGCGAAGTAACAATGAAAAAAAACCGTCAGAACAATGTTGACGGTTTTTAATACGAACTTTGAATTAAATGTATGGTGTTGTATCTAAGTTAGAGATTAGATCAAAGCTAGTTGGTGTGATATTGGTTGGGATTGCACCTAAAGCATTTGTGATCTCTCCCGTGAATCCTACAAGATCACCCACGACAGGAATCGATGACAGAGCATCTGTTACAGGTGCTAAATCATCCAATAAGTTATCTAATGTTCCTGAGACATCTCCTAATGTTCCTGTGACACTGCCTAAAGGATCATCAATGAGACCAGTCACGAGATCAAGAGGTTTGGTACTTGCGACATAATCTCCCGTTTCACTCACGAATCCCAAAAGATTTGAAGAGGTTTCTCCGACAACATCTATGACAGCACCTAAACCTGGCACTTGGCTTAGCAGGTCGGTCACGGGATCGGCTAAACCAGCGACTTCACCTACAAGATTTGAAACATCTTTGATGGTTTGGCCTACAGTTGCAGTAGTGCCATTCAATGCAGTATTAATGCCCCCTAATAGATCTCCATTCGAAAAATCATCAGCGATAGCGTGTAAGCCTCCGCTTAAATTTCCTAGTAAATTATTTTCAAGATTGAGTACCGATTCCACTGTATCTCCGATCAGTGGCAATTCTGTTAACTTATCCGTTAATGGTTTGGTCAGCGTCCCTACTGTGTCAACAACGGTATCTACAACTGTCGTTACGGTTTCTAGAATAAAACCAACTGCTTTCGTAATTCCCTGTAAAGCAAGGCTTAGAACGCCACTGATTTTTCCAGTAAAAAGTTTAAACATGTGCAGATTGCTCCAAAATATATGTGGTTAGTGTTGGATCTTTGTTGTTTCAGCAAGTTCATAATTAACAAAGAAAAAAATTTCAGACAAATCGAAAAAAAACAATATAAGTGGAATAATTTTGAAGATATGCCGTAAAAACAGCAACTTAATACAACACAAGGGTGATGTTTAAAAATGTTAACAAAATCAATTATTTATTGTGGTTTAATTTGGTGCTTGATAGAATAAATGTACACTTATAATGCATGAATATTATCGAGTAGCATGGTGTAAATACCTAAAATGCCAACTTGTTCGATTCGTTGATTGATTTTGTGAATTTTGTGTATTTTTTTAATGATTAAAATTGGTGCTCATTGTCTTTACATAAGTTAACAATTAATCATTGGGTCAATTTATTTTTCTTTTTAATTCAAACTGAGTAATGAGAAAAATTAGATCACACTTTTATTTGTGAATTATCTATATTGAAAATAATTTCAATTTCATCTGATTTGTTTGGCAATATTAGACTCAACTGCATAGGCTTAATGTTAAATTGAAACTGCAGACAGTGAATAAGATTTGGACAGAAGCGATGGCAGTTCAAGAAGATGATTTATTTAGCGAAGGTGCTAAAAAACTTAGAAAATTGATCAAAGAGAAAAACATTAAACCGACTGATGTGGTGAATGCATTGGGAGTCTCTAAGGAAACGCTGTCGAAATGGGTGCAAGAGTCAACTCCTGCCAATGCTCAACATCTAGTTGAATTAGCGAAAGTACTGAGTGCTGCAGAACGATGGGTTTCAGACGCTAAAGATGGTAAAAAATCAGAAAGTTTTAAACAGTATCCTTTGAAGGATGAGTTGGCTTTAAAAGATGCAACGCCAGAACAATTAATTTCAGAACTTAAAAGTCGTTATGCTGCGCTGAATCTAAAAGCAGAAATTAAAGTAACTGTTGAGCCAATTGAAGGTGGCTTTGTCGTAAAAGATATTTAGAGTAAAGTCTGAAAAAAAGCTCACTGAAAACAGTGAGCTTTATTATGGCTTTAAATTTTCCACTCTACAAAATTTTTCAACAACTGTAAGCCAGCTGTATGACTTTTTTCTGGATGGAACTGAGTAGCAAACAAATTATCTTTATGGATTGCGGTGCAGAATTCCAAACCGTAGTTACATGTCGCAGCAATGATCTCAGATTGTTTCGGTTCAACATAGAAACTATGTACGAAATAGAAACGAGCATCTTGATCAATGTTGTTCCACATTGGATGGCTTGGATCTGCTTGGTGTACCTGATTCCAACCCATATGGGGAACTTTTAAACCTTCAATATCTGGAAAGCGTTTAACAGCACCATCAAAAATGCCTAATGCATCTGCACCACCATTTTCTTCAGAGTGTTGCAGCAGAGCTTGCATGCCGACACAAATCGCAAGGACAGGCTTGTTGAAAACGGCATTGCGTACAACCTCGTCAATGCCAGCCTCGTGCATACCTTGCATGCAATCACGCATTGCACCAACGCCTGGGAACACAATTTTATCTGCTTGAGCAATCAGCTTAGGATCATTGGTCACATCAACTGTTGCACCAACATGCTCAAGTGCTTTTGCTGCTGAGTGAAGATTTCCCATGCCATAATCAAGAAGGGCAATACGGGTCATTACAAAGTACCTTTGGTTGAAGCTACAGTATTTTCTGCACGTGGATCTACTTCACAAGCCATACGAAGTGCGCGTGCAAATGCTTTAAATACACTTTCAATTTGGTGATGGCTATTTTTACCTTTCAAATTGTCTATGTGGAGTGTCATTAATGCGTGATTCACAAAGCCTTGGAAAAACTCAGAGAATAGGTCGACATCAAAAGTACCAATGCGCGCGCGAGTAAATGGAATGTCCATCCATAAGCCAGGGCGGCCTGATAGGTCAACAACGACACGACTCAAGGACTCATCAAGTGGTGCATAGAAGTGACCATAGCGACGTAAACCTTTTTTGTCACCTAAAGCCTGTGCAAATGCCTGACCAAGGGTAATACCACAGTCTTCTACTGTATGGTGATCATCAATTTCTAAATCGCCGTCACAATGAATATCGATATCAAATAAACCATGACGCTTGATTTGGTCGATCATATGGTCTAAAAATGGAACACCTGTATTGAGGGTGCCTTGACCAGTACCATCAAGATTCACGCGAACACGAATTTTGGTTTCGTTTGTGTTTCTTACCACTTCACTGATACGTTGCGTCATAGACACGTTCCTCAAAAACGTTAAAAATGATGAATGTAGATTTTCGATGTCACGAAAGTGACAGCATATTAGATTGCTCAGGAGGGTTAATCAATGCCTATAACCGTACATGCAATAACTTCGCTTGATAATGTTGAAGTTCGTGAACAGCTTGAGCGCTTATATGACACCAGTCCAGAATTTAGTGACGGACAAGATGCCATTGAACAACTTGAGCAAAACTTAGCTCAGTATACCTTACTTTACACGGCAGAATTTAATACAAAGATCATTGGGGCCATTTGGTCAACTGGACAAGGTGAAAGTCGAACGCTTGAAAATATCGTAGTTCATCCGGCTAACCGTGGACGTGGTGTCGCAGAGCGCTTAGTGAGTGAAGCATGTCGAATGGAAGAAGAGAAAGGCGTTAATCATTTTGAGCCTGGATGTGGTGCAATACATCGTTGTTTAAGTAGTTTGGAAAAAATTTAAAACTATTGTTCGATTTTAAATATTAAAAGTCAGTCAATACTGGCTTTTTTTATTGGATTTGTATGTATTTACATCGAATAATCTAAATGTTGTTTTAAAAACATCCAGTTGTTTAAATATCCCAAAAACTTGCTTGACTATATCGAGATGAAACTGTTTAATACGCGACATCGGCGTGATAGCTCAGTTGGTAGAGCAACGGATTGAAAATCCGTGTGTCCCCAGTTCGATCCTGGGTCTCGCCACCATATTCTTTTAAGAATTTGTATTTTCAATCTCTGATCCCATCAGAGATTTTTTTTGGGTAAAATTTACTCGAACAAATAAAAAATGTATGATTTTTATTGACTATTGAGCTCAGTTACGGCTTAATACACCCCATCGGCGTGATAGCTCAGTTGGTAGAGCAACGGATTGAAAATCCGTGTGTCCCCAGTTCGATCCTGGGTCTCGCCACCATATTCGAAAAATCCTCAACATTGTTGAGGATTTTTTTTTGCTTATAAAAAAATACAAAATGAATCGAAGTCATTCATCATCCATTTTCTTTGATGTCCTAAGGTTGATTTCTCGATCAAATCCAAAATAAAAAATGAAAGACCTATTTTCTGATCAAAGTGAGCTTTATCAACAAGCCCGTCCAAGTTATCCATAAAGTGTGATTGACGAAATCTTAAAATATGTTCAGAACTATGAAATGGCTTGGGACTGCGGGGCAGGCTCAGGACAATTCACCCGCTTATTGGCTCCGCATTTTAATCAAGTCATTGCAATGGATTTGAGCGAAGGACAACTTCAGCAAGCCCCAGCAATAGATAATGTAATTTACCGAATTGAAAATGCTGAACATAGCAATTTTAAAGCACAATGTTTTGACCTGATTACAGTTGCCCAAGCCATTCATTGGTTTGACTTCGAGTTATTTTTTCAAGAGGTCTATCGAACACTGAAGCCCCAGGGTGTCTTTGCAGTGATTGGATATGGGTTTATTGAAGTGGAGAATGAGGAGCTTCAAAGCTGTATTGAAAAGCTATATCACCAAGTATTGAAAAGCTATATCACCAAGTATTGAAAAGCTATATCACCAAGTATTGAAAACATATTGGGAGAGTGAGCGTCACTATATTGATCTGAAATATCAAACGATTCCATTTCCTTTGGAAGAAATCCCGACCTGTGAGCAGCACATGC
Organism: Acinetobacter sp. 25-47-130; assembly: GCF_056779705.1. Classification (NCBI taxonomy): domain Bacteria; kingdom Pseudomonadati; phylum Pseudomonadota; class Gammaproteobacteria; order Moraxellales; family Moraxellaceae; genus Acinetobacter; species Acinetobacter sp. 25-47-130. The sequence continues at coordinate 187,043 of NZ_JBWYII010000002.1, read as the reverse complement.
ATTGTAAATGGCGGATTGATCAATTGATTGATTATTTAAATACATGGTCAGCTTTAAAGAAATATCTTAAACAAAATACGCAAGCCAATAATCAGGCGACACAAATCTTAAATCAGATGAGCCAATATGCCTTAACTTTGAATAATGATACCGGTCATAAATTTAATATTCGATTCCCAATATTTTTACGGATCGGTAAATTGATAAATGCTCCTGTTTTATAAAATTTCTTAATGGTCGTGAATGAGTCTTTTAGCAAGGCATACAACTTCTTTTTCGTCATATCCCAATTGTTCATAAAAGTTTTGAATATCAATAAATTCTTTTTGCACTAAAAGCTGAACTTCTGGACAACCAAGTGCAATCAATCTTTTTTCCAAATGTTGAATCAACGCTGTAGCAACACCATTCCGTTGATGATTGGGATGTACCGCGAGGTAATTGATCCACCCGCGATGACCGTCGTAACCACCCATTAATGTTGCGATAATGAACTGATCTTTCACAGCCACCAAGAATAAGTCATCTTTTTGTGCAGCCTTCCTAAAAATATCAATTTCCGGATTATTCCATGGTCGTGTTAGATCACATCTTTCCCAGAGTTGAATGATGTCTTCTAAGTCAGTCTCAATATAAGGACGAATGATAAACATGATGCGCTCAAATGGTGGTTATTTTTAATACAGAGATTAGCCTACTCTGATGAAATTGATAACTCATAATCATCTTATGTGTCTATTTTCTGCTTTACATTTATGCAGTCTTTTTTAGATAGGAAGATAAATATCAATAAAAAAGATTTGTCTGTGATGTAAATCTAATAATTCTTATTAAGTAAATGATATTTAAGATAAATGGTAGTTGTGTTTGGCTGAAATGTTTTTAAAGATGGCTTTTATTACGTTCAGTGAGAGCGATGGGGGAATGAGACAATTTAAGCAAGTTTTGTGGGGAATCTGTGCTTGGGGTCTTTCGAGTATGAGTTGGGCGGCACATACTAACAATGGGCGTTTTGAATTCCTGCCAGACGATCAGTTAAGTTTGGTCAATGCTTTAGGTATTGAGGAATCTCAAATTCGTGAAATTACATCTTTTAAATCTCAGGATTTAAACCATTTAGAAAATTTCGTGAGTGATAGAAAAAGGATTCATTATACAAAGGATGAAGAGCAACCTTTTAAAGCGCTTATGGACTTAACATCTATGAACTCTTTACAATTCAATGGACAGGTTTTGGAGCAGCGGTTTGATCTTCAAAATCGGCAGATTTACATTAAATTTGGCCCAATTCGTTTTGACCGAATGGAGATGCAGTTAAATATGGATGGAGTTTACCAATTAGGTCATATTTTAAATCCACCACAAGCACTTCTTTCGTCAGCTAAATTTTGACTCCATTGATATTTATTTGATGTCCCATAAAAAAAGAACCTCTATTACGGAGATTCTTTTTAGATTAAAGCCTACGCGGACTTCGTCCTTATCTTACGTAAAAAAGAAAAGCAGTGCTTTCTTTTTTACTCAGGCTTTAGGCCTTCAGCTTTTTCTAAAGTTTCATCATTGTTGAAGAACTTTTCACGTTGTTCTTCAAGAAATTTTTTTGCATCAGCTTCAAAGACATTTAAACGTTTTTCATTGATTAAAGTAGTTTGATGCTTCAACCATTCGCCCCATGCTTGCTTAGAAACACTATCAAATAGTTCCTGACCTTTAGGGCCAGGGAATGGTGCAAAATCCAAACCTTCCATTTCTTTTTGATACTTACGGCAAAATACTTGGCGAGACATATCAATACTCCAAAAATATAATCAGAAATTAAGCGTAAAGAGCTTCTAAACGCGCATGAGCACGCTCAATTGCTGCTTCAACTTGAGCAGGTGCTGTTCCACCGATGTGGTTACGTGCATTGACTGAAGCTTCTAAAGTTAATGCTTTTTCAAAGACGTCAGCTTGAATTAAATCAGAGAATTGTTGAAGTTGTTCAAGCGTAAGTTCTGATAAATCCTTACCTTCTTGTACGCCAAGCGCAACTGCTTTACCGACGATTTCATGTGCATCGCGGAATGCAACACCATTCTTCACTAAGTAATCAGCAAGGTCCGTTGCTGTTGAGAAACCACGCAGCGCAGCTTCGCGCATTTCAGGAATATTTGGAACAAGCGCAGGAATCATGTCTGCGAAAGCCATTAAAGAGCCACGAACCGTATCAATAGCATCAAATAATGGTTCTTTATCTTCTTGGTTGTCTTTGTTATATGCCAAAGGTTGACCTTTCATGAGAGTAAGTAGACTCATTAAGTCACCATATACACGGCCTGTTTTACCACGAACAAGTTCAGGTACATCAGGATTTTTCTTCTGAGGCATGATTGAAGAGCCTGTGCAGAAGCGGTCAGGAATATTCACAAACTTGAATTGTGCAGATGTCCAAAGAATTAATTCTTCAGACATACGAGATAAGTGCATCATGATGAGTGATGCCGCAGCATTAAACTCAATACCAAAATCACGATCAGATACAGCATCTAATGAGTTTTCTGCAACTGCTTCAAACCCTAAAAGTTCTGCTGTATAAGCACGATCGATTGGATAAGTGGTACCTGCAAGCGCAGCAGAACCTAAAGGCATGCGATTAACGCGTTTACGGCAGTCAATCAGACGTTCTGAGTCACGTACCAGCATTTCAAACCATGCCATTAAATGATGTCCAAACGTCACAGGTTGTGCAGTTTGAAGATGTGTAAAGCCAGGCATGATTGTATTTGTATTTTTAGCAGCCAAGCCTAGAATGCCTTTTTGCAGTTTGTGTAATAACGCTAAGATGGCATCAATTTCATCACGTACATACAAGCGAATATCCGTTGCTACTTGGTCATTACGGCTACGACCTGTATGTAATTTCTTACCTGTAATCCCAATGCGTTGTGTTAATCGAGATTCAATGTTCATGTGAACATCTTCTAAATCAATACGCCATTCGAAGTTGCCAGCTTCAATGTCCGCTTTAATTGCGGTTAAGCCTGCGATGATGTCATCACGCTCTTGTTCAGTGAGTACACCGACTTTTGCCAACATCGTTGCATGTGCGATTGAACCTGCAATATCTTGTTTATAAAAGCGTTGGTCAAATTGAACAGATGCTGTAAATTCAGCGACAAAGGCATCAGTTGCTTCGGAAAAACGACCGCCCCACATACCTGAAGTTTGGGCTTGTGACGGATTAGAGGAATTAGAAGATGTGGTCATGTCGGCTCAGTAAAAGAAAAAGCAGTAATTTTGCATCCAGTATAACAAATTCAAATCAAGATGCCGAAGTCTTGCCTATGGATAATTCTTCAAAAGATAAACAAGAATTTATTGATGCGAATTTCTTTGTACGTATTGGGCAGTGGCAATATTTTGCAGAGCTGTTTATTGCCAGTATTTTTTTGGCGTTGTTGCTGTGCCTAGCAGAGTCACAGTCTTGGTCAAATTTGCAGACATCACAGGTGATCAAGTATGTGCTTTACATCAATTGGGTGGTATTGGTCTTTATCGCCGTAATTGATTTGTTTAGGGAGTTTTGGCAAAAATTAACAACTTGGCAGTCTGCAATTTATACATTCGTACTATTAGAACTCATTATCCTATTCACTACTTGTAGTTTGAATTTTCTGTTTTTTTGGGGAAGTAACTTTTCTTTACAAAAATTTTCATGGTTACTTTTATTTGATCATGTGATTTTACATATGAGCTATGGCGTATTGTTGATCACTTTTTGTTTACGATATATCTATGTTCGGGGTGAGTGGTTAAAGCAGCAACAAGGTGAATTGAATGCTCGAATTCAAGCCATGCAAGCAAGAATACATCCACACTTTCTTTTTAATAGTTTAAATAGTGTGGTGAGTCTGATTGGGAGTGATCCAGATAAAGCAGAGCAAATGCTCATCGATCTTTCAAGGTTGTTTAGAGCAAGCTTTCAAGAGCTTAAAATTGTCACATTAAAAGAAGAAATCCAATTGTGTGAACATTATTTGGCGGTTGAAAAGCTAAGGTTGGGTTCGAGATTAAATGTGGAATGGAATATCTTGCAACCAGAGCAGTTGGGCCAAGCAAGTATCCCTTTTTTAACTTTACAGCCTTTAATTGAGAATAGTATCTTTCATGGGGTGGAGAAAAAGTTAATTGATGCAAAGATTGTCATATTGGTTGAAATATTACAAAATCAGGTCACTATAGTCATTACTAACCCTTATATAGCCGATAAAATGGCCAATAGGGAGGGGAATGGTATTGCGATAGAAAACGTGAAACAGCGTTTGAAAGCACACTATGGGTATACGGTACAGTTTAGGAGTCATGCAGGTAATGGAATTTACACGACTGTAGTCCAGTACCAATATAAATAAAATCAAGTTAATACATTAAAATAAGCAACGTTAACTTGAGCAAGGAGGAACAATGGACATCCTAATTTGTGATGATGAGCCACTCGCGGTTGAGCGCTTATCTCGCTTGGTCACTCAATTGGGGCATCAAGTTGTTGCAGCTGCGCACCATGGAAAAGAAGCTTTGACCTTAGTGCAACAATATGAGCCTGATGTAATTTTACTTGACATCCAAATGCCTGAAATGGATGGTTTGACATGTGCTCAGCATCTTTCACAGCTAAACCCAATGCCTGCTATTGTTTTTTGCACGGCCTATGATGAGCATGCTTTGACTGCTATTCAGGCACAAGCGAAAGGCTATTTATTAAAGCCGATTATCAAATCAGAATTAGAAAATACACTGAATAATTTAACTAAACTTACTCAAGCTCAAATGTCAAATATAGAACAAAAAGAAAATATGGAAGAAAAACATCAGCGTCAGCAAATCGCTGCGAAAACGTATCGTGGTCTTGAACTCATTCCTATCGAAAATGTTTACTATTTTCTGGCTGATCAGAAATACGTAACAGTACGACACAAAAACGGCAGTGTCTTGATTGATGAGACCTTAAAAGATTTAGAACGTGAGTTTTCAAATAAATTTATACGAATTCATCGAAATGCGCTGATTGCATTGGATTATTTGGATGGATTGGAGTTGGTTGCTTCAGGCCAGTATCAAGTTCGTTGTCGTGAACTTGAAGAGAAATTGGCGGTGAGTCGCCGTCATTTACCTCTGCTCAGAGAAAGAATGCAAAATATTTAGTTGCCTAAAATTATAGTGATTGCCGAACAATTTACTTGCAATTTTGGGACAGCAGGGTAAGTTTAGGATGTCTAAAGTTTGGCAGCATTAAAATGATCAAAACCTTAAAAATTGCAACTCGTCAAAGTCCATTGGCTTTATGGCAGGCGGAGCATATTCGTGAGCGACTTGAGACCCTACATGCTGGTCTAAAAGTTGAGTTGGTGACGTTTGTGACCCAAGGTGATAAAATTTTAGACACTCCTTTAGCCAAGATTGGTGGAAAAGGTTTATTTGTTAAAGAGCTTGAGGCTGCATTACTTGATGGTCGTGCAGATCTGGCTGTCCATTCCATGAAAGATGTGCCGATGGCGCTCCCAGAAGGATTAAGTCTTGCCGTGATTTGCGAGCGAGAAGATCCTTTAGATGCTTTTGTTTCGAATACTTATAGCAAGTTTGAAGATTTGCCCCTTGGTGCCAAAGTGGGAACCTCAAGTTTGCGTCGTAAATGTCAAATTTTAAAAGCCCGTCCAGATCTTGAGATTATAGATTTACGTGGAAATGTAGGCACACGACTATCTAAGCTTGATGATGGGCTTTACGATGCCATCATTCTGGCAAGTGCAGGCTTAAAACGTTTAGGTTTAGCAGAGCGTATTCGACACACGCTGGATGCACAGACGAGTTTACCCGCAGTTGGCCAAGGTGCATTAGGTCTTGAGTGTCGAGGTGACGATGCACGCGTATTAGAGTTGATTCGACCTTTATTACATGCAGAAACAGATGCGTGTGTTCGTGCAGAACGTGCATTTAATACTTATCTAGAAGGTGGATGTCAGGTACCGATTGCGGGATATGCGACTTTAAATGATCAACAGATTCAATTAGAGGGGCGCGTAGGCAGTGTGGATGGTCAAACATTATTGGTTGCTAAAGTAGAAGGTCCAGTTGAACAAGCTGAAACGTTGGGTGTTTCACTTGCAAAAGCTTTGATTGACCAAGGTGCTGCTGATTTATTAAAAGCACTGTATAAATAAAACAATGAAATGAAGTTTATCAATACTCGACCTGTAGATCGTGCTAAGCCTCTCAATGAGGCACTGGTACGTGCAGGATATGAGCCTATCGAGTTATCTGTACTAGAGTTGGCTGCTGTTCATTGGAGTGATGAACTTGATCAGCTCTTTCAGCAATTAATTTCAGCACAAGTGATTGTGGTCGTCAGTCCAACAGCCGTTGAAGTTGGCATGCAGTTTCTCGAAAAATCGGGACTTAAATTGACCGATTTAAATCATATCAAATGGATTGCAGTTGGCCGGAAAACAGCTGAAGCTCTAAGTCGATATGGTGTTAAAAGTTTAGTTCCAGATGTTGAAACATCTGAAGGAATGTTAAGTCTTTCGGTTTTAACACAAAATGCTGATCTCAAACGTATTGCGTTTTGGCGGGGAGAAGGTGGCCGTCAGTTCATGATGCAGCAGTGTCGTACTGCTAAAATTGAAGTACTTAATTTTGTTTTATACTCCCGCTACTGCCCAAGTGATGCTCAAGATAAATTTAAACATCTACTTGAAGCATTCAATGCAAATCCACAACCTTATGCTGTATTGATTAGTAGTGAAGCCAGTTGGAAAAATTGGCTGAGTTTATGCAAAAATTATCCTGTATTTATGCAACACGGTCATTACTTGGTTTTAGCGAATCGGTTATATCAGATCGTGTGTATGTATCAACAGACCTCAAATACTAAATTTCAAATCACTCAAATTGCGGACTTAATGCCAGATACGATTTTGTCGCAGCTTGAAAGTGAACATAGGCACTCATGAAGAAAATTTTATATCTATTCATTTTAGGCTTAATCATTTGGTTGATTAAACTCAGCTATGATCATTTTTCATTACAAGAAAAAGTTGAGTTGCTACAACAAACTCAACATAAATCAGAGCAATTAGTGGCAAGTTTGAATGATCAGTTGGTAGCAATTCAGCGCTCAAATCAGCAGGTTTCGTCTCAATCCAATCCACCTCAGCAAAACAAGAATCAACAAGAAATTCAATCTGAAATCAATCCAATCAAACTCTTAAGTCAAAAATTAGAGCTAATTCAATTTGCCTTAGATCAACATGAGTTTGTATATGCGCTTGAGCAACTCAATCAACTGGATCAACTGGTTGAGCGCTTGGCTTTGGCAGATACATTGCAGGTTTCAATGCATCGAGCTGTTGAGCATGATCAAAAAATGATTCAACAATATGTTGTGGCAAAAAATATTCAAATGGCTCAGTTAGGAGACTTGCTTGAAAATATTGATGCAAATTTGAAAAATGAACAACAAGTACAGCACCTCACGAGTGATAACTCTTCGCAATCCTCATGGTTTGAGCGTGTATTCAAAGTTGAACGCGTTGATGAACAGATGCCGGTATTACTTAATCGAAGATTAGTTTTAAAAGAAGTTCAATTGAGAGTGTTATTTGCTCAAAGAGCACTACAACAAGGACAATACATTGACTATCAAAATGCACTGACCTCAATTATCGATGAACTGGATCAACTGCCTGATGCTGTGGCAATCAAAATAAAAAATAAAGCGAAACATCTCAAACAAGCACAACTTTTACCTGTCCCTAAATTGAACAGTAAAGCAATTTTAGAGGGCTAATCATGAAACATATTTTTATAGTTTATGCATTAGTTGGTTTAATGATATTAGCCGTGTTAAGTGTGCTGAGTTATCAAGAAGGGCCAGGTTATATTTACATACTTTGGCACGGTATTCAGATTCAAACGAACCTCTGGTTTGTTTCATTTTTTCTTCTATTCGTTGCTTTATCTCTTCATCTTTTATGGTTTTGGGTTGGAAAGATGAGATCAAGAGAGCAGCGTAAAATTCAACAAGTTACAGACTTTTCAAGGTTACATACGTATGAAAAATTAGGTGTTTTGTGGGTTTTGGAGGCCAACACAAAACAGCGAGAATATTTACAACCTGTGTTTGAGAACTCAGGATTACTCAAAGAGGTTATTCAGTCTCGTATATGGTTGAAGCAAGATCGTATTGATGATGCGTTGAGTGTTTTACAACAAAGTCCTGCAGATGCTTTTGAATTGGCTGAACTCCAGCGTATTGAAATTTATTTAGCTCAAGAGCTTCCAGATCAGGCTTTAACCCATTTAGAGTTTTTACATGGTCATATGCTGTCACCTTGGTTAAAAGATCTTGAAGATGCTTATCAGCATAAGTTGAATCATCTATGGGGTAGATTTGCGATTCAATATCCATGGCATTATTTAAAAGCCACGCAATATGGTCATTTAGATTTGGAACATAAAAAGAAATGGCTTTTAAAGCTACTCAATGATTTTGACAACGTTTCAAATACAGATTTAGAGCTTATTCAAATTCGGTATGCTCAAATGAGTGATCAAATTGTGTCGTCTTCATATGGTATTAAATCGTTATGGTTAAAACTTATTTCTCGCATTCCTGAGATGGCTTTTGATGAAACTCAACTTTCTTTGTCTTTATTAGAAGAACGGTTCGATCAGGATATTTTTTATTTATGGTTTCAACAACAATTGTTAAAACAAAATCCTGATTATGAAATGCTTGAAAACCAGATTGATCATTTTGAAATGAAATATCCTGGATTACCGATTTTGAGTTTTTCTAAATGGCATATTTATACTGCGACTCATCGTGAACAGGATGCTGAGGCATTATTGCAATTATATCCTGATCACCCTTTAATGAACTATTTAAGAATTAAATCTGTATTAAAAGGCGATGCTGTATTAACTCAGCAATTGAACAGTGTCTTTGAGACCCATAATAAATTTATTCAATTTAAGTTATGAGAATGATGAATGAAACAAATGAATGAGTACAAAGTCATTACCCATCAAAAAGTCGCTTGGGGTGATATGGATGCTTTTGGACATGTCAATAATGTGATTTATTATCGCTATATTGAAACTGCTCGAATAGAGTATTTGAATCAATTAGAAATCTTAGCGTTAGATATTAATACTGTTGTGGCTTCAAATAGTTGTAAATATCTTAAACCAGTGTTTTATCCTGATTATTTACGCATTGGAACTAAAGTGGTTGAATTGCGTAACTCTGCCTTCAGGATGGAATATACAGTTTGGAGTGAGCAACAGAATGAAATTGTGGCAATTGCTGAGGCCGTTATAGTTTGTGTGGATAAAAATACAATGCAAAAGGTTTTGATTCCAGAGCATATTAGAGAAAAAATAATAGAAATAGACTCGGTTAATTAATGTGTTAAATTATTTGTTTTATTTATGTATATTAAATAACATGATGGATTGATTAAAATAATTTATAACAATAAGATGGCGCTTTATAAATCTAATAATGATATTGAATTTTTTGGAGTAAATGTTATGCCTGATATTAGTAATTTATCTGTTGAAGAGTTAAGAAAGTTAACTGCTGAAGCCCAAGCTTTGATCGAGTCTAAGAAAGATCAGGAAATTGAAGATGCTTATCATCAGATTACTCAAATTGCTGAATCAGTGGGTATGTCTTTAGAGCAATTCATTGAATATGGTGCACAAAAGCGTAAGAAAAGCACGCGTAAATCTGTAGAGCCTCGTTATCGTAATAAAAATAATACTGCGGAGACTTGGACAGGGCGTGGAAAGAAGCCACGTTGGTTGGTTGCAGAGCTTGAAAAAGGTGCCAAATTAGAAGATTTCCTTATCTAATTTCACTGATTTGTCATGTAATGACACTAATATTAAAAAAACCAAGCAAATCTGCTTGGTTTTTTTATAAGTGAATTGGAGAAGTGTAAAATTTATGCATAATACCAAGATAGAAAATTTTCAAACATTTTGCGGTTAATTAGACTTAGATGTTGGTATACATGGAATGATAAAAAAATCAAAAAAAATGGTGTGGTTAAGCGTCGCTATCTTCGCTTTTTTATTATTTGTTTTTTTACAAGTTCCAGCATCGTGGCTCATTGCTAAATTTTATAAAAATAATCAAATTTTAAAAAATGTCAGTGGCAATATCTGGCAAGGTCAAGCAGATTGGCAAAAAGGAAATCTTGCAGGTTCTGTCATCTGGCAAACACGTCCTCTCGATCTGATTTTATTAAGAGCTGGTGCCAACTTAGAAATACATAGTGGTCAGACGCAACTCAACGGTGTGGTGGGTTATGGGCTTGGAAAAAAAATAATTATCAAAAATATGAATGGAAATATTGCCCCTGAAACACTCAAAACATTTGTGGATTGGCAATGGCCTCAGAATAGTATTCAGTTGAAGGATGTAGCATTTCAATTCAAACAAAACGATGGTTTTGCAAAAACCGCCGGAGAGATGCAATGGGGTGGTGGTACGCTAACTTATACCTTTGCCCAGAAACAAGAACGAATGAATATGCCATCTTTAAAAGGGCAATTTTCAGACGAAGCTGGAAAACTGCTCATTGATGTACAAGATCAGCGCGGGCAAAAAATGGCCAACCTTAGTTTAGATCCTGCATTAATGTTGGATGCACAGGTGACCCAAAGATTATTAATGAATGTGCCTTCATATGATGGTAAAGCTGGTTTGGATACCTTTGTTGTCAGTACGAGACAGCCACTGCTGAGTGGAGGCTTCTAATGAAGGGATTCCAAGATAAGTTTTCACAAATTTCATTTAAAGATTTAGATCGAATTGCTCCGCTTACTTTATTTATTCTGATTTTAATCTTAATGTGGAAGCTCGCTTCATTATTTTGGTTGGTGGTTGCACCACCGCAAGTCATGCAAGTTGAGCGAGTCGCATTAGGTTCGCAGCAACCCCCTGTTCCGAATATATCGAGTTTCTCTTTGTTTCAAGAAACAGGTGCGCAAGTGAGTGGTGCTGATGCTAATTTAGCGCTTACGTTGCAAGGGGTTGTGGTTTCGACGCCAAGTAGTCAATCTTCAGCCGTGATTAAAGTGCGAGAGGTTGCTGATCGTTATACCATTGGACAAACTTTGGAAGGAAGTTCTTATCAGCTTTCAGAAGTATATTGGGATCATGTGGTATTGAAACAGCCGAGTGGTGCGACGACTGAGTTGAGATTTACTGGAATAGAGAATCTTAATCAGCCACTGATACCTGATGCACAGCAAAATTCTGCTAACGTAACACCGAATTCTGGTCAAACGACCACTCAAAATGCCATTGGTCAGGCAATCAATCAAATTCAAGAAAATCGTGAACAATACTTAAGTAATATGGGTGTCAACACTGACAGTGGTCAAGGTTATGAAGTCACGGATCGAACGCCTGCATTTTTGAGAAGCAAACTGGGATTAAGACCTGGTGATCGCGTTTTATCCTTGAATGGGCAATCAGTCGGTCAAGGACAAAGTGATGCGCAACTGCTAGAACAGGCTAGACGAGAAGGTAAAGTTCGCATTGAAGTAAAACGAGGTGATCAAGTGATGACCTTCCAACAAGAATTTTAAAATGTGTTAATTTGCATAAAGTATTAGGAAATATAACAAGTTATGGATTTTTTAAATCGAAATCGGTCACTTTGGGCGATGGTCGCAGTAGCACCAGTATTGGCTGTCGCAAGTACCGCTGCGCAAGCGCAAACTTGGAAAATTAACCTGCGTGATGCAGATTTAACTGCATTTATTAATGAAGTGGCAGATATCACGGGAAAAAACTTCGCAGTTGATCCGCGGGTTCGGGGTAATGTGACGGTCATTTCAAATAAGGCTTTAAACAAAGCTGAAGTCTATGATTTGTTCTTGGGTGTGTTAAACGTTAATGGCGTTGTTGCTGTACCTGCGGGTAACACTATCCGCTTAGTCCCTGACAATAATGTAAAAAATTCAGGTGTGCCTTTTGATGCCTCTCGGAACGCACGAGGTGATCAAGTGGTCACTCGTGTCATTTGGCTGGAAAATACTAACCCCAATGATCTAATACCCGCGTTAAGACCACTCATGCCGCAATTTGCGCATTTGGCGGCGGTACAAGGTACAAATGCGCTTATAGTCTCAGATCGTGCGAATAATATTGCACAGCTTGAAACGATTATTCGTAATTTAGATGGAACGGGACAAAACGATATTGAGGCTATTAGCTTGCAGTCTAGCCAAGCTGAAGAGCTGATAGTTTTGTTGGATTCAATGTCTTCTACGGGTGGTGCCAAAGACATTTCAGGTTCTCGAGTACGTATTATCGCAGATGCACGTACTAATAGGATTTTGATCAAGGGTGATCCAAGTACTCGTAAACGCATTCGTCAAATGATCGAAATGCTTGATGTTCCTTCAGCTGATCGCTTAGGCGGTCTAAAAGTATTTAAGCTTAAGTATGCAAGCGCAAAAAATTTGGCTGAAATTTTACAAGGTTTAGTATCTGGTCAGGCGGTGAATAGTACCAGTAATTCAAATAGTTCAAGCTCCAATTCAAGTGCTAGTAACTCATTAATTAATAATACCTCGAGTAATACGTCTTCAAATGGGAGTGTGAATACCCCAGCGATTAATTTGAATAGTGGTTCAAATCAAAATCAACAAGATATTACAAGTTTTAATAGTAATGGCGTGAGTATTATTGCTGATGGTGCACAAAATGCATTAGTGGTAAAAGCAGATCCTCAACTCATGCGTGAAATTGAATCTGCTATTCATCAACTTGACGTGCGTCGTCAACAAATTCTCATTGAGGCTGCTATTGTTGAAGTTGAAGGAAATGACGTAGATCAATTGGGTGTTCAGTGGGCACTAGGTGACATCAGTAGCGGTATTGGTGTAATCAATTTTGATAAAGCGGGTGTAGGGCTGAGTCAATTGGCTTCTGGATTCCTTGGTAATGTAGCTACGGGTGCTGGTTTGATTGGAGCTGGTGCTTCATTGGCCTTAGGTGAATATAAAGAAGGTGCGAATGGATCGCGTAAACTGTATGGCGCACTGATTCAGGCATTAAAGACCAATACTAAGTCGAACTTATTGTCTACACCATCGATTGTCACCATGGATAACGAGGAAGCTTATATCGTTGTGGGTGAGAATGTCCCATTCCAGACAGGATCTGTGACAACAACAGGTGGAACAGCAAACCCTTATACTTCAATTGAGCGTAAAGATGTTGGTGTTACATTAAAGGTCATTCCGCAAATTGGTGAAGGTGGAACAGTTCGTCTTGCTGTAGAACAAGAAGTATCCTCAGTGAAGCCAGATAGTGGTGAGGCGAAAGACTTGGTGACCACTAAGCGTGCCATAAAAACCTCGATTTTGGCTGAAAATGGTCAAACAATTGTACTGGGTGGTCTGATTTCAGATGATACTAAGTTAACGCGTCAAGGCGTCCCAGGTTTAAGCTCGATTCCTGGTTTGGGTAGACTGTTTAGAGCAGATGCAAAGAATAATGTGAAACGAAACCTACTCGTTTTTATTCATCCAACAATCGTAGGAGATACGGCTGATATTCGTAGATTGTCACAGCAACGCTATGACCGTTTATACAGTTTGCAGTTAGCGCTAGATGGTGATGGAACATTTAAGAAGCTACCGGATAATGTTGATGATATCTTCCAACAGCGGTTGCCTGTATCAAGTACTCCTCAACCCGTTAAGCCTATCGTAGTGCCATCAACGCCTCAAGCAGTAGAGCCACAGGTACAGCGTTATACTGCTCCGACAGCACAGTCTAAGCCAGTAGGGCGTGTGATTGAACGTCCAAATGTCATCGTGACTCAGGATCCTGTGGTGAAATCAACGCGAGTGCTGCCAAAGCCTGTGATTTACAATCAAGTTGCCACAACAAATACAAACAATGCCCAAGTCGTGGTGGAAACCCCTGTCGCGATTGAGCCAAAACAAGATGTGCAAAGAACACAAAATACGGTCACAACCACGACATTGAGACCATCTCGATAACATGCGTTCAATGTGAATCTCGAAAACAGCCATGTTAAAATGTCAAAACTTGAATAATGGATCGAAACTATGACTTGGAAATTACAAACAATTACTGGCGAATTTGCGGGTAAAGAAGTTGATATCGATCGAGACATGTTGGTGGGTCGTCATCAAGATGCAGATATTTTGATTCAGTCTGCAGATGTATCACGTCGTCATGCTGCTTTGTTTCTAAAAGAGCAGGTGCTCACTGTTCAAGACTTAGGTTCGTCAAATGGCACGTTTATTAACGATACAAAAGTTGCTGAAGGCGAAACTATTGTTAAAGATGGCGATATTCTGCAATTTGCTAGCCATAAATTTTCAGTTTTAGCACCTGCGCAATCTGCACAAACATTACAAGATGTTCAGCAGCCTAGCGAAGCAATCGCAACAGCTGAAATTTCTTCAAAGGTTGCAGTAGAGAAGACAGCAGCAGCTGAAATGCTTGAGCAGGGTATGCCTGATCTGAAAGAGCGAGATAGCTCAGTTCAGCTTACTCGAGATGGTATGCCTCAAAATGTAGGAATTCCTAAACCAGCCCCAATTCCTGAAGGAGTTGATGTTAATACGACTGTCAATAAGCATGAAGCGTGTGAGGTAAATATTCCTGCAGCTTGTACGGAAAAAGAGTTGGAAACTCAAAAAAATGCCAATATTGGCTTAATGGCATTATTGGTGTTAGTGATTGTAGCACTAGTTGCCTGGTTTATTTTCAACTAAGTTGCATGTGATTTTTTAAGGCATGCTTTCGCATGCCTTTTTTGTTAGGTTTAAAATAATGAATATTGCGAATTTGGAACAGCGTGACTTAATTCTTTTTGATCTGGATGGAACTTTGGTTGATTCGGCATTTGATCTATATCGTGCCATGAATATGAGTTTGAATGTATTAGAACTGCCTTTGGTCACAGAATCTCAAGTTCGAAATTGGATTGGCAAAGGGACTTCATTGTTCTGTCAGAGTGTTTTAATGCATCTGACTGGGCGTGTAGAGCCTTCTGAGCATCAACAATTATTGGATACTTTTTTAGAAATTTATAATGCCGAACCGTGCGTGGATACGCGTCCATTTCACGGCATTATCGAATTTTTAGAGTGGGGTCGAGCTCATCAAAAAAAAATGGTGTGTGTCACGAATAAGCCGGAATTACCCGCTAGAAAAATATTGGCTGAATTAAAGATGGATCACTATTTTGTGGATACGGTGGGGGGAGATCGTTTTGAGGTGAGAAAACCAGATCCGAAACCTTTGTTGCATTGTGTTGAGGCCTTTGGAACTGATCTGGACAATACCTTGATGATTGGTGACTCATCGAATGATGTAGAGGCAGCGCGCCGTGCGGGTATTGATTGTATTGTCGTAAGCTATGGTTATAATCATGGCGAAGATATTCAGCTATGTAAGCCGCAACAAGTAGTTGATGATTTAACTGTGTTGATTTCTAAGTAAGTTGTAATAAATAAAGAAGGGTAGAGGAATGAATAGTTTTAATGTTTTTCGATGGCGTCTCTCAGCGCAGACTTTATAGAACATTCAATATGCATCGAAAACTACAGAGAATTCCTCATGACAACATCAACTCAATTTCAACAGCTTCAATCGCAAGGTTTTAACCTAATTCCAGTTTATCGCCAACGCTTAGCTGATACTGACACTCCATTGTCAGTATTTGCACGTTTAAAACAACATCAACAAGCCTATTTATTTGAGTCTGTAGAAGGTGGTGAAAACTGGGCGCGTTACTCGATTATTGGTCTGGGCGAGTCAACGGTATTCTCTTGCAATGAAGGACAGTTAACAATTCAGAAAGCTGATGGCCAAGTCGAATCGTTTGAATGTCAAGATCCTTTCCAGTATATCCGTGACTTTCAATCGCAGTTCAAAGTGCCATCAAAAGCAGAACTCCCAGATTTGCCCAACTTTACAGGGGGCTTGGTGGGCTATTTGGGTTATGACGCGGTACGCTATATTGAACCGCGCTTAAATAACGTTCCTGATGCTGATCCTGTTGGATTGCCAGATTTATGGCTCATGTTGTCTAAAACAGTTGTAGTTTTTGATAATTTAAAAGACACGCTATTTATTATCGTACATGCGGATACACAGGATGCGGATGCTTTTGATAAAGCACAAAGCCAGCTGGATGAAATTGAATCATTACTTGCCACACCGGTGAGCTTGCAGGCAAAGCCTCACACGGCCCCTCATTTTGAATCATTAACAGGTAAAGAAAAATTCTTAGAATCGATTGAAACTGTTAAAGAGTACATTCGTGCGGGTGATGTGATGCAGGTGGTTCCTGGTCATCGCATGGTATCGGACTTTGATGGTGATCCTTTACAAGTATATCGTGCATTACGTCATCTAAATCCTTCACCATATCTGTTTTTAGTACAAGGAAAGACGCTTAGTGATGAAAAGCCATTTTATATTGTGGGCTCATCACCTGAAATTTTATCGCGTTTAGAAAATGGAGTGGCGACTGTGCGCCCATTAGCGGGCACACGACCACGAGGTAAAACCAAAGAAGAAGATTTAGCGCTGGAAAAAGATTTACTTTCCGATGAGAAAGAAATCGCAGAGCACTTAATGTTGATTGATTTGGGTCGCAATGATATTGGGCGTGTATCAAAAATTGGTAAAGTGCAAGTCACTGATCAAATGGTGATCGAACGTTATTCACATGTCATGCATATTGTTTCTAATGTGCAAGGGGAAGTTGCGGAAGGCGTAGATGCTTTGGATGTTTTTAAAGCAACATTCCCTGCAGGAACACTTTCTGGGGCACCAAAAATTCGTGCTATGGAAATTATTGACGAAGTTGAGCCAGTAAAACGTGGAATTTTTGGCGGTGCTGTTGGTTATTTAGGCTGGCATGGTGAAATGGACATGTCTATCGCAATTAGAACCTGTGTTATTCGCGAAAATAAGGTTTATGTACAGGCTGGTGCGGGTCTTGTTGCAGACTCAAATCCTGATTCTGAGTGGAATGAAACCCAAATAAAAGCTCGCGCAGTGATCAAAGCGGTTGAATTATCATCAAACGGATTGATTTTATGAGTTTTTAGGGTTTTTTTTGAAAAAAACACTTGCACGGATTTCAAGTTTTGCTAAACTGCACACCGTTCCGATACGAAACGTACGAAACACTAAGAAACGCCGGCATAGCTCAGTTGGTAGAGCAACTGACTTGTAATCAGTAGGTCCACAGTTCGAATCCGTGTGCCGGCACCATCTTAGAGAGTTTAAGTAGTCGAGTAAAGAACAACACTGAAGTAAGTGTAAATGGTGAGATTCCCGAGCGGTCAAAGGGAGCAGACTGTAACTCTGCCGCGTAAGCTTCGAAGGTTCGAATCCTTCTCTCACCACCAATTTTAAAACTTCGATCTAGTGTCTTACCAATATGCGGGAGTAGCTCAGTTGGTAGAGCGGCAGCCTTCCAAGCTGCATGTCGCGAGTTCGACCCTCGTCTCCCGCTCCATCGAAGTATTAAATGCTCTTATAGCTCAGTGGTAGAGCACTCCCTTGGTAAGGGAGAGGTCTCGAGTTCAAATCTCGATAAGAGCTCCAGATATACAGTTTAGTAGAAATTTCTACAAAGTTTTAAAGAAAGCAGGCTTATTAGTCTGCTTTTCAAGTATTTAAAGTGTCATTTTTTTGGCGACAGGTCGATACTGAACAATCTTAGAATTGTGTTCGACGTAAACGAGGAAGATCTCATGGCTAAGGCTAAGTTTGAACGTAATAAGCCACACGTTAACGTGGGCACAATCGGTCACGTTGACCATGGTAAAACAACTTTAACTGCTGCTATCGCAACTGTATGTGCGAAGAAATTCGGTGGTGAAGCTAAAGACTACGCTGCAATCGACTCTGCACCAGAAGAAAAAGCACGTGGTATTACAATTAATACATCACACGTAGAATACGATTCTCCAACTCGTCACTACGCTCACGTAGACTGCCCGGGCCACGCCGATTATGTTAAAAACATGATTACTGGTGCTGCTCAAATGGACGGCGCGATCCTTGTATGTGCTGCGACTGATGGTCCAATGCCACAAACTCGTGAACACATTCTTCTTTCTCGCCAAGTAGGTGTTCCATACATCGTTGTATTCTTAAACAAATGTGACCTTGTAGACGACGAAGAGCTTCTTGAGCTAGTTGAAATGGAAGTTCGTGAACTTCTTTCTACTTATGACTTCCCAGGTGATGACACTCCAGTTATCCGTGGTTCTGCTCTTGCTGCACTTAACGGTGAAGCTGGTCAGTTCGGTGAAGATGCAGTTGTTGCTCTTGTTGAAGCGCTTGACTCTTACATCCCAGAGCCAGTACGTGCTGTAGATCAGGCATTCTTGATGCCAATCGAAGACGTATTCTCTATTTCTGGTCGTGGTACAGTAGTAACTGGCCGTGTAGAAACTGGTATCGTTAAAGTAGGCGAAGAAGTTGAAATCGTAGGTATCAAAGACACAGTTAAAACGACAGTAACTGGTGTTGAAATGTTCCGTAAACTTCTAGACGAAGGTCGTGCGGGCGAGAACTGTGGTATCTTATTACGTGGTACTAAGCGTGAAGACGTACAACGTGGTCAAGTACTTTCTAAACCAGGTTCAATCAAGCCACACACTAAATTCGATGCAGAAGTATACGTACTTTCTAAAGAAGAAGGTGGTCGTCACACTCCATTCCTTAACGGTTACCGTCCACAGTTCTACTTCCGTACAACTGACGTAACTGGCGCGATTCAATTAAAAGAAGGCGTTGAAATGGTTATGCCTGGTGACAACGTAGAAATGTCAGTAGAATTAATCCACCCAATCGCAATGGACCCAGGTCTACGTTTTGCGATCCGTGAAGGTGGTCGTACAGTTGGTGCTGGTGTTGTTGCTAAAGTAACTGCATAATAGAAGTACAAACGAAAACCGAGAGTTTCGATTCTCGGTTTTGTTATAGGTCAGTAGTTCAATTGGTAGAGCGTCGGTCTCCAAAACCGAATGTTGGGGGTTCGAGTCCCTCCTGGCCTGCCAAATTATTTTTGATAAAAAGCTTGATGCTGGCTAAACTGGTCATATAATAAGTCGCGAATTCAACGACGAGTACAAAAATGTCGAATGATAAATCGCGTGACGCATTAAGCGACGCGCCAATTCCTCAAAGAAACAATTCCGCTGAAGTCGTTAAATCTGGTTCACCAGTTGACGTGATTTTATGGATTATTGCATTGGCATTACTTGCTGGTGCACTTATGGTAAATCAACATCTTCCAGCATATTGGGTTCCCGCAAACAATATTTGGGTGCGTGTTGGGGTAATTTTGGCTTGTATCGTTGTGGCTTTAGGTTTATTATACGCCACCCATCAAGGCAAAGGCTTTGTTCGTTTGTTGAAAGACTCGCGCATTGAACTGCGTCGAGTGATTTGGCCAACAAAGCAAGAAACAGTAACTGCATCATGGCAAGTGTTACTTGTTGTTGTAATCACCGCTATTGGTTTATGGTGTTTTGATTACATTATTAGTTGGTTGATGAAGTTTATTATCGGGTAAAAGAGCTATGAAACGTTGGTACATTATTCATGCCTATTCAGGTTATGAAAAACAAGTGATGCGTTCGCTTAATGATCGAATCCAGCGTAGCGCTGTTGCCGATAGCTTTGGTGAAGTCCTTGTTCCTACCGAAGAAGTGGTGGAAATGAAGGATGGTAAGAAACGTAAGTCAGAGCGTAAATTCTTTCCAGGCTATGTGTTAGTTGAAATGGAAATGAATGACGATACTTGGCACATTGTTAAAGAATGTCCAAAAGTGCTCGGATTTATTGGTGGTACGGCAGAAAAGCCTGCTCCAATTACGCAAAAAGAAGCTGACGCGATTCTTGCACGTGTACGCAATACTGGCGAAGCACCTCGTCCTAAGACAATGTTCGAGCCAGGCGAAGAATTATTGGTTACTGATGGTCCATTCACAGACTTTAAAGGTGTGGTGGAAGAAGTTCAGTACGAAAAGTCACGCTTAACGTTGACGATTAATGTATTTAATCGACCAACTCAAGTTGAATTGGAATTTCGCCAAGTCGAAAAAACAATTTAATCTGAATTGGTTGAAAACGCCCGATTTGATTAATCGGGCATTGTTGTTGTAACGGTATCGTTACTTGTAAATATTGGGGAGCCTTAATCGGCGTTTGTACCCAGAGGTAATTGAAATGGCTAAGAAGATTGACGGCTATATCAAGCTGCAAGTTCCAGCTGGTAAAGCGAATCCATCTCCACCAATCGGTCCTGCACTAGGTCAACGTGGTGTAAACATCATGGCATTCTGTAAAGAATTCAATGCTGCTACACAAAAACTTGAAGCTGGTCTTCCGATTCCTGTAGTGATCACTGTGTACAACGACAAGTCGTTCACATTTATCATGAAAACTCCGCCTGCTGCTATTCTGCTTAAGAAAGCTGCTGGTATCCAAAAGGGTTCAGCTGTACCTAACAAAACTAAAGTTGGTAAGTTGACTCGTGCTCAATTAGAAGAGATCGCGACTACTAAAGAACCAGATTTAACTGGTGCTGACTTAGACGCGCGTGTACGTACCATTGCTGGTTCTGCACGTTCTATGGGCTTGGAAGTGGAGCTTTAAGACATGGCTAAATTAACTAAACGTCAAAAAGCGATTGCAGCTGCTGTAGAAGCGAACAAAGTTTATACTTTGGAAGAAGCTGTAGCAGTACTTTCTAGCCTTCCAGCTGCTAAATTCAAAGAATCTTTGGATGTAGCTGTAAATCTAGGTGTTGATCCTCGTAAATCTGACCAAGTTGTTCGTGGTGCGACTACACTTCCTGCAGGTACGGGTAAAACTGTACGTGTAGCTGTGTTTGCTCAAGGCGCTGCTGCTGAAGCTGCTAAAGCTGAAGGCGCGGACGTAGTTGGTTTTGATGACCTTGCTGAAAGCATTCAAGCGGGTAACCTTGACTTTGACGTAGTGATTGCTGCTCCAGATGCAATGCGCGTTGTAGGTAAGTTAGGTACAATCCTTGGTCCACGTGGCTTAATGCCAAACCCTAAAGTGGGTACTGTAACTCCTGACGTAGCAACTGCAGTTAAAAATGCAAAAGCTGGTCAAGCACGTTACCGTGTAGACAAAGCGGGTATCATCCATGCTGCGATCGGTCAAGTAGGTTTCACTGCTGAAGCTGTTCGTCAAAACGTTGAAGCTCTTGTAGCTGACCTTAAGAAAGCAAAACCTGCAACTTCTAAAGGTGTTTATATCAAAAAGATCACTTTAAGCTCAACTATGGGTCCTGGTCTTACTATTGATGTAACTAACGTTTCTAACTAAGTTTAACTTAGACAGAATTTTAAAGCCCTGAGTAAGATTTGAAGCGCTGCTTCAAATCTTACGCAAGATACCGGTTTTGGATTTCTTGCGAACTTAGGCAAACTTTGAATTGGTAAATGAGAATTTATCAGCGTCAAAGACCTCAGGCGAGGGGAGTTTTATGCTTCGCTCTTAATATTCCAGCCTGCGTAGACGCGGTGGTGTGATTTAGTTCATCCTCCGCGTGTTGACTCAGTGATGAGTTAACGAACTGGGAGTGTACTTCACGTGAGTACATAAATCACCGTTAGGAGGTTTTACAATGGCTCTTCTTATCGAAGACAAAAAACAGATCGTAGCTGAAGTTAACGCTGTTGCTTCTACTGCTTTCACTGCTGTTGTTGCTGACTACCAAGGTTTAACTGTTGAGCAATTAACTGCTCTTCGTGTTGAAGCTCGTAAACTAGGTGTTACTACACGTATCGTGCGTAATACTTTAGCTAAACGTGCTCTTCAAGATACTCAGTTCGATATCTTGAACGACAACCTTGTTGGCCCAACAATTTTAGCTTTCTCGACTTCTGAAGACGACATGGGCGCAGCTGCTCGTTTGTTTGAAGAATTTGCTAAAACTAATAAAGCATTTGAACTTAAAGCTGCTGCATTCGATGGCAAGGTTTATCAAGGTGCTGAAGTTAGCGTAATCGCGAACCTTCCGAACCAAGAAAAAGCGCTTACTATGCTTGCAAATGTTCTTCAAGCTCCTATTTCGAAATTGGGTCGCCTTATTACTGCGCTCAAAGAGAAAAACGAGTCAGAAGCTGCTTAAGCTTAATAAATCAATTTCCACACCATTCAATATCCATTTGGAGTTATTCTCATGGCTTTAACTAACGAAGAAATCTTAAACGCAGTTGCTGAAAAAACTGTTCTTGAACTTGTTGAACTTATCTCTGCTTTTGAAGAGAAATTCAATGTATCTGCTGCTGCTGTAGCTGTAGCTGCTGCTCCAGGTGCTGGCGCTGCTGCTGCTGAAGAACAAACTGAATTCAACGTAGAGTTGACTTCTTTCGGTGCTAACAAAGTTGCTGTAATTAAAGCAGTTCGTGAAGCAACTGGTCTTGGTCTTAAAGAAGCTAAAGATTTAGTTGAAGGCGCTCCAGCTCTTCTTAAAGAAGGTGTTTCTAAAGAAGAAGCTGAAGAACTTAAGAAGAAACTTGAAGAAGCTGGTGCTCAAGTTACTGTTAAGTAATTTCGCCATGGGGTCAATATTAATTTGACCCCAAAAATTGGCTGATGGCTCTTGGGTCATCAGCCTTTTTGCGTTACAATTATCGGCTCGATTTTTGTTAACTTGGTGTAAAAATCACCAATACTAACTATAATTGAATAAAATCAAACGCTTACCAATATTTTTCCATGTTTAAAAATATTGTTAAGCGTTTTAATACCACTGAACATTGCAGCATTTGAACAAAGTGGTGGTCATATCGACCTGCGTAATTCCTTCTAGACCCGTTCTGCAGGCGGGTTTAGTTTACTTTCCGAGGACTCCAGATGGCATACTCATATACCGAAAAGAAACGGATCCGTAAGAATTTTGGTAAATTGCCCCAAGTGATGGATGCTCCGTACCTGCTCGCGATTCAAGTCGACTCGTACAGAACGTTCCTTCAAGATGGCAAAACACCAAAAAACCGCGAAGATATCGGTCTCCAAGCCGCATTTCGTTCAGTTTTTCCAATTGAAAGTTATTCTGGGAATGCTGCTTTAGAATTCGTTGAGTATAGCCTTGGTAAACCAGAGTTTGACGTTCGCGAATGTATTCTTCGTGGCTCAACTTATGCGGCACCAATGCGCGTAAAAATTCGTTTGATCATTAAAGATCGCGAAACGAAATCAATTAAAGACGTACGTGAACAAGAAGTGTACATGGGTGAAATGCCACTTATGACACAGAATGGTACGTTCGTGATCAATGGTACTGAGCGTGTAATCGTATCTCAATTACATCGTTCACCTGGTGTGTTCTTTGATCATGACAAGGGTAAGACGCATTCAAGTGGTAAGGTGCTTTATTCAGCACGTATCATTCCTTACCGTGGTTCATGGTTAGACTTTGAGTTTGATGCTAAAGATTTAGTATACGTTCGTATTGACCGTCGTCGTAAGTTACTTGCGACTGTGATTCTTCGTGCCTTGAACTATACAAACGAACAAATTCTAGACATGTTCTATGAAAAGGTTCCTGTATATCTAGACATGGGCAGCTATCAAATTGACTTGGTTCCAGAGCGTCTGCGTGGCGAAATGGCACAATTTGATATCACAGACAATGACGGTAAGACAATCGTTGAGCAAGGTAAACGTATTAATGCGCGTCATGTTCGTCAAATGGAAGCTGCAGGCTTAACTAAACTTCCAGTACCTGATGAATATTTATATGAGCGTATTACTGCTGAAGATATTACATTACACAATGGTGATGTGATTGCTGCAAACACGGTTCTTAGCCATGAAGTGATGGTTAAAATCGCTGAAGGCGGCGTTAAGCAATTTAACGTACTTTATACCAATGACATCGATCGCGGTTCATTCGTAGCTGATTCATTACGTGCTGATACGACTTCTGGTCGTGAAGAAGCGCTTGTAGAAATTTACAAGGTAATGCGTCCAGGTGAGCCACCAACGAAAGAAGCTGCAGAAAACTTATTCAATAACTTGTTCTTCTCTTCTGAACGTTATGACTTATCACCAGTTGGTCGTATGAAGTTTAACCGTCGTTTGGGTCGTCCTTACGAAGTGGGTACAGATCAGAAGTCACGTGAAGTTGAAGGTATTCTTTCAAACGATGACATCATTGACGTATTAAAAACACTGGTTGAAATCCGTAACGGTAAAGGTGAAGTCGATGATATCGACCACCTAGGTAACCGTCGCGTACGTTCTGTTGGCGAAATGACAGAAAACCAATTCCGTGTTGGTCTAGTTCGTGTTGAACGTGCTGTGAAAGAGCGTTTATCACAAGCAGAGACAGATAACTTGTCTCCACAAGACTTGATCAATGCAAAACCAGTAGCGGCTGCAATCAAAGAATTCTTTGGTTCAAGTCAGTTATCTCAGTTCATGGATCAAAACAACCCATTGTCTGAAATTACACACAAACGTCGTGTATCAGCATTAGGTCCAGGTGGTTTAACACGTGAACGTGCGGGCTTCGAAGTACGTGACGTACATCAAACTCACTACGGTCGTGTTTGTCCAATTGAAACGCCTGAAGGCCCAAACATTGGTTTGATCAACTCATTATCTGTATATGCGAAAGCGAATAGCTTTGGTTTCTTAGAAACTCCATATCGTAAAGTTGTTGATGGTCGTGTAACGGATGAAGTTGAATATTTATCTGCAATTGAAGAAGTAGGTACTGTGATTGCACAGGCCGATTCTCAATTGGATAAAGATGGCAACTTAACAGAAGAATTCGTATCTGTTCGTCACCAAGGTGACTTCGTACGTATGCCGCCAGAAAAAGTAACGCACATGGACGTATCTGCTCAGCAGGTTGTTTCTGTGGCTGCGTCACTGATTCCATTCCTTGAACACGATGATGCGAACCGTGCATTGATGGGTTCAAACATGCAACGTCAGGCTGTTCCTACGCTGATTGCTGACAAGCCTCTTGTTGGTACAGGTATGGAAGCGAACGTGGCGCATGATTCAGGCGTGTGTGTGATCGCGAAACGTGGCGGGCGTATTGAATACGTAGATGCATCTCGTGTCGTTATTCGTGTGAATGAAGATGAAATGGTTGCGGGTGAAGCAGGTGTAGATATCTACAACTTGATTAAATACACACGTTCAAACCAAAACACATGTATTAACCAAAAAGTGCTTGTGAACCTAGGCGACAAAGTTGGTCGTGGTGATGTACTTGCTGATGGTCCATCAACTGATGGCGGTGAATTGGCACTTGGTCAAAACATGCGTGTCGCGTTCATGACTTGGAACGGTTATAACTACGAAGACTCGATCTTATTATCTGAGCGTGTTCTTCAAGAAGATCGTTTGACGTCTATTCACATTCAAGAACTCTCTTGTGTCGCGCGTGATACTAAACTTGGTTCAGAAGAAATTACTGCTGATATCCCGAACGTAGGTGAGGCTGCACTTTCTAAGCTTGATGAATCAGGTATTGTCTATATCGGTGCTGAAGTAACTGCTGGCGACATCTTAGTTGGTAAAGTAACACCTAAGGGCGAAACGCAGTTGACTCCTGAAGAAAAATTGCTTCGTGCAATCTTTGGTGAAAAAGCAGCTGATGTGAAAGACTCTTCACTTCGTGTTCCATCTGGTACGAAGGGTACAGTTATCGACGTTCAAGTGTTTACTCGTGATGGTATCGAGAAAGACGAACGTGCTCAAGCGATTGAAAAAGCTCAACTTGATGCATACCGTAAAGATTTGAAAGAAGAATACAAAATCTTCGAAGAAGCTGCACGTGAGCGCGTTGTACGTTTGTTGAATGGTCAAGAGTCTAATGGCGGCGGTACAACAAAACGTGGCGATAAGTTAACTGATGAAGTTCTTTCAAATCTAGAACTTGTTGATCTACTTGATATCCAACCAGTAGATGAAGGCATCGCGGAGCGTTTAACTCAAATTCAAGTATTCTTGAAAGAGAAGAGTCTTGAAATCGATGAGAAATTCGCTGAGAAAAAACGCAAGCTTTCTACAGGTGATGAGTTAACAACTGGCGTATTGAAAGTTGTTAAAGTTTACCTAGCAGTAAAACGTCGTATTCAGCCTGGTGATAAGATGGCGGGTCGTCATGGTAACAAAGGTGTTGTATCAAACATCTTGCCAGTTGAAGACATGCCACATGATGCGAATGGTGTTCCAGTAGATATCGTATTGAACCCACTAGGTGTACCTTCACGTATGAACGTGGGTCAGATTCTTGAAACTCACTTGGGTATGGCTGCGAAAGGTCTTGGTGACAAGATCGATCAAATGTTGAAAGAACAACGTACTGTACTTGAACTTCGTGAATTCTTAGACAAGATTTACAACAAAGTTGGTGGCGAGCAAGAAGATCTTGATAGCTTAACTGATGATGAAATCTTGGCACTTTCAGGCAACCTCCGTAAAGGTGTTCCACTTGCAACACCAGTATTTGACGGTGCCGAAGAAGGTCAAATCAAAGAGTTATTAGAACTATCTGGTCTTTCACGTACTGGTCAGACAGTACTGTATGATGGCCGTACTGGTGAACGTTTTGACCGTCCTGTAACTGTAGGTTACATGTACATGTTGAAATTGAACCACTTGGTTGATGACAAGATGCATGCGCGTTCTACAGGTTCTTACTCGCTTGTAACGCAACAGCCGCTTGGTGGTAAAGCACAATTCGGTGGTCAGCGTTTCGGTGAGATGGAGGTCTGGGCACTCGAAGCATATGGCGCAGCTTATACGCTTCAAGAAATGCTGACTGTGAAGTCGGATGACGTTGAGGGTCGTACCCGTATCTATAAGAACATTGTAGATGGTAACCATTATATGGACCCAGGTATGCCTGAATCGTTCAACGTATTGACCAAAGAGATCCGTTCTTTAGGTATCAACATTGAACTGAAAAATGGTGACTAAATCCCCCTCAATCCCCCTTTGATAAGGGGGAGACTAACCCCTCTTTAAAAAAGAGGGGTTAGGGGAGATTACCAATTCAGTTAAAAAACAATATTTGTGACCCAGTTGTGAAGTGAAAATCTCCACAACACACGGAGAAAAAAATTGAAAGACTTGCTCGATATCATGCGCAAAAAGACGGATTCAGACGGTCATGCTCCTGTAGAGTTTGATCGCATCCGTATTGGTCTTGCGTCACCAGAAATGATTAAGTCATGGTCTCATGGTGAAGTTAAAAAGCCAGAGACAATTAACTATCGTACGTTCAAACCTGAACGTGATGGTTTATTCTGTGCCAAAATTTTTGGTCCAGTAAAAGATTACGAATGCTTGTGTGGTAAATACAAGCGTATGAAATACAAAGGTGTCATTTGTGAAAAATGTGGCGTTGAAGTAACAACTGCGAAAGTTCGTCGTGAACGTATGGGTCACATTGAGCTTGCTTCACCAGTTGCACACATTTGGTTCTTAAAATCACTGCCTAGCCGTATCGGTCTTCTTTTAGACATGACGCTACGTGATATCGAACGTGTATTGTATTTCGAATCTTACGTTGTAACAGATCCTGGTATGACTCCTTTCGAAAAATACCAACTTCTGAATGACGAAGAATACTTCACAGCATTAGAAGAGCACGGTGATGAATTCACTGCGAAAATGGGTGCTGAAGCAGTTCAAGATTTGTTGAAAGACATTGATCTTGAAGCTGAGATTTCTCGTTTACGTGAAGAAATTCCGAATACAACTTCTGAAACGAAGCTTAAGAAAGCATCTAAGCGTTTGAAGTTAATGGAAGCGTTCAAAGAGTCGAATAACAAACCAGAATGGATGGTGTTGACTGTACTTCCAGTACTTCCACCAGATCTTCGTCCGCTTGTACCACTTGAAGGTGGTCGTTTCGCGACATCTGATTTGAACGATCTTTATCGTCGTGTGATTAACCGTAACAACCGTTTAAAGCGTCTTCTTGATCTAGCTGCTCCAGATATCATCGTACGTAACGAAAAACGTATGTTGCAAGAGTCTGTAGATGCATTGTTAGATAACGGTCGTCGTGGTCGTGCAATTACTGGTTCTAACAAACGTCCTCTTAAATCTTTGGCAGACATGATCAAAGGTAAACAAGGTCGTTTCCGTCAAAACTTACTTGGTAAGCGTGTTGACTATTCTGGTCGTTCGGTAATTACTGTAGGTCCTACTTTACGTCTTCACCAATGTGGTCTTCCTAAGAAAATGGCACTTGAGTTATTCAAGCCGTTTATTTTCGCGAAATTACAAGCGTCTGGCCAAGCAACTACCATTAAAGCTGCGAAGAAAATGGTTGAGCGTGAGACTCCAGAAGTTTGGGACGTTCTTGCATCTGTGATTCGTCAACATCCAGTGATGTTGAACCGTGCGCCAACACTTCACCGTTTAGGTCTTCAAGCATTTGAACCTGTATTGATCGAAGGTAAAGCGATCCGTCTACACCCACTCGTATGTGCTGCGTTCAACGCCGACTTCGATGGTGACCAAATGGCGGTACACGTTCCATTAACACTTGAAGCTCAATTAGAAGCTCGTGCGTTAATGATGTCAACGAACAACATCTTGTCTCCAGCAAACGGTGAACCAATCATCGTTCCATCGCAAGACGTTGTCTTAGGTTTGTATTACATCACGCGTGATGCAATCAATGCCAAAGGTGAAGGCATGGTGTTCGCGGATACTCACGAAGTAAACCGTGCGCTTGCAACAGGTCAAGTTGATTTACATGCTCGCGTTAAAGCTCGTGTACATCAAACTGTGATCAATGAAAATGGTGAGCGTGAGCAACAAACGATTATCGTTGATACAACGCCAGGCCGTTGTTTACTTTGGGAAGTTGTGCCAGAAGGTTTAAGCTTCGAGCAAATCAACGTTGAGATGACCAAAAAGAACATCTCTAAATTGATCAACTCTTGCTACCGTAAGCTTGGTTTGAAAGATACTGTTATTTTTGCTGACCAATTGATGTACCTCGGTTTCCGTCAAGCAACACGTTCAGGCGTGTCTGTTGGTATGGAAGACATGGTGATTCCACCTGCGAAGTATTCAATCATCGAGAAAGCTGAAGTTGAAGTTCGTGAAATTGAGCAACAGTTCGAACAAGGTTTCGTAACTGCCGGTGAACGTTATAACAAAGTTGTCGATATTTGGGCACGTACAAATGACCAAGTAGCGAAAGCGATGATGGATAACTTGTCTTACACGACTGTTAAGAACAAGCAGGGCGAAGATGAGAAACAAAAATCATTCAACTCCATCTACATGATGTCTGACTCTGGTGCCCGTGGTAGTGCAGCACAGATTCGTCAGCTTGCAGGTATGCGTGGTTTGATGGCAAAACCGGATGGCTCGATTATTGAGACACCAATTAAAGCGAACTTCCGTGAAGGTTTGACAGTACTTCAGTACTTCATTTCAACACACGGTGCGCGTAAAGGTTTGGCCGATACAGCATTGAAGACAGCGAACTCGGGTTACTTGACACGTCGTCTTGTAGACGTAGCGCAAGACTTAGTGATTACTGAGCCAGATTGCGGTACTTTTGACGGTCTCGTAATGACGCCATTCATTCAAGGTGGTGATGTTATCGAGAACTTAGGTACTCGTGTGCTTGGTCGTGTATTAGCTGAAGATGCGAAGCGACCAGGTTCTGATGAAGTAGTACTGCCACGTAATACACTCATCGATGAGAAACTTGCAAACTACCTAGAAGAGCAAGGTGTCGATGAAGTTAAAGTGCGTTCAGTAGTAAACTGTGCATCTACTTTTGGTGTATGTGCGAAATGTTATGGTCGTGACCTTGCACGTGGTCACTTGGTGAATCCAGGTGAATCAGTGGGTGTAATGGCTGCTCAATCCATTGGTGAGCCAGGTACACAGTTAACGATGCGTACATTCCACGTGGGTGGTGCTGCGAGCCGAACTTCTGCTGCGAACAGTGTTCAAGTACGTAATGCAGGCTTTGTCCGTTTCCATAATGTGAAGACAGTTCAACACGCTAAAGGTCACTTAGTGTCTGTTTCTCGTTCTGGTGAGATTGGTATCACTGATGACATCGGTCGTGAGCGTGAGCGTTATAAACTTCCTTACGGTGCCTCAATCTTGATTAAAGATGGTGGTGCGGTAGAAGCTGGCGGTATTGTAGCGACTTGGGATCCGCATACGCATCCATTGGTAACAGAAGTTGCTGGTAAAGCACGTTTCAGCCAAATCGCTGATGGCGTGACTGCAACATCGAAAACAGATGATGCAACTGGTATGACGACAGTTGAAATTTTACCTGTAACGTCTCGTCCAGCTTCTGGTAAAGACTTACGTCCAGCGATTGTATTAGATACAGTTGATGGTGGTGAACAGTTCTACTTCTTACCACAAAATACAATTGTGACTGTCCGTGATGGCGAAACAATTGGTGTGGGTGATGTAATTGGTCGTGTACCTCAAGAAACTTCACGTACTCGTGATATTACCGGTGGTCTTCCACGCGTAGCTGACTTGTTTGAAGCGCGTAAGCCGAAAGAACATGCGATCCTTGCAGAAGTTTCAGGTGTTGTAAGCTTTGGTAAAGAAACGAAAGGTAAGAATCGTTTGGTGATCACACCGGATGATGGCTCAGAGATTTACGAAGAGTTGATTCCGAAATGGCGTACCATTAACGTGTTTGAAGGTGAGCATGTTAACCGTGGTGAAACGATTTCTGATGGTCCGCAAAATCCACATGACATCTTACGTTTGAAAGGTGAAGTGGCGTTGACAAACTACATCGTGAATGAAGTTCAAGACGTATATCGTCTCCAAGGTGTAAAAATCAACGATAAGCACATTGAAGTCATCGTACGTCAAATGTTGCGTAAAGTTGAGATCATCGATGGTGGTGATACAAGCTTCATCAAAGGCGAGCAAGTGGATTACATCCGTGTTGTCCAAGAAAACCAAGCAGTACTTGCTCAGAACAAGTTCCCTGCGAAGTTTGAACGTCAATTGATGGGTATCACGAAAGCTTCACTTTCTACTGACTCGTTCATTTCTGCTGCATCGTTCCAGGAAACAACACGTGTGTTAACTGAAGCTGCTGTAACAGGTAAAGAAGATGATTTACGCGGTCTAAAAGAAAACGTGGTTGTTGGTCGCTTGATCCCAGCGGGTACAGGTTTGGCTTACCACTTAGAGCGTCGTCGTCAAGAAGCAGAAGCTGCTGAACACGAATTGGTTAATGACTTCTCTGAAGTTGACCAAGCGTTCTCACAAGCATTAAATGAAGATCAGTTTTAATCTAAACTGAATTAAGAAGGCACCTACGGGTGCCTTTTTTATTGAGTTTGATAATGTGAATTTGAGGCTAAATATCTATTTTGAAAAAAACTCTTTACAAATAGCATCATTTTCGCGTTGTCTTGTAACAGAAATTGAAAATTTTATTCTCTAGATCGCGATATGCTTATATAAATAGACAAAGAGGGACATCAAGATGAAAAAGTTAACAGCTGTCATGGCGATGGCAACCGTATCTACAATGCTACTTGCAGGTTGTGAAAGCATGACGCCGAATCAACAGCGTATTGGTGCAGCTGCTGCAGGCGGTGCACTTGGTGGTGGTGTTGGTAATAATGTTGGTGGTGGTGTTGGTGCAACGCTTGGTGGTGGTGCAGGTGCCGCTGTAGGTAGTAAAGCTCAAGGGGGCTCAGATCGTAATGCCACTTATAGTGGTGTAGGCGGTGCAATCGGGTCTGCAGTCGGTAAAAGTATTTTTGGTGGTAACTCTGGCGCTGCAATTGGTGGTGCAATTGGCGGCGGTGCAGGAGCAGCGATAGAGCAAAAGCGATAGAACAAAATAATCGTTAATTTGCTAAAGTGATAAAAAAAGCGCTCATAGAGCGCTTTTTTTATTAACGGAAACGTGTGGCTTTTGCCTTCTTGCGACGGATATACACAGTTTTGTGAACTTCTGCGATCCGTAAGCCTGATTCATCCATAATATTCACAGTATAGTTACGGTAAACAGGAGCATGATTGCTAGCGAGCTCTTTGATGAGTTGTATTTCACTGGAATCAATGCGGATATCTGCATAAACAGTGCTACGACCAGGAGTTAAAAAATCGATGCTTGCAGCCTTATCCCAAACAATATATTTATCACCTAAGTGATACATGAGTAATGTCATATAGAATGGGTCAACCATAGAATAAAGGCTACCGCCAAAGTGGACACCCACAATATTTTTATTTTTTCGTGTAAGTGGCATTTTTACACGAATATGATGATTTTTTAAGTCGATTTTATCGATAGTAATGCCTGCGCCTTGAAAGGGTGCAAAGCTATTAAATATATACTTGGAGATTAACGGAATTGTCGTTAGCTTTTTCAAAATACTCATTTAGGTCAATTATTTTTATTTCATTAGTTAGCATACTAAAGTACAAAAAATATTCTGGCATTGATCGAAAATCATCGTAGACCAAGAAAACGGTCAATCAATAACAAAAAAGGTTGAGCATATTATGCAATTTGAATCGCATTGGATTAACACGACAGATCAACAAAAACTCTATGCTAAAACATGGGGAGATCGGAATAAGCCGGCATTGGTGCTTGTGCATGGTTATCCAGACAATCAAGAAGTATGGGAACCAATCATTTCGAATTTAATCGAAGATTATTTTGTTGTAACTTATGATGTGCGTGGCGCTGGTCAATCGAGCGTACCGAAAAAGATTCGCGCTTATGCATTAGCTCAACTGTCTTTGGATTTGGAGAGTGTGGTAAATCATCTGTTGCCAAATCGAAACTTTCATGTGGCAGCACACGATTGGGGCTCAATTCAAACATGGGAATCCGTAACAGAATCTAAATTTAAAGGTCGTATTCTTTCATATACCACTATATCTGGACCATGCTTGGACCATGCTGCTTATTGGATGCGTGAACAATTCAAACATCAAAAACCAAAGTTCTTTAAGCAATTGATTAAGTCTTGGTACATCGTACTATTTCAGCTACCCGTAGTTGCACCGACGATGTGGAATTTTCTCAATCCAGATCGCTGGGGCAAAATATTTGAAATTCTTGAAGATACAAAAGGCTTACCTGTAAACCAAAATATCTCTAAGGATGGTGAGTATGGTGTGGCACTGTATCGGGCAAACTTTATTACACGTCTAACGATGCCTCGTCAACGTCATGCGATTTGCCCCGTTCAAGCGGTAGTCTTAAAACGCGATAAATATGTAAGTCCAGAGTTGATTGACGAAATTCCAAAATGGGCGACAGGTTTTGAACGTGTTGAGCTAGATGCGAATCATTGGGCTGTTTTAAGTCGTGCCCAAGAGATCGCATCGTATATTAAACAATTTGCAAAAAAAAATGCGCAAGGCGAATAGAATCTGACGAGTGAAGGTATCAACCCCTGATGAGCAGATTTATTACAAACAAATTCTGATAAAATAGTTTTTTTGTCTGATTCCTATTTCTTATGTTTGCAATTCTTGCTGCCATTGGGGTCATGTTTGGCCTCTCTTTGGCTCGTGTGCCTGTGGTATTTGCACTGATCATTGGTGCTGTAACAGGAGGCCTATTGGCTGGTCTTGGTTTACAAGGCACTATGGAAGCGTTTAATGGTGGTTTGGGCAAGGGTGCCCAGATTGCTTTAGCTTATGGTGTACTTGGTGCATTTGCCTTAACTTTGGCTCGTTCAGGTTTGCCAGATCTTCTAGCATATAAAATGATTAATTCACTTAAAGGTGAGGCTAATCTTAAAATACAAAATCGTGTCAAATATGCCATCTTTGCAACGGTTGCAATAGCGGCTGTTTGTTCTCAAAACGTAATTCCCGTGCATATTGCTTTTATTCCTGTATTGATTCCACCATTATTGATGGTATTCAACCATTTAAAGCTTGATCGACGATTGGTTGCATGTCTACTCACATTTGGTTTATGTGCAACTTATATGTTGATCCCAGTCGGTTTTGGTGCAATTTTCCTAAATGATATTTTAGGTCAAAACATCAATACTTTTGGTGAACCACTTGGCTTCCAAATTGATTATGATCAAATCCCTTCTGCGATGGCGATTCCTGTGTTTGGGATGTTCGTAGGTTTATTAATCGCAGTGTTTTATAGCTATCGTAAACCACGAGAATATCGTGACATTCATGTCGAAGAACAACCACAAAGCATTTCGGGTGAAATGGGTGTTCAAGAAGGTTCTGCGAGACCGGAGGTTTCTAAATTTACGATTTATATGGCGGGGGGTGCTGTTTTAGCAACGCTTGCAGTGCAATTGTATTCTGATTCGATGATTTTAGCTGGTTTAGTCGGCGTGGCGATCCTAAGCTGTGCAGGTATTTTCAAGTGGAAAGAAGCTGACGATGTCATCATTACTGGTATGCGTATGATGGCACTCGTGGGTTTTATTATGATCGCAGCACAAGGTTTTGCAGCCGTGATCGGCGCTACTGGTCAGGTTCCAACGCTAGTTGAGGCTTCAGTCGCATGGATTGGTGATAGTCAAGGTTGGGCAGCATTCTGGATGTTACTCATCGGATTGTTAATTACACTAGGTATAGGATCATCATTCTCCACAGTGCCAATTCTTGCAATCATTTATGTCCCATTATGTATTCAGTTTGGTTTTAGTCCAGCAGCAACAATTGCGCTCATAGGTACTGCTGCAGCTCTAGGTGATGCAGGCTCTCCAGCTTCAGACTCGACTTTAGGACCAACATCAGGCTTGAATATGGATGGTCAACATGATCATATGAAAGACAGTGTGATTCCGACATTTATTCATTTCAATATTCCATTGATGATTTTTGGTTGGATCGCGGCAATGGTCCTATAACTACATTTAAAAAATGATTGAATAAAAGGCGATTAATATAATCGCCTTTTTTATTTTAAATCAGATTAAAATAGTAGGATTAAATAAAAAATTCCTAGTAAAATAATATGATTAATAGGTTATTTAAAATAATTGATGGTTTTATAATTGACTAAATTGGTATGATTTAAAATAAATTATTATTATAATCAGTTGTTTATAAATAAAATGTATTTTATTTAATTTTTGAGAGTTGCATATTAATTTTTGGCATGTTTATTATATTTAAATAGTGGTTTATTTAGATATTTCTTTCAGAGGTTATAATAATGTTAAATAAAATTGCACTGATTGTTTTAGTTGGGATGTCAGCAAATGCACTGGCAGGAGAATGGCAACTTAAGGTAGGTGCATCTGCAATTTCTCCAACGCAAGATACCACTGTGGCTGCTCTAGGAGGAGCTAAAGTGGAAGCCGATGATGAATTTGCTTTTACCCCTTCGGTGGAATATTTCTTTAATGATCAAATTTCTGCTGAATTATTATTAGCGACTCCAGTTCGCCATGATGTTTTGATTAATGGCGCTGATGCAGTGACGATTAAACATTTACCACCAACACTGACTGCGAAATATCATTTTAAAAATACCTCGGGATTTACACCTTATGTTGGTCTTGGTGCAACAGCATTTATTGCTTGGGATGAGCAAGGCGTTCAAAGTGTAAAAGAAGATTTTGGTTATGCAGCGCAGTTAGGTTTCAATTTCCAACCAGCTGATGCAAAAAACTGGGGTGTATTCGCTGACGTACGTTATGCAGATTTGAACCCTGAAGTGAATGTAGATGGAACAACAAAGTTCAAGCTAGATATAGATCCAGTCATCTATAGCATTGGTTACAGCTACAAATTCTAAAAATAAAGTTGCGCCTAGCCCTATTAATCAATAGGGCTTTTTTTATGTGTTGTACTATAACAGGTAGAAAATACCATATAAAAAAACAATTTTTTTCAATAATCTAGAAAGCTCATAACAGAGTAGTATGCATGAAGAACCAATTCATAAAACTCATCATTGTGCTGGCTGCATGTGGAAGTGTTCCAGTATTTGCAGCGAGTTTTGATTGCAAAAAAGCGCAGTCCGAAACTGAGAAAGCTGTTTGTGAACATCGTATCCTGAATGATGCAGATGTTAAAATGGCTGCCACTTATCAAATTCTTCGTCGTTTAGTACCGATGGGAATGCGATCAATCATTCAGAATGAACAAGTCAAATGGCTGGAATTACGTGATCAATGCCAAGCAAATTTGCAATGCTTAAATCATGTCTATCAAATGCGTCAGCAAAAACTAGAAATACATCTTGATCGAATTTACAAACAAGGTCCTTTTTAAAAAAAATTAATTTTGACCATTGAAAAAATTAGAAGCTACACCATTCATTAAGCATTCAAAAAAATTGTTTTGATGTGTTTAAGGAGTAGTTTATGAGCGAGCAGAATACACAAAAACATAGTTTCCAAGCGGAAGTTGCTCAGCTTTTACATTTAGTGACGCATTCACTTTATTCAAATCCAGAAATTTTCCTTCGTGAGCTAATTTCAAACGCTTCAGACGCATGTGATAAATTACGTTTTGAAGGGATTAATCATCCTGAATACTATGAAAATGATCCAGATTTACGTGTACGCGTACAATTGGATAAAGATAATAAAACCATCACCATTTCAGACAACGGTATTGGTTTAAGCCAACAAGAAGCTATTGATAATTTGGGTACGATTGCTAAATCTGGTACTAAAGACTTTATGTCTAAATTAACCGGTGATCAAAAGTCAGATGCACAGTTAATTGGTCAGTTTGGTGTCGGTTTTTATTCTGGCTTTATTGTCGCTGATAAAATCACAGTTGAATCACGTCGTGCAGGGGCTGAAGCTTCAGAAGGTGTACGTTGGATCAGTGGTGGTACAGGCGAATTTGAAGTTGAGCAAATTACAAAAGAAGGTCGCGGTACAGATATTATTCTACACTTGCGCGAAGACGCATTAGATTATTTGCAAAGTTATAAAGTAAAGCAAATTATCAATAAATATTCAGACCATATCAGTTTACCAATTCAAATGGAAAAAGAGGTATGGCAACAAGAAGAAGCAGCTGAGGGCGAAGAAGCGAAACCAGGCCAGTATGTCAAAACGGGTGAATGGGAGGCGATCAATTCTGCCAGCGCATTGTGGACACGTAGTAAGAATGATATTACTGAAGAACAGTATATTGAGTTTTATAAAAACTTAAGTCACGACTTTGAAGCACCGATTACTTGGGCGCATAACCGTGTAGAAGGGAGCACTGAATATACGCAATTACTGTATATCCCAAGTAAAGCACCGCACAACATTTTCTCACGTGAAGCGAAAGCAGGTATCAAGCTCTATGTGAAACGTGTCTTCATCATGGACGATGCAGATAATCTCATCCCGAACTATTTACGTTTCGTACAAGGTGTTGTGGATAGCGCAGACTTACCGTTGAATGTGAGTCGTGAATTACTTCAAGAAAGTCGAGATGTTAAAACCATCCGTGAAGGCAACACACGTCGAATCTTAACAACTTTAGATACTTTAGCTAAATCTGAAGATGAAGCAGATCAAGAGAAATTTAAGAAGTTTTATGCTGAGTTTGGGTCTGTCTTAAAAGAAGGTTTGGGTGAAGATTTCACCAATCGTGACCGAATTTTGAAGCTTCTACGCTTTGCAACTTCAAACAATGATGAGGTCACTACTTCATTGGCTGACTACAAAGCAGCAATGAAGGAAGGTCAAAAGGCGATTTATTATGTAACGGCGGAAAGCTTAGCCGCTGCTAAAAACTCGCCACAACTTGAGTTATTCAAGAAAAAAGGCATCGATGTTCTGCTAATGACTGAACGTGTAGATGAATGGGCAATGGAATTTGTTCATGAGTTTGACGGGACACCAATGCAGAATGTCGCAAAAGGTGCTGTAGACTTAGGTGATTTACAGGATGCTGAAGAGAAAAAAGCATTAGAAGCGGCGGCTGAGCAGTTTAAACCTGTGGTTGAAAAGCTGTCTGAGTCATTAAAAGACAAAACCAAAGAAGTGCGCGTAACCACTCGTTTGGTTGATTCTCCAGCGTGTCTGGTGACGGGTGAAGGCGAGTTGTCTCCACAGTTGATTCGCATGTTAAAACAGGCAGGTCAAGCAGTCCCAGAAAGCAAGCCAATTTTAGAGATTAACCCTGAGCATCCATTGGTGAAAAAGTTGGATGGTTCAGCACAATTTGATGATCTTGCAAATGTGATTTTTGATCAAGCTATGATTGCGGAAGGTGGTTTACCAGAAGATCCAGCTGCATATTTAAAACGCATTAACAGCTTATTATTGAAATAAGCGCATATTTTAAATTGTGATCTAAGCCTATCTTCGGATAGGCTTTTTTTATGCAGCGCCGTCGTAGGATGTAAAAGGAA
This sequence comes from Acinetobacter sp. 25-47-130, assembly GCF_056779705.1. Taxonomy (NCBI): domain Bacteria; kingdom Pseudomonadati; phylum Pseudomonadota; class Gammaproteobacteria; order Moraxellales; family Moraxellaceae; genus Acinetobacter; species Acinetobacter sp. 25-47-130. Next base: position 148,614 of record NZ_JBWYII010000002.1, on the reverse strand, counting down.
CTATTTAAGCTTTGAGTTAAACTAGATAAATTTTTTCGATGTTAATGATAAAAAAACACGTCCAAGTTTTGATTTGTAAAACATATTAAACAATAATAATTAATCTATAATAGCGATCATTAAATATTGGGAATATTCTATGAAAACTTCAATGATGCTCGCATTTAGCATGTTTTGTTTGAGCTTAACCAATGTCACTTATGCAGAACAAGATGTGAAGAAAATTGTTCGAAATGATCGTGTAACCGTAGTGAAGCACCAGATTCCACAATTTGATATTAATCCTTTTGTGGATAGTAAACGTATCACACGCACAGATCGCGTCGGTTATGTTTTACCTAAAACTGAAGCTGAAGCATCTCCTAAAAAAACACGTATTACACGTAATGATCGTATCGTGATTCAAAAGCCTGTCATTTGAGAATCTAAGATCCAAAAAAAGCCCATCAATGATGGGCTTTTTTTTATGACTATTATCGAGCGTTAAAATCTAGCTTCAAGACGAACTAAAGCACGAGGATAGTGTGATCGATCTTCACGCTTGTCATTAAAATAGTTAAGATCACCTTGAACAAAGAACCATTCGCGGAATAAGGGTTGGCGCCAAGAAACAAAAGGTCCCCAACTGTTCATACGTAAATCATCTTCGTTGTAATAACCGCCTACATACATACCGTAGTTAAAGCGGTTATCATGGAAAAACTGATGTTGGCGATAGGTACGATTATCCCAAGTCCAATCATCATCCTGCTCATCCGCATAAGTTAGATAAAGCTGATTTGAAATAAATGCTTCATTTGGACGTGCTTGGGTGAGTTCCAAATTGGTTCTTAGATAATTTTCACTATCTATACCATAACGATAGATTTGTTCAGCATGAAAGGAAAAATCATTCCCGAGAGTCCAATCTTTTTTTGCCTTTAAGCGGGCATAAATGTCATCTCCAGATCGGATACCTAAATCAGCATCTAAATCGAAAGGTAATTTATCAGACAGTTGTGACCAACGTAAGGCGATAGAACTGTTATCTTCACGGATTCGCTTAGTGTCGACATTTTTGTCGGGATCACCAGCGGGATTTTCATTGGTAATGGCAATATTGTTGTCAATTTCATTATCCAGTGAATCATCACCAAAGACTAAACTTAATTTACGCTCTAAGGTTGGTAAGTCGATTTTACCGCGTATACGTGGCTTGAATTCGTAATCATCATACTTATTCCATTTATTATCAAAGATTACACGTAGCGTTGCTTTGGCGGTTTCATCTTCATAACCTTCACCAAACCAACCATCGATTCGCTGTGCAGTTCGGTCTGCCCATTGGCGAATCGATTTTTGACGTCGGTCAATCCATGATAAATCTTCAGTCACTTGGGTCGGAGCGTATATTTTTTTATTGGATTGTTCTGGGAATAGTGTCGGCGTTGCATCAACCATGCGAGGAACGTAGTTAATCCAACCTAAGCTATTTTCATCCGATGTTGGCCAGTCTTTTTGTTGAAATTCTAAAGGATAGTCTAAAGTAGGGAATTCGCTACTGACACTAATTTCATCTGTTTGATAAGGATCAGTCAAGTGATCTATCTGATCTTGGCTATACACGAAAGTACTTAAAAAGCTACAACTTAAGACAAGACTTAAGGTTGACGGTTTGAATTGCTGCATGATTCTTTTCATATTCGCTCTAAGTCATTTTCATTGTTAAGCCACTGAATTTATTTATAAAATTAAAAATGGGCTTAAGCATCGTGATATTATTAAAAATCAATGTTTGATCTATTCTAATGAATTGTTCAACAAAATTCACAATAAACAACAATGAATTTATAGTCATTTAAAATTAGAACAGATAATGAGAAGACTTAAAACTGAAATAATTTTATTAAATAATTGTTTTATAGATAAAAAAAGACCTCCTTGGGGAAAGAGGTCTATAAAAATTTACCATGTATAGAGTCATGCAGTGAATCTATACATGAAGTATATTCAGTTCCGATTCACTTGAATAGGCTTGTTTATGCAACGCTGAATTCTATTTTTATAACAGTCTAAATATGGCTTAAGTCATGCAACCTTAAGCCAGTATTTAGTTTCTCGAAGATGTTTTATGATTTGCTTGGTGGCACGTCACAATGTTCATCAGTACAAGTTTCTGCATCTTCAACAGTGGGTTGATCTGTTTGTTCATTGGCAGTCGTTAATACTTTGTTGATCACATCTTGGAAGACTTGAGTCGGTTGAGCACCAGCCAAAGCCACACGCTGATCGAATACAAAAAATGGTACGCCAGTCACTTTTAATTGATCACGTGCAAGTTCTTCATCAAATTGGACAAAATCGGCATATTGATCAGAATCCAAAATATCATCCACTTCAACTGGATTTAAACCAATGCGCGAAGCAACATCTTCGAGGGTTTCACGCTCGCCAATGGCTAAACCTTGGGTCATATAGCTATAGAAAAAGGCTTCTTTTGCTTCCGAACCCAATCCTAAGCTTTGTGCATGATGAATAATTCGATGGGCGTTAAATGTATTCCCTGAGTTGGCATTTTCCCAATTGAACTCGATGCCTTCTGCTTTTGCCATTTCCGCAATATTGCGTTGCATTTCTTCAACTTCAGCGACAGTACGCCCATATTTCAATGCCAAACGTTCGCTATTTGAGACTTCTTGACGTGGCGGTGCATCAGGATCTAGCTGAAAACTGTGCCAATGGACTTCAAGTTCTACACCAGTTGCAGCTGCTGCTGCTTCTAAACGTTTTTTTCCGATATAGCAAAAAGGGCATACTACATCTGACCACACATCTACACGCATAAAAAATCTCTAATCATCATTTATGAATCTATAGTGTGGGCAATGACAACAAAATTAAAGGTCTAAATCTGAAACGCAGAGTTTCAATCCGATATATTTCTGTCGAAAATATGAATTTTGCGTAATAAATTATTGAAACTTGATCACAGAATCACGAATAAATCGACAAAATCACAGCAATATCCACTAAATTCATTCCTATTTCTGCTTAAAAAATATGCTATACATTACACATCATGTGCTTGTCATTGTTCGCAAGTGGTTCATTACTCAAACAAAAAAAGGATAGGAGTTTGAGATGCGCGGAATTTTAGCGGTGGTTATCGTCATGGTGACCTTATTATTTGGTTATTGTGCCTACGCGCAAAATGAGAAAAATGATGAAGTGCAACGTCAACAATTTGATTTGGTGATGACGGAAAAAATTGAGCAGCTTTATGTTCAAGCGAAGGATTGGAAAACCCCTCTGAATTTTAAAGTTGAAGATGAGCGTTTGGATGGTGACTATAAATTACTTTCTGAATTTATTTTGAAGTATTGGGTAGACAATATTGAATCACGAAATATGTATTTACGTGAGTTAGATCAAGCCAAGTGGGATGAGTTTCTGAACGTTCATCGCCTAGAATTAGATAAAAAGAATAAATATCAAGACACCGAAAAGATGTTTGTCCAAGTGAAGAAAATTCAATCTGAATATCAAACGCGTGACCAGCAAATTTATGCGACAGCTTTACAAGCGCTTGATGCTTTGGAGATGAAAGCAGACTTGCGTGAGCCAATGAAAGAAAAGTTAAAATTCAGCCGACAGCATAATAACGATCAAGCTTTGTTTGCTTTAGAACTTAAAATCACAAAAAAAGCTGAAGAAATGTTTGAGTTTTTGAAGAATCATGACTGGCAACGCCGTAATGAAATGATCCTATTTAAAAGTGATCTCAGTGTGAATCGCTTTAACGAGTTATATCGTGAATTAAATCAATTACAACGCGAAATTGATCAGTTAAAAAATCAAAATGCCGAGGTGATTGAAGCACAAACAGTAAATCAAAGTCCAAGTTCAGAGCCTGCTGTTCAGCAAGAAACGCCATAAACAATCTTTCTTAGTTGTTTCTTTCAGCGTGGTTATAAAAAAAGGACGCCTGCTTTACTCACGGAGTAAGGCAGAAAAGGCTTTACTTGAAAGTAAATGTACATCATGTACATGCTCAATTTTAGGATTAATATGTGCTTTTTCTTTCCATTGATCTAAGGTGATACCATTATCGAGGACTTTTTTGTCATATAAATAGTTTGGAATTAAACCTGGTAAGGTCACGCGATAATCTCGTGGAATTTGTCCTACTGCATGTTCTAATAAATCAAACAAGATGGTCGTACAATTACTGATATAGGTGTTATACCAAACTGGGGTATGATTCAGTCGATTGGCTTTGTTTAGGAATTCTAAAAACAACATCTGAATTTCGGTTTGATTCATTTGAATCGGATAAATATAGACATCTTCTTCGCGAATATTTGAGCGGGTATAAATCAAATCATTTTCATCGCCTACGACCAGTGCCAATTCATACTGCCGAAAAAACCCACCAATGGTGGAGAATCCTTCATCTTTTTCCTGACGAACTTCTAAAGAAAATGCGAGATGTTCACCATCATCAAAACCAAATGTAATAAAAACATGCGCAATAGGACCTTGCATAAAATGTGATACCACTAAATCTATACGATCTAACTTTTCTAAATCGTATTGTCGTGTTTCCCATCGCGTCACGTAGTCTTTATCACTGTGCCAAATAAAATTTCTGACATTCTGTAATTCCACTTTGCCATCTTTGAATTGGAATTGAATAATTTTGTCGGTTTCATCCTGCCAAACGCGATCATTGCGTGGTTCTAAGGAAAAAAAGCTAATCATGGCAATCAAAAAAATAACCAAATACGCCCATGTGAAATAGGGCTTATAGCTGTGTTGCTTGAAATGGAATATCCCTGTAATGATGGTAAGTCCACCCCAAAACAAGATCAGTACATAAGTGAAAATGGCATTAACAGGCTGATGTGTCCAGATGAATAAGATTGCCCAGAGTGATGTGAGACATAAAAATATAACGAGTAGGCTGTTTTTTATTTTAGTTTTCATGGCTGATGGATATGTATGAGTTTTCTATTTTTATAATGAATTGAAGTTAAGCTTTGAAGTCCATATTTGTAAAATCAGTCCGAGTCTTGAAATTCAGTTGCTTAGCAAAACTTTTAAAAAACACTTGAAACCATTTATCTGAGTACTGATGAATACGTAAATAAATTGGTGTAGTTTAATTAAAGAATAGCTCTATTTGTTTAGTTATTCTTGTTCCTGATGCTCAATTTGAACGATGCATGTCAGAGTCTTACTTATGACTAATTCTAAATTATGTTTGATGTTCGGTGTGATCTCAGCTTTGCTGATGAGTTTGACTCATGCTGAAGATGTTGCAAGCCTGCCTTCAATTCAATTGTTGGCGGACGATGATTTACGTGATGAAGTTGTGACGACTGTTACACCTTTTCAAGAAGATCAAAAGGTGCGTCAATCTTTGCAACATCAAGTGATCAAAAAAGAGCAGGATATTCAAAATGCTGCTTTAGAGCAAAGTTCACCTGCACTGAATATTCAACCGAAAACCCCAGTACCTGATATGAGTCATCTATCACCTTTACAGCAGCAATATGTTTTGTCTGTTGCAGCAGGTTTACAGTCGAATGATCCGAGTTCTGGCATTTTTAGAATGTTAGAACCTTTGGGGATTGATCGGGAAAAAGCATTGAATTATGTACGTCAGGGAGGAGGCGCGATTCCAGTGACCTTTGATGAGCAACGGTTAAATCAGTTGTTGGGTGATGGATGGCGTGGTGGTGGTGAGAGAAATTAGACTTTAACAGTTCAATTAGTTAAATATAAGTTTCTATTTAATAATAAAAATAATTAATTATTAGTTGAAATAGTGCCTATTGGTTATTATAAGAACAACCTTATAACATTGATAATTTCTTATGAGCACTCGATTAATAGCCCATTTAAAAAAGAAATGTGAAGCAGATGCTAACGTAGCAATTTTATATGCTCAATGGGAGTTTGATCAGAAATTAGTAGGGAAAGCTTTAGAAAATATTGGTGGATTCTATCCGCATTTTAGTAATCACAATGCATCGCACTCACAGCAAATTTTAGTCAATATTGAGCGTATTTTAGGTGATGATATTGATTTTCTTAGTGCTACCGATACGTGGTTAATTCTTGAAGCGGCATATTGGCATGATGTTGGGATGTTGGTAGATGCAAAAAATGCTAAAGAAGCGCATTCCAATCCTGATTTTAATTTCATGATACAAACTATTGCGAATGAACAAGGGCATGACTTACAGAAATTTTGCCAAGTATATATAGAAAATAATTGGCTATCAGCAATAGGAACTTTAGATCATCCTTTTGATGGGGTTGAAAAATATCGTCAATTGATTGCTGAGTGGTTTAGACGAGGTCATGACAAGCGAGTTGGAAAATTAGTTGAAGATCCGTTTAAAGACTTAGGAATCACTTCACCTAGAACAGAGCTTCTTCCAAATCGAATCTATCGTTATTTAGGGCAAATTTGTGTCTCTCACGGTATGAATTTTAGTAATTTGATGGAGATAATCCCTTATAAACAGACAGGTTTGGGAACTGAAAATTGTCATCCAAGATTTATAGGCTGTTTGCTTCGTTTAGGAGATTTATTTGATTTAGATGACAATCGTTTTTGTCCTGTTATGGCAAAACATGTCAGTAATATGCCTTCAGTAAGTAAACATCATCATGACAAGCATTTATCTTTACGTGAGTTTCAACTTGATAAACGAACTGTAAAGCTTGTTGCGGAATGTCCTGATGAAATATCTTATGTCGAAACACAAAATTGGTTTGGATGGATACGTGAAGAATTTCAAAACCAAATGTCGCAATGGAATTTAATTGTTCCTGATTTGAAATTTGGCTCATTACCGACAATTGAGCAATTAGATGTCAAGATGGAGGTAAAGTATGAGAGTGGAGTAAAAAAAGAAAAATTACTTCTTAATAACAAACCAATGAAATTTAAATTAGATGAAAAGAATGCGATGGAGTTGCTACAAGGTGCGAACTTGTATAGTGATGAATACAGTATATATCGTGAACTAATACAGAATTCTATTGATGCGACGATGCTGAGGATTTGGCTTGAAGAGGATCAAGAAAAACTGAAGGAATTACATCCCTATCATGAAGATTTTTTAAAAATTCTCGAAAAATATCCGCTGAGACTAGAAATAAATAAGGTTAAAAATATCGAAGGGTCATTGGATAGTATTTGGGAGTTTCAAATCATAGACCAAGGTGTTGGGATGAGTGTGGTCGATCTTGGTTATATGCAGACAATGGCGGGATCTAATAAAAATACTCAGAAAAAGAAAATAATTAATGAAATGCCTCAATGGATGAGGCCTTCGGGCGAGTTTGGAATAGGTTTGCACAGTGCATTTCTTTTAACAAAAGACTTACCGATTGAATTTCAGAGTATCAGATTTGATACGCATAGTTATTTTTCTCATGATAGCTTAGATATTGAAATGTCTTCACCTTTAGGTGGGAAGCAAGGATATTGTTTTATAACAAAAAATTTAGGTGATAATAGGAAGGTCGGGACAGCCACAAAGTTCTATATAAAAGTTAATTTTGATTTAGAAAAAATCAACGATAATGAAAAACTTAGTTTGCTGAATAATGTTGATGCTTTTGAAAATAAATGGAGTGAATCTCAAAAGGAAAGGATATATGAGCGAATATTAAAAAATGCACCAATTTATACTTCAGGATTTTCAAAAGAAATAATTTCAGATGTTATTTGGGATAAAGAAAAACAAGTTGCATTCTATCTGAAGCCAAATATTGAAGTTAAGGAATTGAGAACTGAATTTTTATTTAAGGGTCAAAGTGTAGGGATTAATGATTATAGGAGTTATCCACTTTCTCACATTCACAATTGTGATTATCTAGTTGATATTTATGGTGCTTATGCGAAAGATATATTGAATATTAGTAGGGATTACTGGAACATTAATTTCGAATACACTCATGGTGAATTTTTAACAGAGTTATATAAAAAATTCATACGCTGTAAAGAGGGAAAAGAAAATGATTTATTAAGATTAATTTATGGTGAAAGTCATAGATTCGAGGAATTTACTACACACGAATGGGTAGATTATTCTATTGGTAAATACAGAATAAAAGATATATTAGCAGAAGGTAGTTTTTATATTTTAAATATAAGTCAACATCAAGAAAATTATGAAAAAAAGAAGAAAAATCTTAGTGAATTTTTTTCCAAATATATCATTGTTGAGCCAGAAAATGACTCAGACTATATTCTTATCGAAGCTTTGAATAGATTTTGTCAAATTTACTCATATGATATATATGATTTGAGAAATAAAGAGTCGAAAATACAATATCCTGAACTTTTTGGTGTAAGTTTCTATACTAAAAATAATAGCTATCCTGAAAAAGTAATTGAGAGTTTATATTGGGATAAAAACCAATCTATAGATTTTAGTGAAACTAAAGAAGAAAATGAGTTTAGATTTCTATGGAAATCTTTATTGAAATCAGATGAAGTTGGGTATTATGGTATTGAATATATAAGTAAAAGTTCTAATAAGACCAGTCTTTTAGATGAGTTTGAAATTCTTTTTTTTCATCGAGATGATGAGCCTTGGAGAGAAAAGGAAATTCTTTCACCTTATCAAAATTTAAATGGAGTGATAGAGCTTTTAGACTTAGATACTTTAAGTATATATGTCGCCAATAGAAAGGGTGATCTAAAAAAATTAGAAAAATATAAGGATGCATATAAAAAATTAGTTTTAGAAATTGATAAGTATAAATAGAAAAAACCCCGCATTAAGCGGGGTTTCTTTTGGTCACGTATTTAAAACTTAAACACGTTCGATCACAGTTGCGATACCTTGACCTAAACCAATACACATCGTCGCAAGACCGATTTGTGTATCTTGTTGTTCCATCACGTTCAACAACGTCGTTGTGATACGTGCACCAGAACAACCCAATGGGTGACCAAGTGCAATCGCACCACCGTTTAAGTTCACGATGTCTTGTTTGTCATGTAAACCTAGACCTTTCAATACTGAAAGACCTTGAGCAGCAAATGCTTCGTTTAACTCAACAGTTTGAATGTCACCAATGCTCAAGCCAGCACGTTTAAGCGCTTTTTGAGTTGCTGGAACTGGACCATAACCCATGATCGCAGCATCACAACCTGCAACCGCCATAGAGCGAATTACAGCACGTGGCTTAAGACCTAATGCTTGCGCACGCTCAGCAGACATCAATAACATTGCAGATGCACCGTCAGACAATGCCGATGATGTAGCAGCAGTCACTGTACCGCCTTTAGGGTCAAACACAGGACGTAACGCTTTAAATGCTTCAAGGTTCGCATCTGGACGTATCACTTCATCTACATCACATAGGATTTTGAAGCCATTTGCATCATGACCTTCAACACCAATGATTTCGTTTTTGAAACGACCTTCTTGAGTAGCAGCCCAAGCACGACGGTGAGATTCAACACCAAAAGCGTCTTGCTCTTCACGGCTAATGCCATTCATACGACCTAACATTTCAGCCGTTAAGCCCATCATGTTAGATGCTTTTGCATAATGTTTAGATGCTTGTGGGTTCAAGTCGATACCATGCATCATGGCAACGTGGCCCATATGCTCAACACCACCAATGATGAAGATATCACCTTGGTTAGTCGCAATTTGAGCAGCTGCGGTATGAATTGCTTGCATTGAAGAACCGCAAAGACGGTTAACAGTTTGACCTGCAACAGTTTTTGGTAAGTCTGCCAATAACACGATGTTACGACCGATGTTCATGCCTTGCTCTAGAGTTTGGTTCACACAACCCCAGATCACATCTTCAACTTCGTTCACATCAAACTGGTTACGAGCAACCAATGCACGAACTAATTCAGCAGATAAGTTATCGGCACGTACATTGCGGAACATACCATTTTTGGTTTTACCCATTGCTGAACGTACGCCATCAACGATGACAACGTCACGTGGATTTAAAGTAGCCATTCACGTTGCTCCTTAACCGTAGAATTTTTTATTGTTAGCAGCCATGTCACGCAACATTTGTGGCGCTTCATAAGCCTTACCTAAATGCGCATACTTGTCGCAAAGCGCAACATACTCAGCTACACCAGTTTGATCGATGTAACGGCATGGACCACCACGGAATGGAGGGAAGCCTACACCCATGATCATTGCCATATCTGCTTCGTTTGGTGTTGCAACGATGTTGTCTTCTAAGCAACGAACAGTTTCGTTACAGAAAGCAATCATCATACGGTCAATGATCTCTTGAGGATCAAATTCACGTTTTTCACCAGTCACGACAGAAGCAATTACGTCATACGCTGTTGGATCAACAGTTTTTGCTTTCTTGCCTTTCTTGTCCAATTCATATTTGTAGAAACCAACATCGTTCTTTTGACCAAGACGTTGTGCTTCATACATTGTTTGGATTGAACCTTTGAAATCAGGCTTCATACGGTCAGGGAAACCTTCAGCCATCACTTCTGCACCGTGAACGCCAGTATCAATACCGACAACGTCCATTAAGTATGCAGGACCCATTGGCCAGCCAAATTTTTCCATCACTTTGTCGACTTGTTGGAAGTCAGCGCCGTCTTTAAGAAGAAGGTCAAACGCACCAAAGTAAGGGAACAATACGCGGTTTACAAGGAAGCCCGGGCAGTCATTGACAACGATAGGAGTTTTACCCATTTTTTGAGCGAGGACGACAGTCGTTGCAATCGCTTCAGGTGAAGTTTTTTCACCACGAATGACTTCAACCAAAGGCATCATATGCACTGGGTTAAAGAAGTGCATCCCTACAAAGTTCTCAGGACGTTCAAGGTTTTCAGCCAAACGCGTGATTGAGATCGTAGAAGTGTTTGATGCAATGATCGTGTTTTCACGTACTTTAGATTCAGTTTCTTTGAGTACGATGCCTTTCACTTTCGGGTTTTCAGTTACCGCTTCGATCACGATATCGACTTCTTTAAACTCATCATAGCTTAATGTCGGACGGATACGTGCAAGCGTTTCACCCATTTGAGCAGGCTTGATTTTCTTACGTTCAACTTGTTTAGTCAGAAGACCGTTTGCTTCTTTCATTCCTAAAGCAAGTTGTGGGTTACCAATATCTTTCATGATAATTGGTGTGCCTTTGCTTGCCGCTTGATAAGCAATACCACCACCCATGATACCTGCACCAAGTACTGCAGCTTGATTTACAGGGTGAGCGCCTTGTTCATATTTTTTCGAAGTTTTCTTCACAACTTGGTCGTTGATGAATAGACCAATCAACGCGCCTGCTTGTGGCGTTACCGCTGCTTTTGCAAAGTGTTCAGCTTCTTGGCGAAGTGCACCAGCACGATCTAAGCTTGAACCTGCTTGCATAGAATCAAGCAATAATTTTGGCGCAGGGTATTGTGCAGGATTAGCTTTCGCAAGCACCACACCTTTAGACGAGTTGAAAGCCATCATTTGTTCTAATGGATTCAACTTAATTGGATCTAATTTTTCTTGACGCTTCGCTTTCCAGTCTAAACGACCTTCGATTGCTTGTTTAACGATAGAGATCGCAGCATCTTGTAATTTATCAGCAGCAACCACCGCATCGACCGCACCATCTTTAAGTGCAGCAGGTGCTTTTTTCGGGTTCGCCATTGCCATCCATTCAACAGCGTTATCGATACCGATTACACGGCTTAGACGAACGGTACCACCGAAACCAGGAATGATCCCAAGTTTAATTTCTGGAAGACCAACTTGTGCTGATTCTGACATCACGCGATAGTCACACACCAAGCACATTTCGAAACCGCCGCCCAATGCCATACCATTGATTGCAGCAACTTTAGGAATATTTAAATCTTCGAATGAATTGAAAATTTCATGAATAGGCATCGCCCAATCTACAATGACTTGTTCGCCTTGCGCAAAGTTTTCACCAAACTCAGTGATGTCTGCACCAACGATAAATGTAGATTTACCAGATGTAACGATAAGACCTTTAATCTCAGCGTTTGATTGAACAGCAGCAATTGCAGCTTTAAAGTCGTCAATTGTTGCGCGGTTGAATTTATTAACCGACTCACCTTGTAAGTCAAAGCGGAATTCTGCAATTCCGTCCGAAAGCATTTGGACGGTAATGGCATTGCCAGCGTGGATCATGCCCTGATCTCCTTTTTTTTGGAGGACTTCTAAGTTGATGTTGTGAAGCAAGTGCGTATTTCCTGCGCACATTAAAGCTTCGCTAATCTTACGATAACTATATCGAAAAAGAACATAACAAGTTGTATCAAGCCGTGACGCAATGGTCATCTATTTATTGCACCAGCATGCGTTATAAAACAGCAGATGCGCATGTAGAGTTTGTTCTTCTTACAATAAAGCGATTGTTTCAATTGGCATTTTATTTAAAAACACTTCAACTTATATCTGGGGTAGGTAGGTAATTTCAAGTTATTTTGCACTTTAAATTTCGTCATAAAAGTCAATAAACTGAAATATAAAGCCATCAAAAGTCTATTTGTAGAACACAATGTTTCGTTGTTTGGGGTAGTCGTTATACAATTTACGTGATTATCTATACATCTAAATTGGAACAATTCACTTCCAATTTAGGTGCAGCATCTCTTCATTTAACCCGCTAACCAAAGATAAACCGAGTCAATCAATGATCAAGTGGATTATTCTCGCGATATTCATCATATCGGCACTGTATATTCAACGTCGTGGAAAAGTACGACATTCGTTCTATCGTCAATTCTTTGATCATTCGACCATTTTGGCACCTATTAATTTTTTGATGTATATGTTCTCTAAGGTGCCAAACCAGCCTTATATCGACACACAGCATTTTAAAGATTTAAAAGTGTTAGATGAAAATTGGGAAATGATTCGTGATGAAGCCAAAGCTTTATATGAGCAGGGTGGGATCAAAGCCTCTGAAAAATATGATGACCTAGGCTTTAATTCATTTTTTAAAACTGGTTGGAAGCGTTTTTATTTAAAATGGTATGACTCTGCACATCCTTCAGCAGCAGAACTGTGCCCTAAAACGACAGCATTGCTTAAAACATTGCCAACCATTAAAGCGGCGATGTTTACTGAGCTTGCTCCTGATAGTCGATTGGTTCGTCATCGTGATCCTTATGCGGGATCTTTACGCTATCATTTAGGGTTGTTGACGCCAAATGATGATCGTTGCTTTATTGATGTAGATGGTCAGCGATATTCATGGAGAGATGGTGAAAGCGTTGTGTTTGATGAAACCTACATTCATTATGCAGAAAACACGACGGATCAAAATCGTATTATTTTCTTTGCTGATGTAGAGCGCCCTTTAAAGACACGTTGGATGGAACGGTTTAATCATTGGTTTGGTAAAAATGTAATGACTGCGGCAAGTTCACCGAATGAAGCAGGGGATCAAACGGGTGGTCTGAACAAAGCATTTGGTTATATTTATCGCTTGCGTGTGAAAGCAAAAGCACTGAAAGCGAAGAACCGTCAGTTATATTACTTTTTAAAATGGTTCTTGATGTTAGGGATATTCTTCCTGATTTTTATTCGACCTTATGTGTTTTAAGACCATTTAGATCAAAATGCGCCTCAGGGCGCATTTTTTAATTTTACTTAAAATGATGTAAATTAAAATTGAGAAGTTGTTCAATAAAAGCTATTCTTTTGTGTGTAAAATATACAAAAGAAAATTCAAATGAATCTCAAAAAAACAATATTAGTACTAAGTGTTTTACCGTTTTTTTTAAGTGCCTGTGGCGGCGGTGGGTCGGGAGATTCGTATGAATCATCACCGAGTACACAATTTCGAAACGGTGATCAACTCTATTCAATTTACTATAATTCCAATGATCGATTCGGCTTAAATTATATTGAATTTCAAAATGGACAATTTACTTATACGGATAGTTTTAAACCGTTGAATAGTGTGATTGTGACGCGAAATCGTATCTATCAAACCTATGATCAAGCCCAAAATACGCTTAGTGTGAATAGTCCTAGTCATTGGACGATGAATATCATTGGTGACATCCAAACGGATATCGAAATGGAGCGTGTAAACCTATCGGGTAAAAATGTTTTTGATACAGTTTTACCAGGTTATCGCAACATTGATCGAAATGATTTGAGCCCTAATGTGAGATTGTTTATCGCCAAAGATGGTCTTAAAAATTTTTCTTCAGGTAGCTATTGTTATAGAAAGAAAGCAGAACAAAACCGAGTAGATTATTTACAACTCTATCCAAACACCAGTGAACCATTGGAAGAGAGTTTTAACCAATTTTATGAAGATAACTTGCTGTATCTTGATCTTTTAAATGAAAAAAATCCAATAGTTAAATTTCAACTTGCTAAAGATCGTTGGATGGGTATGAATTTTAGCAGTATTTTTGACACCAGTATGAAGATTAGTTTAGATGATTCAACAGCCATTGAATTTGAAAGCAAACTATATCCTGCTGAATATCATCAAACTTTGAAGCGTACGACTGATGATGAATATAAACTCTATGAAAAATTGTTAATGAACGATGATGTTGCAGAAAATAGACAGCGTTATCAGTTGTTAATGGCAAATATTGAAAAAGGGTGTACGTATTATAATAAAACGGCAGCAGAATCCTTTGTCACGATTCCCGGTTTAAGATGATTTGTTTAAAAAAAGCCCATAATGGGCTTTTTTTATTAATTGATGATCGTGAGCTGACCGTCTTTGCAATCCAGCTTGAGATGAAGTTGATCTGGATGCTTTAGAAAGTAGATCGCAATAATGGGTTCTAGTTCAGTTCTTATTTTACGTGCTAAATGACGTGCCCCAAAGCGGATATCATGACCCTGATAGAAATATGCTTTGGCAAGGTCTGATAAATGAACCTGACGTTTTTGATGTTGCAAACGAATATTGAGTTTTTCCAGTTCAATATCTACCAATTTAGGGAGTGCATCATCTTGAACAGGTTGATAATGAAGGACACGATCAATTCGATTCAGAAATTCGGGATCAAAACTGCGATGCAGTATTTTTTCAATAATGGCTTTCGTGGGTAAGCGTTTTAAACATAGATTCTGAAGTTTTTGCGGTAAAACATTTAATTTATCTAAATATTGTTGTGCTGCGCGTGCTCCTGCATTACTGGTCATAAAGATCATACAATTACGAAAGTCAATCGTTTTTGTTCCAGCAGTAAGGGTTAGGCGACCTGTATCCAACACATTCATTAAGCCACGAATCACTTCGGGAGAGGCTTTTTCAAGTTCATCAAACAGCATAATGCCAGGACGGGTATGAGAGCCATTAATCGCAGTTTCATCGAATAAACTATGACCTTCTTTTGAACCGACATATCCAGGCGGAGCGCCTGTTAAAGCGGCTGCATAATGTTCTTGAGCCAGTGTATTCATATCGATACGACAAAATGCATCAGGACGACCATAAATCGCTTCAGCAATCAAACGAACAGTCTCTGTTTTACCAACACCTGTTGGTCCAAGCATTAAGGTGACGGACAAGGGGCGTTCAGGACTTGAAAAGTCAGCTTTGACCACGTGAAGCATTTTTTCGATTTCATCTAAGGCTGGATTTTGCCCAATGATACGATCACGCAATAACTGCATCACTTTGGCTGGTTCAAAATGAAAGCGAGACTTTCCAATGAGTCGATCTTTTTCTGAAGGACTATGGGATGAGAGTGCAGGTTGTATGGCGTGAAAAGCACGATCGGTCGCAGTCATGTTGGCGCATCCATGAATGAATCAGTTGAAAAGCATATCAAACTTGAATTTAACAACTCAGACTTTTTAACAATCAGCTGATTATCAAATCTGCGATCATTGCTCTGAACTGTTGGATCAACAAGGTTTTAAAATCGTCTACCGAAATGCACTTGAAATAGAGCGCGTTACCATCACAATAAGCTCATGCTGTTGCATGAATGACTGACTCTACATTAAAGGCTGCTTGTGAACGAAAACGCACGTGAACACATTGAAAAAATCTTAGCCAATCTTACGACTTTGCCTGGTGTCTATCGCATGTTAGGTAAAGATGGAGAGTTGTTGTATGTGGGAAAAGCGAAGAATTTAAAAAATCGTGTTTCTAGCTATTTTGTTAAAACCATTGAGCATCCCAAAACACAGGCTTTAGTTGCCCGCATTCATGATATTGAAACCATGGTGGTCCGCTCAGAAACGGAAGCATTACTTCTTGAACAAAACTTAATTAAGCTTCATCGACCGCCGTATAACATCATGCTGCGAGATGATAAATCTTACGTCTATATTTTTGTGTCCAGTGATAAGCCTTATCCACGTATTGCAGCAGGTCGTGGTAAGGGGAAACATCAAGCAGGTAAATTTTTTGGACCTTATCCAAGTGCTTATAATGCACGTGATACATTGGTGGTCTTACAAAAATTATTCAATGTCCGCCAATGTGAAAATAGTTATTTTGCGCAACGTAAAAGACCGTGTTTGCAGTATCAAATTAAACGTTGCTCAGCTCCATGTGTGGGTATGGTATCACCTGAAGATTATAAAGATGATGTTGATAACTCTATTCGTTTTTTACAAGGGGACACACGTGAGCTTAATCAAGAATTAATTGCCAAAATGGAAGCGGCAGCAGAAGCTCTCGAATTTGAAAAAGCCGTTTTTTATCGTGATCGGATGGCATTATTGCGTGATGTCCAAACGCAACAAGCGATTTATAAAGTCAAAGGTGAAGCAGATATATTGGCGATCGCATACCAAGCGGGGGTAACGTGCGTTCAGATTATGCATGTGCGTAATGGCAAGATGTTGGGAGGAAAAAGTTATTTCCCAGATATGTTGGGCGATGATTTGGGACAAATGCTGGCAGATTTTATCGCGAACTTTTATTTCCAAGTTGCCGATGAGATTCCAACAGAATTAATCGTCAACGTGGAGCTGCCAGACAAGAAAGACATAGAAGAGGCACTACAACAAAATTTTGGCAAAAAAATTCTGATTAAATCAAAAGTTCGAGAAACCCGTGCAGAATGGCTCGAGCTTGCGACCATGAATGTACAGCATGCCATTAAAGGACAACTTGCTAACCATTATGAATTGAATGAACGTTTTCATCAGTTAGAAGAGGTGGTCGGACGTCCAATTGATCGTATCGAATGTTTTGATATATCCCATACGATGGGCGAAGCAACGATCGCTTCTTGTGTTGTCTTTGATAGTGGAGGGGCTCGCAAGCGCGATTACCGTCAGTTTGCTATCGAAGATATCACTGGCGGTGATGATTATGCTGCCATGCGTCAGGCTTTGACACGACGGTATAAGAAGGCGATGCTGCCAGATTTGCTTCTCATCGATGGTGGTAAAGGGCAATTACATATGGCAATGCAGGTCATGCAAGATCTTGGATTGGATGCATTCATGGTGGGGGTTTCAAAAGGGGAAGGACGTAAGCCTGGTTTGGAAACCTTACATTTCACTGATGGCACAAAGATTCAACTGCCTGAAGACCATAAAGCGCTACATTTAATTCAACAGGTTCGTGATGAGGCGCATCGATTTGCCATTACTAAACATCGTGCCAAGCGCGATAAACGTCGTGGGCAGTCAGTTTTAGAAGCCATTCCAGGGCTAGGACCAAAACGCCGCCGTGATTTATTAACACATTTTGGTGGGATTCAAGGGGTATTAAAAGCCTCTGAAAAGGATCTGAATTTAGTCCCAGGTTTTGGTGCAAATCTCGCTCGGACTGTGTACAAAATCTTGCATGAGTAATCATGCATATCAATTTGCCAAAATGATCATTGACCTGCGAGTCATTGATCATTTACCTCAATCTGAAAATTCAGCATGCTAGCGCGATAAGAAATTTAAAATAAAAGGGTTGCGCATGTCATTTGGACAGGTATTTCAAGAAATTGATCAACAAGAATGGGTGGAGATCCCTGAGGGTTGGTTGCAAGGTCGTACCATTTTTGGTGGTTTAACCACGGCGATGATGCTACACAAAGCAACACAAATGATTCATGACCCTCAAAAAAGATTATTGAGCACCAGTGTGGTATTTGTGGGTCCTGTTCAGGAAAAGCCAGTCAAAGTGACAGTGGAAATTTTAAGGCAAGGTAAATCTGTGACTAATATTGAGGCTCGGATTTGGCAGGATGATGCTGTACAGGGAATTCTGCTGGCAAGTTTTGGTTCAGACCGTGAATCAGTCGTGAATATGGATCAAACTCGCTCAGCACCACAGTATGATTCACCTGAAAGTTTAGTTAAGTTGCCTTATCATCCTCTTATGCCGCAATGCTATCAGAACTATGATCTGATTTGGGCTGAAGGGAAATACCCTTGTACGGCTGCTGAAAAGCCAGATTTTGGCGGGTGGTTTCGATATGCAGAATCTAAATTTGAAGCAGGTCCGCTGAGCATGCCTGAATTTATAGCAATGTTAGATATTTGGCCTGCAGGAATTTTTCCTATATTAAAAAAACCAGCACCGGGCAGTTCAATTTCTTGGTATGTGACGCTGGTAGAGCCTATTCTAGCTGACCGACGAGATTGGTTTAAATATAAAGTATTTACAGATCATTCTGCGCATGGTTATTCTACTGAATATGCCCATATTTGGGACCATAATGACCGTCTCGTTGCAATTTGTAGACAGACTGTCGCGATTTTTGCCTAGTCGACAGCGGGTAGTGAATCGTTTAAAGTAAGCGGATTAAAGAATCAAAGCTCAAGTTTTTATTGCAAATTTTAGCTGTAATTGGGGCAAACTGGCGGTGTCTATGTCTACAGGTCGCATCCTGAATATACCAAATATCTTGACGCTAGCACGTATTGCGTTAATACCTGTTTTTTTAATTATTGCCTATTGGCCTCCTGCGATTGGTGTGGGTGGGCATGAAGGGGGTATGACGCGTCATATCATTCTGACTGCAATTTTTGTGATTGCTGCTGTCACAGATTGGTTTGATGGTTACTTAGCAAGAACATTGAATCAGACTTCTGCATTCGGACGTTTTTTAGATCCTGTTGCGGATAAATTAATGGTCGCAGCAGCATTGATTGTTTTGGTGCAATGGCAACCTACAATTTCGATGGCTTTTGCTGCGATTGTGATTATTTCACGCGAGATTACCGTTTCTGCTTTACGTGAGTGGATGGCTGAGCTCGGTGCACGTACCAATGTAGCTGTATCAACGGTTGGCAAATATAAAACAGCTTTTCAGATGATTGCTATTTCCGTGTTCTTACTCAATTGGAAACCACTTGAATTAGTAGCATATGGTTTATTGTATACCGCTGTAATTTTAACACTGTGGTCCATGTTTATTTATTTAAGAGCGGCATGGCCATATCTAAAACAACCCTAATGTATTTAAAGCGCCAAAAGGCGCTTTTTTATTGTCTTGAGAAAGTGATTTAAAAATGAGAATTAAATTTGCTATTGGTTTAAGTATCTTGTTGAGTTCAAGCATTTATGCGGATGATTTATCACGGGCACAAGAATATTTGCATAATGATGGGATCGCGTATTGTCTATCTCATTCTGAGATTTATGCAGCTGAAGCAAATATTGCGAGAGGTGGATATTTTCAACTCGGTGAGCATAGCCATGAGGCGGCAAAACAAGTGCAAAATTATATTGATCAAGCGCTCAAAGAAGCGTTAGGCAGCTATCAATATTCAAAAGAGAAAGCATACCTTATGCGTTGTTTGGAAATCTCTTATTCAACGCAGTATCGAAATTATATTAAAACTGTTTATGCGTTAGATGTTATCGAAAATCAAAAATAACCTTAATTGCTTAAGCTTTTCTGCTGAGGGTTAAAGTAATTCATATTGGGAGATTCAACCGCTTTAAAGTTGAATCATCTTAGAGATTAAAAATAACAATGAAAAAAATACACTTTCAAAAAGTCATTGATGACTTAAACCTTTTGGAAATACTCAAGCGGTATCAAGTTACAGTGGTCGGTACGCCACCTTTAGGAATTGCAATAGCACAAAGTGATATCGACCTCATTTGTAGTTATCCGATTGAGCAAGAGAATCATTTGATTGAAACACTAAAATTATTTCAAACCTATAAGGCATGGTGCATTGAGCGAAGTTATTTTGAACGTGATACTTGGATTTGCCGATTCGAATATTGTGCTTGGTCAATTGAGATATTTTGTTCTACAACACCAATTCATCAGCAGGCGGGATTCCAGCACTTCTACGTTGAACATAGATTATTAGATTTGGCAAATGACCAATTTAAACAGGAAATCATTCGCCTTAAGCAAAAAGATATAAAAACTGAACCTGCATTTGCACAAATATTAGCGCTCGATGGTGATCCTTACACGAAGTTAAGTCAGCTCTATGAAGCAGATGACTGTGTGTTGATTCAACTGCTTCAATGCCAAGGTTACCTAGATTAAACTTTAACTATGGGTTTCCTCATCCCCATCGTCTTCAAAAGTTTTTGCAATTTTTTCGATATTCAAACTTTTAGCCATCGCATCAAAAATTTGTTTATATACACCGTCTTGATGGTAAAGAGCATCATGTTCTCCATGCTCGGCAATTTCGCCTTCTTTCATGACATAGGTGTAATCCGCATCAATAATTTGCGACAGGCTGTGCGAGATAATAATGACAGTACGTCCTTGTTTAATCTCATCAAGGCTTTGTTTAATTTGTTCCGAAGCAATGGCATCCAAACTCGCTGTCGGTTCATCTAAAAAGATAATCGGTGGATTTTTCAAGAACATACGAGCAATCGCAATACGCTGTTGTTGTCCTCCAGAGAGTTGCAATGCATCGGAATGATAGCCATCTGGAAGTTGTAAAATTTGCTCATGAATGGAGGCTTTTTTAGCAGCAATGATCACGTCTTCTTCAGTAGCATCTGTTTTACCATAGCGAATATTTTCAAGAATAGTCCCTTGGAAAATATGATTTTTTTGTAGGACTAATCCAATATGATCTCTCAAATATTGTGTATCAATTTGATTGAGATCGATGCCATCGAGTTCGATACACCCCTGATTAGGTTCATAAAATTTATCTAAAAGACTGATTAAGGTTGATTTTCCCGCACCTGATAAGCCAACTAATGCAGTAATTTTATTGGGTCGAATCTCCATATTGATATTCTTTAGTGCGTGATGACCGTTTGGATAAAAGAATTCAACATTTTTCAGCGTAAATTTTCCTTGAATTTGCGGTTTGAGTTGACCTGTAGGTTCAATTTGATCATCTGCTTCTAAAATTTTAAAGAAGCTTTCTGAATAGATCATGGCATCATTCACTTCATCATATATACGATGTAAGGAGCGAATTGGCGCGGATACATTGTTGAACAAGAGCACATGAAACATGATCATACCGATGCTCATCTGACCATCAAGCACAAAATACGCAGTTAGGATGATGATTAAAACAATACCTATTTGTTCAATAAAGGTTTTTAACCCATCAAATAAAAAGCTGACCTGACGGGTTTGCATTTGATTATCTGTGAGTTCTTTTTGTAGTTTGAGTTGTTTGGTCGATTCTATTGACTCGCGGTTGAAAGATTTGATAACCGTAATTGAATTAATAATTCCGAGGATACCTTGGCTTTTCTTTTCTCGACCATCACGTAAATTTCGACGCCAGCCTCCGAGTTTTTGTGCTTGTTTATAAGTTAACCAGAAGTAGATTGGAACGATAGTGGTCGCCACTAAGCCAACATAAAAGTTGGCGTAGTACATTAATCCTAAAGCCACGATTGCACTGGTAAATAACGGCAAAATGTCGATAAAGAATATTTGAACTAGACGAGTCAGAGAGCCAATACCACGATCGATTCGTGTTTGTAATTTGCCCGCCTGATTATTCTCTTCGTTGAAAAAAGCTAATCTATAGGTCAGAAATTTTTCAATGATGCCTTGTGCTAGATCTTGTGAAATAAAAATTCTAAGTTTTTCACCATAAAACTTTTGTCCGAATTGGACAAAAGCATTAATTACTTCTTTACCCAATAATATCGCTGTAATGGTAATCAGGATATTCCAGCCTTCAGCTAAGCCAAAACCATTCTCAACCAGCGCATTAATTTCATCAACTGCATACTGCAAAGTGAGTGCATTCACTTGAGCTGTGAAAGAGCCGATGAGCGTAAGAAAGAGAGTGGCAATCACTAAAAAGCGATAAGGTCGAACGAAAGGTTTAAGTTTTAGAAAAAGTTGCCATAAATTCATAAGCGATTGTTTTTATTGTCTAGATTTATGCCAGTCTAAGCTTGATTGTCCAGTGTCACAAGCGTTCACAATGTTTCAATTTGTCAGTTGAAATATTCAGCTAATATACGGTTATATTTTCATGGCAAATTGGTTATGAACTTCGAGCTGTTTGCACCCGAACCCAATTCAAATCTCCTACCTTGTGATGGGATTGTAGAAGATTACGGCCTTATACTTACTCATGCTGAATCACAGGATTATTTCGATTATTTTTCAGAAGCTTTGGCTTGGAAACAGGATGAAGTGATTTTATACGGCCAATATTTTAAGACGGGTCGTAAAGTCGTATGGTATGGTGACCAAAACTATCAATATCACTATTCAGGAATGGATAAACAAGCACAGATTTGGGATTTGAAATTATTAGTACTCAAGCAAAAAATTGAACTTATAACAGGAGTTCAATTTAATTCTTGTTTGGCCAATTTGTATGAAGATGGAACTCAAGGTGTAGGATGGCATAGTGATGATGAAGCTGCATTAAGAGATCCTGAACATGGCGAGACCGTCATTGCCTCACTGAGTCTCGGTGCAACACGAAAATTTAGATTTAAACATCGTGATAAAACTCATACTGCGGAAATGTATCTACAATCAGGACAGTTGATTGTAATGAAAGGTCAAACACAGCGTTTTTGGAAACACACTTTAGCGAAATCAACCAAAGTATTAGAGCCTAGAATCAATTTAACCTTTCGCTATTTTTATCCTAGATTAAATGGCAAGTATTCTATTAAGGTTGAATACCTTGAGGATTACGATACCAACTTTCAATAAATAGAGCGGCTGCCAAGCTGTCTGCGGACAACTTTTTTCCACGCCCTTGCGCCTGATAATGATCGAGTTCATCACGCGCTTCGCGAGTTGTTAATCGCTCATCCACCATCCATGTTTCTATATTGGTTTGGTGTCTTAAACGACGGGCAAATTTACGTGCTCGTGTTGATAGTTCCGATTCGCTATCATCCATATTCAGTGGTAGCCCGACTAAAAACAGATTTGGAGAATGCTGTTTTACAATTTTGAGTAGATCATCCCAATTGGGAATGCCATCTTTCATCGGTAAAAGTGAAAGTGGCGTAGCACTTTCAATAATGGACGATCCTACAGCCATTCCTGTTTTTTGTGTGCCAAAGTCAAAGGCCATAATGAGTTGAGCGGTAGTTGAATCAGGCATGTCCAATCTCAGATGAAAGCCATGTACGATCGACCCCCATTTTTCTATAGGCAGCGTCCCAGCGATCGTCATAGGGTAAGTTAAAAATCAAATCCATATCAGAGTCACAAATGAGCCAGTCACCTCGAGCGATTTCTTGCTCCAACTGGTTTTTACTCCAACTGGCATAGCCTAAAGCAATTTGATAGCGACCAACACCTTCATTGTGTGCGATTGCATCAAGAATATCCTTTGAGGTTGTTAAACAGAGATTTTCACCTACAGCGATGGACGCATGCCAAGTAGGTTGACCCGTATGAAGTACAAAACCTGCTTCTGGTCGTAAAGGACCACCTTGTAAGACATCATGTGGGTGGACATGATCTGCCACGATATCAAGATCTGTTAAGAGTTCTTTAACCTGAATCCCAGCTGGACGATTGATCATAATTCCCTGCGCACCTTCATGATCATGACGCGCGATATAGACCACACTATTTGCGAAGAAATCATCTGCTAAATCAGGTGGGGCAATCAGGCAACGGTGCGTTAGAAATTGTTTACTCACCTAATGGCTTCTCCTATGTTTGAGTATCACTTTACTTCAACATACTAGACTTATGGGTTTTCAACAATCCTTTTAAAATAATCAAGATGTGCTGGTCTGAAACTTTAATTGTCTTAATTGTTTTGCATGTTGAAGGGTGGTCTCGCTAATTTCGACACCACCAGTCATACGAGCAAGCTCTAATATCCGTTGATCTTCATCAAGCTCAACGATAGTGCTGCTAGCAGGGTCTGTTTGCAGTTTTTTCACTAACAAATGTTGGTCCGATTGCGCTGCAACTTGGGCTTGATGTGTAATACATAGAATTTGAACATGTTGACCTAATCCAGCCAATAAGCGACCGACAATCTCAGCTGTTCCACCACTGATACCCACATCAATTTCATCAAAAACGAGTACTTCAGCTTCGGTTTTTTCTGCATTCATGACTTGCATGACCAATGCAATACGTGACAATTCACCACCAGAGGCAACCTTCGCAAGCGGTTGAGGTGGAATCCCTTTGTTTGCTGTGAACAATAATTGAATAAAACTAAACCCTTCAGATGAAGGCTGCTCCAGAGGATCGAAACGGAATTCAAAATGAGCTTCTGGTAAAGCCAGTTGTTTGACTTGTTCTGTCAAGAGTTTGGCTAAGGGCTCTGCTGCTTTACGACGAATATCATCTAGATATTGAGCTTTCTCTATAAACTGTTGATGTGAAATTTCAACTTGTTCAGCCAAAGTCTCTGGATCTTCAAGCTGATGTAATTGTTCTAGCTCTGCCTGCCAATGTTCGTATTCTGATTTTAAATCTTCGGGCTGTACTCGATATTTGCGCGCTAAACGATGGAATATTTCCAGTTGTGTGTTTAATTCTTCCATTCGTTCAGGATCAAAACTCTGACGGTCAATGAATTGTTTTAAATTCGCACTGGCATCATCGAGTTCACTTTGCGCATTTAATAATGAGTTATAAATTTCAGAGAGTAAATCACTACGACCTGCATGAGATTCAAGCTTGCGAATAATACTTGAAATTTCCTGAGTGATATTTTGATCAGACTCATCTAAAACGTTGATTGCATAACTACAATCTTGCATGATGTGTTCATGATGACTTAAGCGATCGAACTCTTGTTCAATTTCTTTATAGTCAAGTCGAACCACTTCTTCTAATTCTTCTAATTGAAGATTAAGTGTCTCAATGCGTTGAAGGCGGGTGGTCTGTGCATCAAGCGCAACTTGATGCTGTCGGATATTTTTTTGCCATGCGTTATAACTGTCTTTGACAGCAAGCGTATGTTGACCAAAGTTGCTGTAACGATCTAACCAATGTTTTGGATAGGGCGGTTCTAACAATTGTTGCTGACTATGTTGGCTGTAAAGTTGGACTAAGAGTCTGCCAATTTCCTTTAATTCTGACAGACTACTTGGACGTCCATTGATCCAAGCTTTACTACGACCTGTAGCAAAGATTACCCGTCTTAGGTGAATTTCACCCGATTCATCTGCCAGCTCATGAGTGCTTAACCATTCAGCTTCAGGACTTTGATCTTGATAACTAAATACGGCTGTAACATCAGCCTTATCTGAACCATAACGAACGTAATTCGTATCAGTACGCTCGCCTAAACACGCTGATAATGCATCGAGTAATAAAGATTTACCTGCACCAGTTTCACCCGTAAGAACATTGAAACCTTGATCAATATCAATGGCTAAGTTATCGGCTAAAGCAAAGTTGATCAGATTAAGGTGTGTCAGCATAAACGCATCCGAGCTGCGAAAGTGTGGATTCTAAGATAGAGAAATTTTGTTTTAGTCTCAAGTCACGATATTTGAATATGAGAACTTTTAATTTGCATTTTAACTGAAATTAGGTTGATTACTAGTGACTGAATATATTCTTTTACCTGTGTACAAAGATATATAGAAGAAATCAAAAAAATCTTTAAATTTCATCAATAGGGAACAAAAGTTGCTTATAAAAACCATTGCAAAACACTGATTGATTAGTTGCTCGAGCGCAATTAAACTACGGCAATTAAAATTTATAAAATGCGCATTATTTGGAGAATACGCATGTCATCACAATTTGATCATGTATCTGTTGTAAAAAAATCAAATGTTTATTTTGGCGGGACGTGTATTAGCCACACTGTTCAATTTGAAGACGGTACGAAAAAAACACTTGGGGTTATTCTACCGACGGAACAACCGCTTACTTTTGAAACACATGTACCAGAGCGTATGGAAATTATTTCTGGTGAATGTCGTGTCACAATTGCAGACAATGAAGAACATGAGCTTTTCCGTGCAGGGCAGTCGTTTTACGTGCCTGGTGAGAGCCGTTTCAAAATCGAAACAGATGACGTATTAGACTACGTTTGTCATTTCGAAGGTTAATTACCCAAAAAAATTTGACCAACATTCAATGGTCAAATCGGTTAAACTATTCGCTATATAAAATCCTGTAAAGTTGGCTTTGCGGGATTTTTCTTTTCTATATTATTGTATTGTCTTAGTGAGTTGAGGTCGTTCATGGCTAAACCCGAATATTATTATGGCGTTCATTCTGTGGAGTCATTGTTGGAGTTAGAACCTGAACGCGTTTTGACTCTATTTGCACTAAAAGGTCGTGAAGATCAACGTTTAAAACGTATTTTTGAGTTGGCTGAACCTTTCGGAATTAGTATTCAAAAAGCGAGCCGAGACAGCCTTGAAAAACTGGCTGGACAACCTTTTCATCAAGGTGTCGTTGCTGCAGTTCGTCCTCATCCAACGCTGAATGAAAATGATCTTGAGCAATTAATCAAAAGTACAGACAATGTTTTTTTACTGGCGCTTGACCAAGTGACGGACCCGCATAATTTGGGTGCGTGTATTCGAACTGCGGCAGCCATGGGCGTACACGCGGTTGTTGTTCCTCGTGATCGTTCTGCGAGCTTAACACCAACGGCTCGTAAGGTTGCTGCTGGTGGTGCAGAGAAAGTTAAATTTATCCAAGTGACGAATTTGGCTCGTACTTTAGCTAAAATCAAAGATGATTTTAATGTTCGAGTGATTGGCACGATGTTAGATGAGCATGCTCTACCTATTCACGAATGTGATTTGACTGGTCCTGTCGCAGTGATTATGGGTGCTGAAGATACTGGTTTAAGACCGATTACTCAGGCGCAATGCGATCACAAAGTTTATATTCCAATGAGTGGCAATTTACAAAGTTTGAATGTGAGTGTGGCGACAGGCATGGCACTTTACGAAGCGTGTAGACAACGTCAAGCCTAATTAGAGATGGCACTTTCAGATCGAGCCCAAGGCTATTTTTTTCTTATTACTACCATGTGCATCTGGGGGGGATTTACCCTCACTGCACGATTAAATGCGCTATGGCATATCAATACGTGGGACATTGTGGCACTGCGTTTTTCACTGGCTTTTTTGATCTTAATGCCGATTTTACTTTATCGTAGAGAAGCCTCTTTTTTACTTAAAAAAGAACCATTTATCTTGGCAATGATTGGTGGTGTGATCTATTGTTTGTTGGCTTATAGCGCATTTCACTATGCACCGACTGCGCATGCTGCAATTTTTCTCAATGGTTGTATTCCTATTTGTACTGCCATCGTGGCTTTTATATTGATGAAGCAGGCTTTTGATCGTCATACATGGGCAAGTTTGATCATTATGATCACCGTGCTCGGTATTATGAGTCTCCTGATGTATCGTGAATCTGGCATTCCTTTTGGTGCTGGTGATGGATTATTCTTCTTGAGCGCCATTTTTTGGGCAATATTTACCGTATTACTGCGTAAATTCCAACTGAGTGCATGGCAGGCGATGTGTGGGGTTGCCATCTGGTCAGCCGTGATTTATGTACCCATTTACGTGTTATTTTTACCCAAAGATCTTAGTACTCCTGAGCCTCAGCATTTAATGTTTCAAACAATATTTCATGGCATATTTGTGGTCATTATTGCAACTTTAACTTATGTGGAAGCGATTAAAAGACTCGGGGCTTTTAAAGCAGGGAGCATTACCAATTTAGCACCTTTTTTAGCTGCAATTTTGGCAGTGCCTTTGTTAAATGAACCTTTAAGTATTGCGATGTTATTTGGGTTGTTGGGTATGGCGATAGGCGCATTACAACCATGGCAATGGCTGGGTCGCCAAGATGCACTAAGCCAAAAACTTGAGCAACAAAAAAAGCAGTCTTCTTAGACTGCTTTTTTTAAATCTAAGCTTGTTGTGCAAGACCAAGATAATATTGGTGTTTTACTGCGAGTTGTTGATAGAGATGATCAAGTTCACCATCATTTATAACAACATCGTCTGCACGTTTTAATTTTTCTTCACGAGACATTTGCGCACTCATTATCTTTTTAATTTGCTCAATGTCTTGATGATCACGTTGCGAAGCACGCAAGATTTGTAATTCTGTTGATGCATCGATCAGTAAAGTACGTTGAGTAAGTTGGTGTTGATTGGTTTCAAACAAGAGTGGGGAAACTAAAATGGCATAAGGACTGGTCGCCCGTTGTAGTTGTTCAATAATCGATAGGCGAATTGCGGGATGCGTAATATTTTCTAATATCTTTCTAGCTTCAGGATGTTTAAAAATATGGTCTCTTAACGCTCTGCGGTCGAGTGCGCCATCTTCCAATAGCACCCAATCCCCAAAATGATCTTTAATTTTTTGTAGTGCAGGTTTTCCAATTTCAACCACTTCACGTGCTACGATATCTGCATCAACAACAGTAATACCTTGTGTTTCAAACCACTGACTTGCAGCAGTTTTTCCACTTCCAATACCACCTGTTAAGCCCAAAATAAAGCGCATGTAAAAAACCTTGTAATTATCATAATGGGGCTTATTTTAGCTTAACCGCCTAAATAAACCTTCATAATTTCGTTACCCCATAAGAATGCAATCCATCCAGCAATCGCAATATAAGGTCCAAAAGCAAAGGGCTGATTTTCTTTTTTGACTTTCATCAAAATGATGCCGATGATTGCACCGACTAAGGATGAAAGTAGGACAATGAGCGGTAATAAAAATGGACCCATCCATGCACCAAGCGCGGCCAGTAATTTGAAGTCGCCATATCCCATTCCTTCTTTGCCTGTCACGATTTTAAATAGATAGTACACCACCCATAAACAGAGGAAACCAATCAAATAACCCCAAATGGCGGAGGTAGGTGAGGTGTAGAGTGCATAGCTATTTACCGCTAAACCAAGTGCAGCCAAGGGGAGAGTATATCGATCGGGTAAAAGTTGTGTATCGAAGTCGATGAATGTGAGTGCGATCAGTGTCCACGTTAAAATTAAGCCAAAAAGCATTTGTAGGCTTGGACCAAATACCGCGACGACCACTAATGAGCAAACAGCAGTCAAAACTTCTACCAGTGGATAACGAATGCCAATCGGATTTTCACATTCACCACATTTTCCACGTAAAAATAACCAACTTATCACGGGGATATTTTGATACCAACGAATAGGTGTTTTACATTTCGGGCAGGTCGATGCAGGTTTACTTAGCGTGAGCTTATCTTCATCAATTATGGCTTGGTCGGGATGTAAAAACATCTGACAGTCTTGACGCCATTCTTGCTCCATCATTTTAGGTGTGCGGTAAATGACAACATTTAAAAAACTGCCGACACATAAGCTGATGATTCCTACAGTTAAATAGAGTGCTGTAGGCGATTGAATTAAATACGCAATTATTTCGTTCATTACACCACAGAACCCATTTGGAAGATTGGAAGATACATTGCGATGACTAAGCCGCCGACCAAGACACCTAGAATGGCCATAATCAAAGGCTCCATCATGGAGGTTAAGCCATCGACAGCATTGTCGACTTCACTTTCATAATGGGTTGCAACCTTATCTAGCATAGCATCGAGTGAACCCGATTCTTCACCAATCGCTACCATTTGCACAGCCATAGATGGGAATAAATTGGTCGAGCGCATAGCGAAATGAAGTTGTTGACCAGTCGCAACGTCGTCACGAATACGCATAACTGCTTGCTCATATACCACGTTATTCGTTGCGCCAGCTGTTGATTGGAGTGCATCGATTAAAGGGACGCCGGCAGCAAATGTGGTTGAAAGTGTACGGCTATAACGTGCGATAATTGCTTTATAAACCAAATCACCAAAAATAGGCAGCCTTAAAGCCGTGCGATCTAATGCATCCGCAAATTTTTGACTACGTTTTTTGGCTTCAATAAAGCCGATAATGGTCAGCGCGATACCAATAATTAAAATAAACCAATATTTTTGCACCCACTCAGACATTGCCACTACGAGTTGCGTGAACGCAGGTAAGTCTGCGCCAAATGAGCTAAACATCTCAGAGAAGACAGGAACCACTTTGACCATCAAAATAATGGTCACAATAATTGCAACCACAATGACAGCAATTGGATACTTCATCGCTTTTTTAATTTTTTGTTTGAGAACTTCACTTTTTTCTTTATAAATCGCAACTCGATCGAGCATGGTTTCAAGCGCACCTGATTGCTCACCTGATTCTACCAATGAGCAGAATAACTGATCAAAATGCTGAGGATATTTGCGTAGTGCACCTGCAAAAGTATTACCACCTTCGACCTCAGTTTTAATACCCAAAACCACTTCACGCATTGCAGGATTATCTAAGCCTTCTGCAACAATTTCAAAGCTTTGAACAAGTGGTACACCTGCTTTCATCATGGTGGCAAGCTGACGCGTAAAGATGGTGATGTCCAAAGTAGACACTTTCTTCTTCATTAAGCCTTCAAGAATATTCTTGCGCTTCTCGCGGATACTACGCACCGTAATGCCTTGTTTGCGGAGCATGACTTTTGCAAGTTGAATATTACGCGCAGGCATTTCACCTTTAACTTTGGTTCCCTTGCGATCCACGCCGTCATATACAAACGTTGGCATCATCTGTGCTTTTTTCACCGCCATAATGATTTCCTTATTTTTAATTATTCACTGGTCACTCGATTCACTTCTTGTAAAGAAGTAAGTCCGTTCATGACCTTAATTAATCCTGAACGTCGAAGATTCTTAAACCCCAGTCTTTCAGATGCAGCTGCAATCTCTAATGCATTGCCATCATCCATAATAATCTTCGAAATTTCAGGTGTCACTTTCATGACTTCATAAATACCGACACGTCCTTTATAACCATCACGGCACTCAGGACAACCGACAGGTTGATAAATTTTAAAATCTGGATCTGCTAAATCCTGTTCTGTGAATCCCATTTCTAACAAACTTGGTTTAGGAATATCAGCAGGTACTTTACAGTGTACACACAGTCGTCTAGCAAGTCGTTGAGCAATGACGAGATTCACCGAAGTTGCAATATTAAAAGAGGGAACCCCCATATTGCGCAACCGGGTTAAGGTTTCAGGAGCACTATTGGTATGAAGTGTAGACATCACCATGTGGCCTGTTTGTGCTGCCTTAATTGCAATTTCAGCTGTTTCGAGATCTCGAATCTCCCCGACCATAATAATATCAGGATCTTGACGCAGGAATGATTTCAATGCGACTGAGAAGCTTAAGCCCACTTTATAGTTGACGTTGACCTGATTAATGCCTTCTAAGTTAATTTCTACGGGATCTTCTGCTGTAGAGATGTTGGCATTTTCAGTATTTAAAATATTCAATCCTGTATAAAGCGATACTGTTTTACCAGAACCTGTTGGACCCGTAATCAGTAACATGCCTTGAGGCTTCTCAAGTGCCTCAAGGAATAAAGCTTTCTGATCTTCTTCATAACCTAATGCATCAATACCGAGCATTGCACTAGACGGATCCAAAATACGTAATACGATTTTTTCGCCAAATAGGGTTGGTAATGAGTTAACACGAAAATCAATCGCTTTAGTACGAGATAATTTAAGCTTAATACGGCCATCTTGCGGAATACGCTTTTCTGAAATATCCATTTGAGACATAACTTTCAAGCGTGAAGCTAATCGATTCGCGAGTTGCAATGGTGGATTTGCAATAGTTCTTAAAACACCATCAACGCGGTATCGAACTCGGTACGTTTTTTCATAAGGTTCGAAGTGTAAATCTGATGCACCCATGCGAATGGCGTCAACCAAAAGCTTGTTGATGTACTTAACAATCGGGGAATCATCACCTGAAGGACCATCATCGTTATTATTTTGCGGTGTATCGTTCTCGACCACGTTAACGTCAAGATCTTCATCACCGAAATTGAAATTCTCATTTTCAGAAAAATGCTTTTCGATCAGTTTTTCAAGTTTATTATGTTCTACAGTAATAGGAACGACGTTTAATTTACTATTAAATCGAATTGCTTCCAATGCTTCGATATCTGTAGGATCACTCGTCGCTACAAATAAAGATATACCTCTTTGATACAAAGGTAAGATTACATGTTTTGTAACAAGATTTTCTGCAACGATATCTTTAGGTAGTAACTCAACATTATATGCATCTAAATCGAACAATGGCTCCCCAAACTCTTGAGCAACCATTTCAGCAATCGTATTTGCTCGTATTTTGAGATGTTCAACGAGGTAAGGTACTAATTTTTGATGAGATTTTTTTGAATTAATAATAGCATTTTGCATTTGCTGGGAGGTCAAAATGCCTTCATCAACCAAACGACGACTTAACCCAGAAAATTTTGGCCCACTTTGATCTAAAGTCATCCCCAATACGCCTTAAATTCATTTTATAATTCGAATATTAAAATTATACGGTTATAAGTAGAAAATTCTATACTTAAAATCATTAATATTATCCGAAAACTATGAAAAAATTGAATTTTTTCACTTATTCTGTTGGATATTGTGTCTTATGTTGTCTTTTTTTAAAGAATTCTAGGTGCTGAATCTGTATCCATTGAATTTTTACGTTAATTTTTTAAAATCCGTGTAGAATGTGCGCATTTTTGATAGAAGGTTAGATCTATGTCGGGTTCGACAATTACTCCGTGGGTTGTAGGCAATTGGAAAATGAACCCAATGCAGGCTAACACGCAACAGCTTTTAGCTGATTTGAAACAACAGCTTGAGCAAGCTTCAATCGCTCATGAAGTTTGTAAAATTGGTGTTGCGCCAACTTTATTGGCTTTACTCCAAGTAAAAAATGAACTTGCAACAGATGCTCATGAAGTGTTTGTGGTTGCTCAAGATGTATCGCGTATTGCGGGTACTGGTGCATTTACAGGTGAAGTCAGTGCAGATCTTTTAAAGGATAGCCAAGTCGATTATGTATTAATTGGACATTCTGAGCGTCGTGAAATATTTAATGACACGCCTGCGATTCTTAATGAAAAAATAAAAAATGCTTTAGCTGCTAACTTACATATCATCTATTGTGTGGGTGAAAGCCTTGAACAGCGTGAAAGTGGGCAAGCTGAGCGAGTGGTGTTACAACAAATTTGTGACATTGCAGGTGTTGTGAATCCAGAGCAATGGGTGCATATTACCGTCGCCTACGAGCCAATTTGGGCAATTGGAACTGGTAAAACAGCTTCCCCGGATGATGCACAAGCAATGCATGCTAAAATTCGTGAAGGATTGAGTCAAATTACACCTGAAGGTCAAAACATAGCAATTCTTTATGGTGGTAGTGTAAAGCCTGAGAATGCTGTTGAATTGGCAGCATGCCCAGATATTAATGGTGCCCTCGTAGGCGGTGCATCACTTAATGCAGAATCATTTGTTCAAATTGCGCAAGCATTTGCCCAATCAAAATAATTAGGAGTTCATCATGCAATCTTTTGTACTGGTGCTACACATCATTTTAGCGTTATTGATGATTATTTTAATTCTAGTACAGCATGGTAAAGGTGCAGATGCAGGTGCGTCTTTTGGCGGTGGCGGTGCAGCGACTGTATTCGGCGCTTCTGGTTCTGGTAACTTCTTAACTCGTTTAACCGGGATACTTACTGCTTTATTCTTTATCACAAGTATTAGCTTGGCTTACTTTGCGAAGCAGCAAACGACAGATGCTTATGGTTTGAAAACGATTAACACAACTGAGCAAGTTGATCAAAAATCGCCTGAAACTTCATCAACTGCACCAAAACCAGCTGAATAATTGAATATTTCGCTTTCAATTTTTCATTGAAACCACTAGAATGCGTCACAGCTGCGGTGGTGGTGGAATTGGTAGACACGCTACCTTGAGGTGGTAGTGCTTTCGGGCGTGGGGGTTCAAGTCCCCCCTTCCGCACCAACTTATATTCCAGAAGTTTAAGTTGGTGTTTGCAGCAAAATCTGTTGATGCGGGATGGAGCAGTCTGGTAGCTCGTCGGGCTCATAACCCGAAGGTCGTTGGTTCAAATCCAGCTCCCGCTACCACTCAATCCTATAATTAAGATGCAAACTTAAGATAGGCAACTTAAACAAGGTTTGAGTTGAGATATACTTTTTGCACGTTGATGCGGGATGGAGCAGTCTGGTAGCTCGTCGGGCTCATAACCCGAAGGTCGTTGGTTCAAATCCAGCTCCCGCTACCACTTTTGATTAAGGTGCAACTTAATCAAGTCTAATTAGAAAATTTTTCTGATTGAAAAATGATTCAAATTTAGATATAATTTTGCACGTTGATGCGGGATGGAGCAGTCTGGTAGCTCGTCGGGCTCATAACCCGAAGGTCGTTGGTTCAAATCCAGCTCCCGCTACCAAGTTTCTAAAGAGGCTCACAACTAGGTGGGCCTTTTTGCACAGTGGGCATTGCTTTTCTGTGCAATAATGGGGGCGAATGCGCCCTTTTTTGTTATCTATCGTGTAGTGTGGACATCAATTGGTCAAATAATCATGCTATCACTATAGTTAGTCTGTGTCGGTCTGTTGGCCGATTGAATCGCACATAAATGACGAGAGTAAATGAAGTTATCAAATAAAACCCAAGCATTGTATGAACTGATCGCACCCGCTGTTGAGGCGTGCGATGTTGAACTATGGGGTTTAGAATTTACACCTCAGGGTAAGCGTTCGCTAGTACGTATCTACATTGACAAGCCTGAAGATCCAAACAAAGAACCTGTTATTTCCGAAGACGGTGAAATTGATCTTGGTCGTGGTGTGGGTGTGCAAGATTGTGTACGTGTTACCCAACAAGTTGGTGCAATCCTCGATGTTCATGATCCAATTTCTGGTGAATATGCATTAGAAGTTTCATCACCAGGTTGGGATCGCACTTTCTTTAAACTTGAACAGATGCAAGCATATATTGGTCAACAAGTTGCTTTACGTTTGATTTCTGCAGTGGATAACCGCCGTAAATTCCAAGCGAAACTGGTTGCTGTAGATGTAGAAAATGAAATGATCCAAGTTGAAGTTGAAAAGCAACAAGTGCTCGAGATCGATAGTCACAATATCGATAAGGCCAACTTGATCTACCAAGACTAAATTAATCTTAACTAAAAGAATTTGAATAGTAGGTGACTTATGGGCCGTGAAATTCTTACCGTTGCTGAGACGGTTAGTAATGAAAAAGGTGTTAGTCGTGAAGCGATTTTCGAAGCGCTCGAGCAAGCTCTAGTTGCTGCAACGAAGAAAAAATTCTACGAAGGCACAAATTCTGAAGAAGCACAGTTGCGCGTTGAAATCGATCGTAAGACTGGTGAATACCGTACTTTCCGTCAATGGACTGTAGTAGCAGATGAAGATCATGAAATGCCTGCATGCCAAGACGCGATTTCTGATGTAGACCCAGCGAAATGGTCAATCGGTGATGTGCGTGAGCTTGAAGTAGAATCAATTGAATTTGGTCGTATTGCAGCTCAAATCGCGAAGCAAGTTATTGTTCAGAAAATTCGTGAAGCTGAACGCGCGCTTATTGCAGATGCATATGAATCTAAAGTTGGTGAGTTAATTTACGGTGAAGTAAAGAAACAAACTAAAGATGGTTTCATTATTGACCTCGGTGAGAATGCGGAAGCATATCTTGCACGCGAAGAAATGATCGCAAAAGAAATTTTACGTCCTAAACAACGTGTAAATGCGATTTTATTTAACGTAAACCGTGAAGGTCGTGGTGCGCAGCTACAACTTTCTCGTGCTAAGCCAGAAATGTTAATGGCATTGATGAAAAAAGAAATTCCAGAAATTTCTGAAGAAATCATCGAAATTAAAGCTGCTGCACGTCAACCGGGTGTTCGTGCTAAAATTGCAGTGAAAACGAACGATCATCGTATTGATCCAGTTGGTGCATGTATTGGTATGCGTGGAACACGTATCCAAGCTGTACAGCAAGAATTGAACGGTGAGCGTATTGATGTTGTAGTTTGGTCAGATGATCCAGCTCAATATATCGCAAGTGCTTTAGAGCCAGCAGATGTATCGGGTATTGTGATTGATGAAGAAGAACGCACAGCAGATATTATTTTTGCTACAAGCGATCAATTGGCGCGTGCAATTGGTTCTCAAGGTCAAAACGTACGTTTAGCCTCTGAGTTAACTGGTTACAAGCTCAATATGATGCTTGAAGAAGAGTACCGTGCTCGTCAACAAAATGAAGCACAGCAATATCTCGATATGTTTGTAGGTCGTCTTGATATTGAAGAAGACCTTGCGATGGCATTGGTAGAAATGGGCTTTACTTCACTTGAAGAGATTGCTTACGTTCCAGCTGAAACATTTGATGAAATCGAATTAGATGCAGAAACGGTTGAGCTTTTACAAAGCCGTGCGAAAGAAGTTGCATTAGCAGATGCACTGAAAGAGCAAGAAAATATTCAAGAACCGAGCGAAGAGCTTCTAGCGATGGAAGGAATGAGTTCAGAGCTTGCTTATGCATTAGCGGCTCGCGGTGTAATCACAGTAGATGATTTAGCAGATCAGGCAACTGATGATATCTCTGATATCGAAGGTTTAGGTGCTGAGAAAGCAGGTCAATTGATCATGAAAGCACGTGAATCATGGTTTAATTAACGAGGAGGTCATACATGACGGATAAGTCAATTAAAGAGTTAGCAGTCAGCGTAGGTCTTCCAGTTGAAAAACTATTAGATCAGGTGCGAGATGCTGGGTTGCCTCAATCTAAGGCAGAAGACACAATCTCAGTAGAACAGCAAGACCGTTTAGTCGCTCATTTGAAAAAAGCGCATGGGCAAGACAGCGGCAGCGCAGGAAAAATCACGTTGAAACGTAAAACTACGAGTACTGCAAAAGTAGCAAGTACATCAGGTAAAGCTAAAACTATTAACGTAGAAGTTCGTAAGAAGCATACGTTCACTAAGCCAGATCCTGAACAAATTAAAGCTGAAGCATTGGCAAAAGCAAAAGCTGAAACTGAAGCAAAAGCACAGCAAAAAGTTGAAGTTAAACCAGCTCAAGCTGAAGAGAAGGCGCAACCTGCAGTAAGTAAAGCGAAAGCGAACTTAGATGCAATGCGTGCTGCAGCGAAACAATCGAGTGAGAAGCAAGAAGTTGCTAAAGCTGCGGTTGTGGTTAAGCGCAAGTCAACAAATAAACCGATTGTTAAACAAGCAACTAAGCCAACTGAAACTGCAGAACAGAAAAAAGCACGTGAAGCTGAAGCTGCTAAATTAAAAGCAGTCGAAGAAGCAGCACGTCGTAAAGCAGCTGAAGAAGCACAACAACGTACGCTTGAACAAATGCGTCAGATGGCTTCTAAGTACTCTAATGAAGATGCAACTGCAACGATTCGTGTGGTCGATGATTCTCCATTGGCTGCTGGTCTTGTTGGTCAAGCATACGAAGATTCATTCGCGAAAGAAGACCGTGACATTAAGCGTGGTAATAACACACCAGGTGCACGTTCTCCTAAGAAAGGTGGTCGTCGCGGTCAAGAAGAGCAATCTTTCCGTGACAACTCTCATAAACGTGGTTTGAAATCAAGCCAAGCTAATAAACATGGTTTCGAGAAGCCAGTTAAAAAGCAAGTTTATGATGTTGAAATCGGTGCAACTATTGTTGTTGCTGACCTTGCTGCAAAAATGGCGATTAAGGTTCGTGAAGTAATTAAAACACTCATGAAAATGGGTGAGCTTGTCACTCAAAACCAATCAATTGACCAAGATACAGCAGTTCTAGTGGTTGAAGAAATGGGTCATAACCCAGTTCTAGTATCAGATACTCAAGCGGAAGATAACTTGCTTGAAGCGGCTGAAGAAGCACGTGGTGCACAAACAACGCGTCCACCAGTGGTTACTATCATGGGTCACGTTGACCATGGTAAGACATCGCTTCTTGATCGTATTCGTCGTGCGAAAGTAGCGCAAGGTGAAGCGGGCGGTATTACACAGCATATCGGTGCTTATCACGTTACAACGGATAAAGGTATTATCACTTTCTTAGATACTCCGGGACACGCAGCATTTACTGCGATGCGTTCACGTGGTGCGAAAGCAACTGATATCGTTGTATTGGTGGTCGCAGCTGATGATGGTGTTATGCCACAAACAGCGGAAGCGATTGACCATGCTCGTGCAGCAGGTACGCCAATCATTGTTGCAATCAACAAGATGGATAAAGAATCTGCTGATCCAGATCGCGTATTGAATGAATTGACAACTAAAGAAATCGTGCCTGAGCAATGGGGTGGTGATGTCCCTGTCGCGATGGTTTCTGCGCACACGGGTGCAGGTATTGATGAACTTCTTGACTTGATCTTGATTCAATCTGAACTTCTAGAGCTTAAAGCTTCTGAAGAAGGTGCGGCACAAGGTGTTGTAATCGAAGCACGTGTTGATAAAGGCCGTGGTGCGGTTACTTCGATTCTTGTTCAAAATGGTACATTAAAAGTAGGTGACCTCGTTCTTGCAGGCGCATCTTACGGTCGTGTACGTGCGATGACTGATGAAAATGGTCAACGTATTAAATCTGCAGGTCCATCGATTCCAGTTGAGATCTTAGGTCTTCCAGAAGCGCCAATGGCGGGTGATGAAGTTCTTGTTGTTAACGATGAGAAGAAAGCTCGTGAAGTGGCTGATGCACGTATGGATCGTGAGCGTCAGAAACGTTTAGAGCGTCAATCTGCAATGCGTCTTGAAAACTTAATGGCTTCAATGGGCAAAAAAGATGTGCCGATTGTGAATGTAGTTCTGAAGACAGATGTTCGCGGTACATTGGAAGCGCTTCATGTTGCATTGGCTGAACTTTCAACTGATGAAGTGAAAGTGCGTGTCATTGGTTCAGGTGTTGGTGCGATTACTGAGTCTGATGTCACACTTGCAGAATCTTCAGAAGCATTCTTATTAGGCTTTAACGTTCGTGCAGACAATACAGCGCGCCAAAAAGCTGACGCAGATGGTATCGACATCCGTTACTACTCAATCATTTACCAATTGATTGATGATGTGAAAGATGCCATGAGTGGTAAGCTTGCACCAGAACACCGTGAAACGATTCTTGGTGTGGCTGAAGTACGTGAAGTATTCCACTCAAGTAAATTTGGTGCGGCAGCAGGTTGTATGGTTCTTGAGGGCTTATTACACCGTAATAAACCAATTCGTGTCTTACGTGATGACGTGGTTGTGTTCCAAGGTGAACTTGAATCACTTCGCCGTTATAAAGAAGTGGTTGAAGAAGTTCGTGCTGGTATGGAATGTGGTCTTGCAGTCAAAGGCTATAAAGACATCAAAGTGCTCGATAAAATCGAAGTCTATGATGTTCAATTAATTAAACGGAGTCTTTAATGGCGGGTAGTCAACGTCTTAAGCGTATGGCGGACACGGTTCAGCGTGAATTGTCTGAACTTATCCGTCAGGAGCTGAAAGATCCACGCTTAGGTGGTCTTGTGACCATCTCAGCGGTGAAAGTGAGCCCAGATTTAGGCTATGCTGAAGTTTATGTTACTGTCATGGGGCGTGAACTTGGTGATGAACAAAGTGAAGCAGCAAATAAAGATACTCTAGATGTTTTAAACAAAGCATCAGGTTTTCTGCGTCATGAGCTGAGTCGTCGTATTAAGACACGTATCACACCTCGTTTACGTTTTCATTATGATAAAACTAATGCATACGGAAACTACATGTTTGGTCTAATTGCTGAAGCTGTGAAGGACTTACCTCCAGCTGACGATAAAAAAGACGAAGAGTAATTTCAAACAAAAAGCCACCTTAGGGTGGCTTTTTTTATCTTAATGTTTTTATATAAATTAAAGCCATAAAATAAATGCTACATTCAATTTTGACTTTGCGTATACAATATTTTTAATTAAACAAATACAAATAAATAATGAGGTTGATGTCATGCAAATTTTAAAAAAATCAGCTGTTGTGCTCGCATTATCAAGTACCTTGCTTTTCACAGGTTGTGGGTACAATACACTTCAAGCGAAAGATGAAGCGGTGACTGCATCATGGTCTGAAGTACAAAACCAATACCAGCGTCGAGCAGACCTTGTTCCGAATTTGGTGAATGTAGTAAAAGGATATGCAAAACATGAAGAACAAGTTTTAACTGAAGTCACAGAGGCACGTGCAAATGTTGCAGGGCTCAAAGTTGATAAAGAAGTCCTTGAAAATCCTGAACTATTCAAGCGTTATCAAGAAGCGCAATCACAAATGACAAGTGCATTATCACGTTTGCTGGCAGTGACTGAGAACTATCCAGATCTTAAAGCAAATGAGCAATTCCGTGATTTGCAGGTACAATTAGAGGGTACAGAAAACCGTATAGCAGTTGCGCGTAATCGCTATATTTCTACCGTCCAAGATTACAACACCTATGTTCGTCAATTCCCACAAGTCATAACTGCAAAAGTCATTGGTATGGATGCAAAAGAAAACTTTAGTGCCGAAGCGAGTGCACAAAAGGCACCGAATGTTTCTTTTGATTAAATCAGTGATTAGAAGTTAATGAATATGAGCATGAGAACACAGCATCTTAGACACAATAGTATGAAATTGATTTCATGGCTATTTGTCTTTGTGATGACCTGTACATTGCAAACGGTTCATGCAGAAACTGCAACAGCAGTAGATCATGAGTCTGACGCGATTGTGCTGGGAAAAGTGATTCAACCCAATTCAGCAAATCCATCATCAAGTGCTCAGCAAAATAAACCAACACCAGTATCTCCTGTTACTGTTTCAAATGATATGCAGGAAGGAGACTCACGACGTCAACTTCCTACATTAAATGAACCTGTGATAGATCAGGCGAATATACTTTCTCCTCAAGAAAAGTCGGAGCTTGATACAATAATTCGCGGTCTATATAGCGAGGGTAAGGCTCAAATTGGGATCGTCATCGTTCCAACAACTGGTCAGGAAGGTATCTTTGATTTTGCAATGCGGACTGCACAGACTTGGGGGTTGGGTTCTGCTCAACAAGATAATGGCTTGTTAATCGCGGTGGCAATCAATGATCGAAGATTACATATCGCAACAGGCTATGGATTGGAAGGTATCATTCCAGATATCGTTGCGAGTCGAATCATTCGTGAACAAATCACGCCTTACTTTAAAGTCAATCAATTTGGACAGGGTTTAATTTCAGGAGTCAGAGAAATTGAACGAATCGTTAACCTTGATCCTGAAATTGCCCAACAAGCTGCTGAAGAACTGAAACTTAGACAAGAACAAGCCTTAAAAGCACAATATGCAAAAGAAAAGACATTTAACACGGTATTATTCATTTTGATTGCTGGTGTGATTGGTTCTTTTATTATTGGTAATCGTTTAAGTGCTTCGGTCGCGGGTGTTACTGCTTTTGCTGCGAGCATGATTTATGGTTCAGGGATTTTAATCAGCTTGATTGTGGGCATTGGAATTTTCTTTTTATTATTTACATCCATCGCACAGTTGATTTTCCAAGCATTTTTATCTGGCGGAGGACGCGGCGGCAGTGGCGGTCGAGGCGGATTTGGCGGTGGTGGATTTAGTGGCGGTGGTGGTGGCTTTGGTGGGGGAGGTGCGTCAGGCTCATGGTAACAAAAACTGAAACGACAGAAATTATCACTGAACCAAAGTTGCAGCAAGCATCTCAACCGAGCTTCAAGCGCTGGATTAGGCACTTTTGTTATTTGCCTGCGTCTAAACGTTATTTTTCCAAGATGGACCAAAATGCAATTGCTGAGGCAGTGAAACAAGCGGAGCAAGGTCATGTTGGAGAGATCCAAGTGGTCATAGAGGGATATATTCCATGTGCCTTGGCTTATTCAATGAATACTCGTCAGCGCGCCGAACAACTTTTTGCTGAATTAGGTGTGTGGGATACAGAGTTTAATAGTGGTGTACTGATATATTTAAATCTATGTGAGCAGAAAGTTGAAATTGTGATTGATCGTGGAATTCAAAAGGCCACAACACAACAGGATTGGCAAGCAATCTGTGATCACATGATTAATGAGCTAAAAAACAAAAATTATAAACAGGGTGTTATTGTTGGTGTGAAGGAAGTCGGCGAAATTTTAAATCGTTTTTATGATGATAAAGGGCAAGATTTAGAAAATGAGCTGAGTAATCAGCCAATTATTTTAAATTGAGTTAAGAAAAGTGACAAAAAATGTCACTTTTTTACATAAATTAACATTAAAAATAAATTTGAAAATTATTTATTGGCAACCTTGACGCGTTATCCGAAAATAGCATCAGTTAGTTAGCAACAACAAAATCTATTTTGGGGATAGGTTGTTAACTTTGAACTTAAAAAATTAGGAGAGATGTTATGAACGCTCAAAAAGGTTTTACTTTAATCGAGTTAATGATTGTTGTTGCAATTATCGGTATTCTTGCTGCGATTGCGATTCCTGCTTATCAAAACTATGTTGCTAAATCACAGGTTTCAGTTGGTTTAGCTGATATCACTGGTGGTAAGACGAATACTGAATTAAAGTTATCTGAAGGAATTGGTGCAGATATCGAAAATCCAGAAGGTGTTGGTCTTCCTGAAGACACTGCTGCTTGTAAAACAATTACTGCAACTGTAACGACAGAGGGAGCAGCTGAGATCAAATGTTTATTACAGGGTTCATCGCGTATTAATGGTAAATTTATTCAGTGGGTTCGTACAGCTGATGCAGACGCAGTAGCAGCTGATGCAGATGCTGGCACTGAAGGTTCAGATGAATCAGTTGGAGCATGGAAATGTGAGACTAATGTTGCTTCTAACTTAGCACCTAAATCATGTAAAGCTCCTGGTGCTGCAGACGAAGAATAATCTTACTTAGATATTAGAATCAATAAGATGGGAGTTTTCTCCCATCTTTTGTTTTATATTTACTAAGAAACTTTAATTATTATATACTGATTCGAAATCACTAAATTGAAGGTTTAATGATATATTCTGTATTGAGTTTTTGTACTTTTTTGCTTGCTTTTTTATTACCATACCATCGCTCGCCTTGGCCGACTTTTGGCTCAGAAATACTGACGTTTATCGCAGCTTCTTTTTTATTGCTATGCTTAGCAAAATCTAAAGTAAAAATCGCAAAACCACAGCTTTATTTATTGCCATTTTTAAGTATTCCACTCATTCAATTTATTTTTGGACAGAACATCTATTTCAGCAATGCTT
The DNA here is from genome assembly GCF_056779705.1 of Acinetobacter sp. 25-47-130. Taxonomy (NCBI): domain Bacteria; kingdom Pseudomonadati; phylum Pseudomonadota; class Gammaproteobacteria; order Moraxellales; family Moraxellaceae; genus Acinetobacter; species Acinetobacter sp. 25-47-130. Next base: position 105,143 of record NZ_JBWYII010000002.1, on the reverse strand, counting down.
TATTTAGTTTTGCGTATATTCTGTTCTTTATGTTGATGGTGATTGCTGGATATCAACTTTGCCTCGAGCAGAAAAAGAGAGAACAAGTATTTAAAATTACCTGTTTAACATTTTTTACTGTAGGATTTATATCAGCAATATTTGCGGTGCTACAGTGGTTGGATATGCATACCTTCTTTTCAGGTATTATTTATTCATTTAATGGTAATCGCCCGTATGCGAATTTAGCTCAGCCGAATAATTTAGCAACATTGCTCATTCTAAGTTTATTAAGTAGTATTTATCTGTTTGAAAAGAAAATAATTTCTAGTTTTTTTCTTGTGCCAATGTCTTTAATCACACTGTTTGGTGTGGTGTTAGCACAATCTCGAACAAGTATTATCGTTTGTGCTTTTATTGTGATCTATTGGTTAATCAAACAAGTCAAGAAACAGAATCGATTTTCTTATATCCATCTCGCATTATGGGTTGGCTTATTTATATTACTTTCATCTAATTTAGCATCTCTTAATCAATGGCTTTTTGCCGTTACAGATGCTCAAACTGCTGTTCAAGGCTCAGCAATAGTGGCGAAAGGTGCAGGCGATATTCGCCTCGACATGTGGCAACAAATGATAGCTGCGATTCTGCATCAACCATGGTGGGGGTATGGATGGAATCAAACAGGCTTAGCACAATACTATATTACCGATACCTTCCAAGTTTCACTTTGGTATAAAAGTGCACACAACATGATTCTAGACTTATTGGTTTGGAATGGTTTGATTTTAGGTGGGTTTATTCTTCTGTACTTTACAGCTTGGCTACTTTGGCTCAATAAAGGGGTGAAGGATAATATATCGATCATTGCAACATTAATGGTATGTGCAATCCTCATTCATGGCATGTTAGAGTTTCCTTTGCATTATGCTTATTTTCTACTTCCAGCAGGTTTTTTACTGGGCATCATTCAGGCGCAATATACAAATTTGCCTTCATTAAAAGTGAATGGTCGAGTGTTCGCAGTGATTGGTCTTATCACGATTGTTGGGGCTTTAGTTACGACACGAGATTATTTTTTATATAAAGAGCAAAGTGTACTCGCATCAAAGACTGAAGCTTTAACAGTAGATCAGCAACACACCATGCAAAAGCAAATTTGGTTGATTACTCAATTTAAAGAGCGTGTGTGGTGGATTGGACTAGATCCTAAAACTGAAATGACAGAACAACAACTTGCTGATCTAGAGCGAATGGTTGCAAACTTGGCATCAAAATATGATTTACATAAGTATGCACAAGTGTTGGCTTTTAATGGTAAGGAGCAAGAAGCGAAGCATCAATTATGGATTTTAAAAACATTGCATAAGCAACATATTGAGTATGATGACTTATTGAAATAAAAAAATCCCCGAAAGGGGATTTTTTTATTTCAATCATTAAATTTGACTTTGAATATAATTCTCTACACCAACTTGATCGACAAGATCGAGTTGAGTGGTCGCCCAATCTAAATACTCTTCTTCTTTTTCTAAAATCTCTTGTACCAAATCGCGCGTAACGTAATCGAGTTGTTCTTCTGCTAATTTCACAGCAGTTTGAATCGTTTCAATGTTTTCTTTCACTTTCCGAACATCACATTGCAGCACTTCGATTGTGTGTTGACCAATATAGAGCTTACCCAGATGTTGCAGATTTGGTAGACCTTCTAAAAATAAAATTCGTTCAATGATTTTATCTGCATGCTTCATTTGGCGGATAGATTCTTTATATTCCGCTGAACCGAGTTGTTCGATGCCCCAATCATTAAACATACGTGAATGTAAGAAATATTGGTTGATGGCTGTAAGATGGTGGTAAAGCACCTGATTTAACTGATGAATAACGTCACGGCTGCCTTTCATGATCTTAGCTCCAAACTCAAAATTCAGCCTATCATAGAAGGCTATCGATAGAGATTATCTTAACCCAACTTGCTAAAGCCTGACGAGTAATTTATTGAACAGCAAATGAAAATCGCAATCAAATACACTTTTGCAAAAAATAACCCCGCTGAGTCAAAGCGGGGGGAGAAATTGGAAATCTGAATTATAGTTATAGAATGAGTTCTTATTATTTTTAGCACATTCTGAATTAAGCGGCGATTGAAATTCTGGCAGCTATTTCAGCAAGTTCTTCATTAATAATACTGCGTGCTTCAGGAACACAGCGTCCGCAACAAGTGCCTAGATCAAGCAAGTCACGAATTTCACGATAAGATTCAGCGCCATTTGCCATAGCATCTTTAATATCTTGATCTGTAATTCCACGACATAAACAAACGTACATTTCTGCTCAACCACAAGGATAAATGCGATAGTTGATATTATTGATAATTATTATCGTTTGTCAATGAAATTCATTTAAAAATGCTGTTTAATTCATCGATTTTCTAGATAAAAAAATACCACCTCATAGGTGGTATTTTTTAAGATATTGAAATTATTTAGAAATAATCACAACACCATCCATTTCAACCAGTGCGCCTTTAGGTAAACTTGCAACGCCTAATGCTGCACGCGCTGGATACGGCTGAGCGAAATATTCACCCATAATTTGGTTTACCAATTGAAAGTGAGATAAATCAGTAAGGAAAATATTCAGTTTAGCAATATCAGCTAAAGAACCACCAGCAGCTTCACAAACTGCTTTTAGATTATCAAATACACGACGAATTTGAGCTTCAATGCCCTCAACCAATTCCATGCTATATGGATCTAATCCAATTTGTCCTGAAAGATAAAGTGTATCGCCGACAAGAATGGCTTGAGAGTAAGTACCAATTGCAGCAGGTGCATTTTCAGTATGAATGACTTGGCGGGACATCTATTTCTCCATTATTCAAATCTAGCTTCATCATAAAGGATGAACACTATAGGTGAAAGCTCTAATCTGTATTTGTTTAGCAGGCTTGTGAGACTTCTTCAACCGCAAGAGGAGCTGACATGCGTGAAATACGCGGAAAACCAAATTGCATGCGGAGTTCACGAATGATTTGCGCAATTTGCTGACGACTATGAACAACAATACTCAGATAGGTTTTTGAATCGTATTTTCGAACGGACTCGATTCCTATTTTTGATTTACGGCAGATATAAATCAGTTCTGAAATTTGCTCATCACTTAATAATAGATCGATACACAAGTAAGCATTGAAGTTGATTTCTGATTCACCTTCATCTTTCCAGTGCAACGGCATAATATTTTCAGGATGTAACTGTTGTTCGTGTAGAAGGTTCTTACAGCGAGCACGGTGAACAATAAGACCACGGCGAGATAAATGCCCCTGTATAGGATCGCCTAACACTGCATTACAACAATGGGCATATTTAACATCTACACCATCAGTACCTAAGATCAGGCGACTGGATGCTTGATCTTGATGATGATCTTGAGCAAAGAGATGGTTCGCCACAAGTTGTGGGAGCAAATCACCTACAGCAATTTGTTCAAAAAGTTGATTCTTGGTTGGAATATGGCGCCATTGTAATAGTTCAGTCCAATTTTGATCGGTTAGATCATGAATAGACGTATTAAATAACTTTAATGCACGATTTAAAGCTTGTTGACCGACAAGGCGCTGTTCATCAATATCTTGGTCTCGCAAAATATTTTGAATAGAGCGTCTGGCTTTTTGAGTGTTGATAAAGCTCAGCCAATCCGGGTTGGGTGAAGCGAGAACATCTGTAATCACCTCAATAACTTGACCACTTGAGAGTGGTGTAGAAAGCGGTTTGATTTCACCATCAATTTTACAGCCGACGGCATGGTTACCTAAGAACAAGCTTGCAGAATAAGCGAAATCTACTGCTGTCGCTCCTTGTGGTAACTCATGTAAGTGACCTTGAGGAGTATAGACCCATATTTTTTCTTGATGTAGATAATCTAATAGATCATTAAACGTGGTCTTTGCACAGTCGCCACCGACTAAGGTATGCAAATTCTGCATAGATGCTTGAATGGCAGATCGGCATGTTTGAGGAGCATTTTCACCTAATACCACCCCAAATCGCGCAGCCTTACGCATAAGTTCAGTTTGTATGGTGAGCGACAGCGTTGTTTTCTCGCCTTTCAAACGCAGCATTAAGGATTGATTGCCACCTGGAAGAGGGCGGCGGATATGATCTTGGTAATTTAAAACTTGGAAGTTATCTTTTAACAACTCAACTAAACGATCGCAATCGGCAATGGTCTGGAGAACGATTTCAAACGCATGACTATGTGTGAGTTCTTGAAGGTTAATTTCGTTTTTAACAAAGTGGCGTAGCAATTCAATGTTATTGTTTTTCTTTTTAATCCGTCCAGGAATATTGGAGTTTTCCAAGAGGTCACTCAAATGCTTTTCCCAAATGGCTTGGTATTTACAGCGTTGAGGTTTGGTTTGCGCCAAAGCATCTTGAACATCATTGAACATATCTAAATCAAGATTTTGATAGCAGAGGTGTTCAAGGTTGTCAGCCATTTCATTCATGCCGACCAAACGCGCCATTGGCACGAATATATCAAAAGTTTCTTGTGCAATACGGGCACGTTTATCTGGTCTTAAAGCTTCCAAAGTCGTCATATTATGGTAACGGTCTGAAAGTTTAATGATGATCACACGAGGATCTTGTAACGTGGCTTGTAGGATTTTTCGGAATGAGGCTGCTTTATTATATTCTTTGTCACTAGAATGACTTAATTTCGTAACACCATCGACCAGCTCAGCCACTGTTTTGCCAAATTTTTCAGTAATGTCTTCTTTGCTAAAGTCGGTATCTTCAATAACATCGTGCAGTAGTGCTGCCATTAACGTTTCTGGGTCTAGGCGCATATGCGCCAGAATACAACTTACGGCTATCGGATGCAGAATATAGGGTTCACCGCTTTTGCGTGTAATACCATCATGCGCCATGTCAGCATAATCGCAGGCCACAAGTACTCTGTCGACGTCCTTTTCAGATAAATACGCGTCGATGATGACTTTTAGCTGTTGCTTAGCTTGGCTGACCAATGGGCCTGGCATACTACACCTTTGAATCCGTGGAAGAGAGTAAAAAGTAAAAGACTTTACTAAAAATTCATATTGCTACAATGCTCTATTTTTAAATAGAGAATGGATCTAATTTTTTTAACAAATTTTTTCAATTTTGTCGAATCATTCTCTAAAAAAATTCAATAAAAAAGCCTAGTCATTGGACTAGGCTCTTTTAAATGCAGGGCTTAAGCTTATTGGAAAGAAAAACCATCTAAGTTTAAGTTATTTGCAGAAAGTGCTAAATCTAAGCTAGACGTTTGATAATCTTGCTCACGCTGTTTCAAGATATCTTTAGTGACATGACCTTCAGCGATTTCACGTAAAGCAACCACTGTTGGCTTGTCATTGTCCCATTCTACAGTTGGTTCGATACCTTGACGAGCAAGTTGACGCGCGCGTTTGCTTGCCACTAGTACAAGCTCAAAGCGGTTGTCTACATGGTCTAAACAATCTTCAACGGTTACGCGTGCCATAAGAGTTCTCGTATGTATGAAATTTTTTTAACAGACTGCGCAGTATAAAATGCTTTGTCTATAGACTCAAGTTTAATCACGAATTCGGTGTGATTAATTTTTGAATTAAATCTTTATGTCGGTGAGCCTGTTGTGATAATGAAAGACGGTTCGCATTAATAACAGACTCAAGATCATGTAAAGCTTTATTAAAATCATCATTCAAGATGATGTAATCGAAGTTTACGTACTGTTGCATATCTTCTACCGCACAACTTAAGCGATGTTCAATCACTTCAACAGAATCTGTACCGCGGTTTGATAGGCGTTGGCGAAGATCAAATTGAGTAGGTGGAAGAATGAAAATTTGTTTTGATTCAGGAAAAAGTTTGCGAACCTGTTCTGCACCTTGCCAATCAATTTCAAGTAAAACATCATGACCTTTTGCAAGTTGTTCTTTTACAGTCGCTTGTGAAGTGCCGTAGTAGTTACCGAAAACTTCTGCGTATTCGATGAAACCACCTTGATTCACTTGCTCAATGAAAGATTCTTTGCTGGTAAAGTGATAATGCACACCATCTAATTCACCAGGACGTTGACCTCGAGTAGTGTGTGAAACAGAAACGTGTAAATTGCTTACGCGCTCAAGTAGGGCTTTAACTAATGATGTTTTGCCAGTTCCAGAAGCAGCTGAAACGACAAACAAGAGACCCGACATGATATTTTTCCTGATATGATAAAATATCTTCTCTATTTTAGAGCAGAGTGCTTTTAAACTAAATAGCAATTCGCATTTGTTTTAAAAAATATTCTGATTCATTGACCAAATTTTAGCGATCGTTTGAGGGTCTTATGGAAATTGTTTTAGCTAATCCACGTGGTTTCTGTGCTGGTGTAGACCGCGCTATTGCGATCGTTAATCGTGCACTTGAAAGCTTTAATCCTCCCATTTACGTTCGTCATGAAGTGGTACATAACAAATTTGTTGTGGACGATTTACGCCAACGTGGTGCAATTTTTGTAGATGAATTAGATGAAGTTCCTGATGACAATATTGTGATTTTTAGTGCACATGGTGTATCAAAAGCTGTACAACAAGAAGCTGAGCGCCGTGGATTAAAAGTATTTGATGCCACATGTCCTCTCGTGACAAAAGTGCATATCGAAGTCACAAAATATGCGCGTGAAGGGATTGAAGCTATTCTGATTGGTCATGAAGGGCATCCAGAAGTTGAAGGCACCATGGGTCAATATGATCTAAAAAATGGTGGTGCAATTTATCTGGTTGAAGATGAAGATGATGTTGCTGCTTTACAGGTGAATAATCCTAATAAGTTAGCATTTGTCACTCAAACGACACTTTCAATTGATGATACTGCAAAAGTCATTGATGCTTTACGTGCTAAATTCCCAGCCATCCAAGGGCCACGTAAAGATGATATCTGTTATGCAACTCAAAACCGTCAAGATGCGGTCCGTGATTTAGCGACTCAATGTGATGTCGTTTTAGTGGTTGGCTCTCCAAACTCCTCGAACTCTAATCGTCTTCGTGAGTTGGCAGAGCGAATGGGTAAGCATGCTTATCTCGTAGATAATGCGGATGAGCTGAAAAAGGAATGGTTTGCTGAAACCACTAAAATTGGTGTTACCGCAGGTGCTTCAGCACCTGAAATTTTGATTAAACAAGTGATTCAGCGTCTACAAGATTGGGGCGCTACGTCACCACAGGAATTAAATGGGCGAGAGGAGAATATAACCTTTAGCTTGCCTAAAGAATTGAGAATTCAGGTTACTCAAGCTTAATAATGAATTATCAATGACATAGCAGGATAAGTGAACAGATTTCAAAAGTGTGATCTTATCCTCATTTTAATACCATTTGTCATAACTGTGTTGGCTTTATAATTATAAAATATTACTTTTGTAACATTAATAAATAAATACAAAAGTTTGAATATGAAAGACTTACAACGGGGCTTTACCATTATTGAGCTGTTGATTACCACAATTGTGCTATCAATCACAGCAACCATGGCTATTCCATCTTTTAAAAATATTGTTGCGCAATATCGCCTAAATTCAGATGTGCGTGAATTATCAAGCGTGCTGATGATGGCGCGTAATCAAGCAACATTGTTAAGAAAAGATGTGACTGTAGATCTTAAGTCGAATCAATCAGATAGCAGTACAATCTTTCATTGGACACCCAAAGCGCAAAATAAATTGAATTCATCACAAGAAAAAGTCACATTCTGGATGGATGGGGGAATTTCTGACTTTACATCTGACATAAATTTTTCTATTTGTAATAAGGTGTTAGGTGTTTCTAAAACGATAGCAATTACAAGAATGGGAACACAATATTTAAAAGCAGAGGGGACATGCTAATGCGTGCTGCGCAACAGGGGGTAGGAATGATTGAAATTCTAGTTGCCTTATTGGTTTTGGCCATTGGGGTATTGGGGTTTTCATTTTTACAAATGCGCGCAATTGATGCTTCACATGAAGCAATGTCTAAATTACAAGCCATGAATTTAGCGCGTGACTTATCTGAGAAGATACGTGCGAACTCAAATGCTTATACTCAGTATCAAGCCAGAATAAATGCAGAAACACAAACAACTACAGCCAAATCATGTGTACAACAAGGAACGACGAACCCATGTGTTCAAGCAGCCGATTTTGCCCATTATGATGCTGACCAAATTATAAAAAATGCCAATGGTCTTGGTATGAGTATCAAAATGCCGAATTGCCAAGTCAGTAATAATTTGCAATCTCGCCGATGCATTTACGTAGCATGGGGAAAAACCAAACCTATTGATGATGCTTCTGCAAAAGATGCATGTACCCATGGTGGAAGTTATTTACCAAAGGCGCAATGCATTGTTATGGAGCTTTATTGATGCAGCATCGTAGGTATACGCAAAAAGGTTTGACGCTAGTCGAGCTTATGATCGCTTTGGTGCTTGGATTATTGATTACCGCTGCTGCGGTACATCTGTTTTTTACAGGGCAGATGGGATTCACGATGCAGAAAGGGATGTCGGAGGTTCAAGATAACGGCAACTTTGGTCTGCGCTTTCTTACTTATGAAATTCGTAAAGCAAATTATGGTCAAGTAAATATCATTAATGATCGTTTGACGCATGGTGGCATTGTTATCACTTCAGCTCAGTCTCCAGTGGTGCCTACATCTGGTGATTTGGCATTTAATGCGACCAATATTCCCGTCAATATTTCACGAAATATTCCAAATACGGAGGTTGTGCCTGTATCGCAATCTGGTATGCCGAGTAATATAGAGTTGGTTTCAGCTGAATCTTCACAACCTGCTCAAGCGGGAATGAGCGACCAATTGGTCATGCAGTTTTATGCTGATACACAAGGTGTGGATTGTGAAGGTAATAATTACGATGCTGGACGATATATTGTTCAACGTTTTTTTCTACGTAAAGATGCAAATGCAAATATTCAAAAAGAACCACACGATGCATTGGTCTTGGCCTGTGAAGCAGGGTGGTACACGCGTAACAGCACTCAAATTTTAAAAAATTTTAATAATAAACAGACTGTCTTTGGAACAACGAATGGTGAAATTTTGATGCATCGTGTTGATCACTTTCACTATCTGTTGGGGATTTCTAATGACGATAATACGGCACAGCAAAGATATATAAGTATTGAAGATTATAAAAAGCTCAATGTTTATCCACGTCCACGCATCAATTCAATACAGGTCGGTTTATTAGTAAGGTCATCTGAGAATGTAGGTCAAAATCAAGCAATTTCTCCTCATCAAGAATTCGAAGTTCTTGATCAAAAAGTAAAATTAAAAAAAGCACAAAAAACCGTCGCGACTAAATTTATTCGACAAGTCATTACACAAACGATCGCGATTCGAAATGGTATGAGTGTGATGGATTCAGCGGAGGGCTTATGATTCAACATCAACGTGGTGCAACGCTGATTGTGGTACTGATTATGTTAGTTCTGCTCACCATTATTGGTACTTGGGCGATTCGACAAAGTATGGTGAGTTTGAATATCACCACCAACAGCCAAGCGCAACAATTGTTAATGCAATCTTCCGATACTGTTTTTTATCGATTGGGGCATGGCGGCTATGCTGCCTCCAGTGGTAACCCTCTGAGCTTAATTGGTTACTCGATTCAGAATGAAGGTGACGAAGTCGTATTCTGTTTTAGAAACCAATCCAATAGTGCGATGTTTAATGTTTCCAACAGTAGTGTATTGCGTTGGAATGAAGCAATGAGTGATGTCTCAGTCGATGGTGTTTCTGGGTTTTGTTCCTTATCAAACGATGGGGATTATGCCAGTGCTCGTAAGGCGCAATTAACTCAGGTGTCTGTAATCGTAAGCCCTCCATCAGACAGTGATCATGATATCCCACTTTCAAACGCAAACGTTGGAACTGACACTGAAAGTATAGGACAACCTTCTGATACTAAAAAAATAACAGTCTATTCAACATCGCTCTTACCCGCATTGTCTTCGACAGATTTAACGAATGAAATCCATCTTTGTTTGCGCCGACCACATACAGCACCATTGGTGGGTAATGCACAAACCATTTCATCTTGTTTAAAGGATATTGGTGTGCCGTATAACACCCAAATTCAAAGTTACATTTTTGATGCTTATCAGCGCGCTGAATCTTAATGGGGATGTGTTGTGAAAAAAAAGATAAAGAATCATTTTACAAAAAAGATGATTGCGCAAAGTATTGCAGTCGTGATGGCATTGGGTGCGATCCCAATGCAAATGAACGCCAGTGATCTACAAATTTATCAAAATCCTGTAGCAAAAAATAATCCGATTATCATGTTGGCGATTGATAACTCGATGAGTATGAGTGCAGTAGATGCAACTTATAAAGGTCAAAGTGTTAGCCGTTTAAATGCCTTAAAAAACTCATTGGTAGATGCCTTAAATGCAAAGGACTTATCAGGAAATTATCGTATTCCAGATAATGTTTATATTGGGGTGTCGGTGTTTACGTCAACGGGTGAAATAGGGACAACAGAAGATTGGTTAAGCTATGGTGAAAATGCTCGTTCATCTAAAATCTTACTAGAAGCAAAACAACTTACACCTGCTCACCGGACGGATTTAATCAATAAAATTAATAGTATTGGAGCCGTAGGTAGTACGCCCACACCACTATTACTCTCAGAAACTTATGCGTATTTACTAGGAAATCGCACCTTTGGGGCTAACCTAAAAGGCATCGATTTACTTCCTTCATCTAAATATTCTAATTATAGCCGTGGTTTATCTGGAGCATCATTTGCGCCAGCGGACATTCGCAAAGCGGATGGTAGTTATAGAGCGCCACTCAACAAGTTGAATAACAGTGATGCCCAATGTAGTACGCAAGGTGTTTTTTTCTTAACAGATGGGGCGCCAGTTGGTTTGAGACCAAAGACGGTACTCCCTGTCATGCAAAATGCGTTGGCAGATGACAGCTTTACTTGTGAAGGCTCGCCCTTAAAAGATGTCTATTACAATTACGGTAATGCCAAAGGTGCCAGTGGTGCCGCGACCTTCAATGGCGAGTTTAAGGAAATGGCGACGCAGCCATATCGTTTTTATGAAGATGATATTGGTAATGCTGTGTCAGCCAATCAAACCACCTGGCAAAACCGTAGTTCATGGGCTTGCGTAGGTAAGATGGTTCAGCGTTTGGCAAATCAAACGCAGATGACCAGCGATGCGAATCAGAAGCGTGTTTATACATCTACTGTAGGTTTTGGTCCCTTATTCCAAAAGCATCCACGAGAAACCTGTCGTGATTATGACAATGACGGGCTATACGATCATTGTACATTTGATAGTAGCTATACAGGTTCTGGAAATGACATTTCCAATAGTATGAATGCTCAAGCATTAAAACAGTTGGGGAATGTGATTGGTAAAGGGGATACTTACGGGACTCGCCAAGAAATTGGGGGGTATACCCAAGCGACTTCTGGTGAAGATATTCAGAATGCATTGAATACCTTCTTGGTTGCCGTCTCTCATGGTAACTTTGAGGCTGCTAGTTTTGGTACTTATGTGGTGCCATTTGACCGTTTATCAACAAGTTCAGCATATCCTTATGTGTTCGCACCGCAGTTTCAACCACAGGTGAGCACAGCAAATTCGGTATTGGCTTCCACACATCAATTATGGTTAGGGAACTTAAAGAAATACAGTATTAACGCTCAAGCTGTGATGATTGATCGTGCGGGGAAAGAGGTACTTGATCGATCAGGTGCAATACGAACCAATACGCAGGATTTTTGGAACAATACTGGAATAGATGATGGTTTGAGTGCAATTCAAGGGGGCGTGTTCTCTCGGATTGCCACACCTTCACCACTAGCAGGTGTTACTGCTACAGACAAAATAAAAACGCGTCCGTTATTCACCAATACAACGATTGCCACAACGGGTGATCAAGCAAAACGATTGGTAGGTTCTGAGAATGGACAACTGACGAAATTAACGACACAGAATGTGCTAGCCGCGACCTATATTGATTCAACCAAGTCGGGGTGGCGACAAAATGTATATCAACCCTATTTACTGTCGGCTTTGGGTTATCGACTTGATAAAAACTACTTAAGTAGCTTACCTGCTGGATACATTTGGAATGATCTAAATAAGGTTAAAGATCTTAAGGTGATGCAGCAAATGGGAGGCGTTGTTCACTCGGAACCATTGTTGGTGACGCTCGAAGCAAAATATAACGCGGGGTCTGGTACCATTTTAGCGAATACCCGTAATGCGACTCATCGAAAAGATTACGTGGTATTTGGGACGATGCAAGGATTATTGCATGTTGTGGATCAAGAAACTGGTGAAGAGGCATTTAGTTTCTTAGCTCATGAAATGGTTCAAGATCCAAGTCGACGAGACGCGTTACTTGAACAGTCCAATACATTATTGTCATCTGCGCATCCTATTTATGGCATGGATGGATCATGGACTTCAGATGTTCAATATAAGATTGATCAGAACAACAATAAGTTTATTGCTGCGAAAGCCAACATTTATGGTGGTATGCGCATGGGTGGGCGTAGTTATTATGCCTTGGATATGAAAAATCCGAACCAACCTGAATTACTTTTCCATGTTGATCCAAGTTCTGGAACGATAAAGAGTAAATCAACATCAGTGAGTGGCACAAATCAATCAGATGCCTTAAAAGCTATGGGATATAGTTGGTCTAAACCTACCATTGCTAAAATTCGTTTTGACGGCAAAGTTAAAACGGTCATGATTGTGGGTGGTGGCTATGATATGGCCTATGAAACAGATGGTTATCAGCCTCAATCTGCATTAACTGGTCAACGAGCTAATCAAGGGGCGGGCGTCTATATTTTTGATGCTGAAACGGGCGAATTATTGTGGAATGCACGCTATGGCAACCAATCGAATCAAACCAGTGTTGATGTTAAGCATGCTGAGATGAAATATAGTGTGGTCAGTCAAATTAAAGCATTTGACCGCAATACGGATGGTTTGATCGATCACCTATATTTTGGTGATTTAGGTGGGCAAGTGTGGCGCGTCGATCTCAATAATCGTCTTGGAACGAATACAACCGCGTTTGGACGAGTGACACGTCTTGCTGATTTTAGTGCGTATCACCAACGTTTTTATGAAATGCCTGCTTTGACCATCCATGATCTGAATGGTGAGCGATTTGGTGCGGTGAGTATTGCGTCAGGAAATCGCAGCTTTCCATTAAATACCAGCAATATTTATGACAATCGAGTCTATGTGTTACATGATTATGACTTGGCACAACCGAATTTGTTTCAAGCGAATTTTGCTAAAACACAAAACCTTACCGAAGCTCATTTAACTGCATGGTCTAATTTATCAGGTACAACAGTGCCACATCTGATGAACCGTAATAAGCGTGGTTGGTTCTATGTGTTGCAACGAACAACGGCTAAAAACGAAACAGCGAATACTGGTACAGTTAAAGCATTAAATGGTTATATTGCGATCGCAAATAGTCCAAGTCATTCAGATTTATATGTGTCTTTATACAATCCAAATGATGCATCGTCACAACAACCGAACCAATGTACTGGGGGCATTAAAGGAGCAAGTCGTACCTTAAAGCTTTGCTTGCCGTATGGTGTTTGTGGAGATGCTGGATCAACGTTTAATCTTCAAAATAAAATTGTGGCAGAAATCTCAGACACTAAGTCTGATGGGATTAGTAAGCTAAACAGCGTACCTATTGTCCAGAATGGTAAAAAGAAAACGACTTTGCTGGGCGGTGGTTATACCAACTACATCACAACCAAAGTGCTGAAAGCTTATAACTGGTTTGAGCGTCAGTAGGTGGTTACCATGAATCAAAAAGGTTTTACGCTGATTGAGTTGATGGTTGTTGTAGTGATAATTGCCATATTGATGACAATCGCAGTGCCATCATACCAAAGTTATTTAAAACGTAATGCTGCTGCACAGGCTCAGCAAGAAGTATCCAAAATTATTGAACAACTTGAACGCTATAAAAGTCGCAGTTTTTCCTATCGAGGTTTTGATGCGAAGTATATTTACGATCAAGATACATCAATGACGAGTATTTCCCTGCCTGATGCGAAGAAACCAAAATATGTGATTAGTATTGCCGATATCAGTGAAAAAACACCTAAAACCTTATTAAGTTCAGATCAGGGCTTGGGACGGGCATGGGGGATTCGAGCTGTACCAACGCAGACAGACTATGATGCGTTTTTGGCGACGAGTCAGGGTATTCGTTGTAAAACAGAATATTTGGTGGAAAATGACTTAAAAGAAGTCAATGCATATACAGGATGTGGTGCAAATGCAAAACAATGGTAATTCAGGATTTACTTTAGTAGAGATCATGATTGCAGTGGTCATCATTGGAATTTTAGCCATGATTGCCTATCTGTCCTACCAAGAATATGTTCGTAAAACTAAACGTGTCGAAGTAAAAACCACATTGGCAGATATTGCAGCTCGACTTCAGCACTATCAGGTTGCGAATTACAGTTATATTAAATCGGATGGCAAAGCAGTCACGTTGGCTGAATTGGGATTTCAGACCAATGCGCAAAATCGAGTTGAAGTTCCGCATTATGATCCTGTCTATACAGTTGGTATATCAGATGTAACCAACAACAGCTGGGTGTTGAGTGCAGTGCCTGTGAGTGGAAAATTGATGCAAACAGATGGTCACTTTGTCATAAATGAAGCCAATGAAAAATGTTGGGTGAAAGCAGCTTCTTGTACACCTTCTTCAAGTACAAACTGGGATGGAAAATAAATTTAAATTCAAAAATGTGGATAAATAATTTTTGAGCTTTCAATCGGATCAAAGTTCACGTAAAATACTGCCCTCTATGAAAGGGGTTTGAAATGTATCGATGGTCGGTGCAGGGATAATCCGTAAAAACTATAAGGTTCTATCATGGTTGTTATTCGTCTTGCACGCGGTGGTGCTAAAAAACGTCCGTTCTATCAAATCATCGTGACTGATAGCCGTAATGCACGTGACGGTCGTTTTATCGAACGTATCGGTTTCTTCAACCCTACAGCTCAAGGTAAAGCAGAAAAACTTCGTTTAGATGCTGATCGTTTCGCTCACTGGGTTGCTCAAGGTGCTCAACCTTCTGAACGTGTTGCTTCATTAGCTGCTCAAGCTAAAAAAGCTGCAGCTGCTGTTTAATACGGTAGAAGCTAGCCCATGACACCAACACAGAATGTTCCCGAAGATCGTATTCAGATTGGACAGCTACGTTCAGCTTATGGATTAAATGGGTGGCTCTGGGTCTATTCCAATACAGAACCTATGAGCAACATATTTGACTATCTGCCTTGGTACATCGAGACCAAAGCAGGTTGGCAAATTGTAGATGTGAAACGTTGGAAGCCACATGGTAAAGGCTTAGTTGTTTCGCTGAAAGGTGTGAGTGATCGTACTGCAGCAGACAATTTAGTTGGCGCAAATATCTGGATTTCTAAATCGCAACTGCCTCAACCAGGCGTGGACGAGTATTATTGGTCTGATCTAAAGGGTCTAACAGTGTTAGGTCTGGATGATGAAGAGCAAGAAGTCAATCTTGGTCAAATCCACGAATTGTTTGAAACAGGTGCTAACGATGTGATGGTAGTTCGTGCAACTGCTGACAGTGTCGATGGCGAAGAGCGAATGATTCCATGGCATAAAGATGTGGTGCAACGCGTTGATCTCGAAACTGGTCGTATCTATGTCAATTGGGGCGTAGATTACTAATATTTTCGGAAATACGGGAGTCTGCGATGTTTTTTGCAGTCATTACGCTTTTTCCTGAAATGTTTGAAGCGATTACAAGTTTTGGTATTAGCGGTCGCGCAGCGAAACGCGATTTAATGCAAATTCATTGTATTAATCCTCGTGATTTTGCAACAGGGAACTACAAACGAGTGGATGAGCGTCCATTTGGTGGTGGTCCTGGTATGGTGATGATGGCTGAGCCATTGGCAAAAGCAATTCATCGTGCCAAAGAGCTTGCAACGCAAGCAGGTGCTGTTCATGTACCTGTGGTGTATATGTCGCCACAAGGTAAAACCTTAAATGAACCTTCAGTACAAGATTTCGTGCAATATGACGGATTAATTGTATTGTGTGGTCGTTATGAAGGTGTTGATGAGCGTTTGATCCAAAAATATGTTGATCAGGAATGGTCCATAGGGGATTACGTTTTATCTGGGGGAGAACTGCCTGCGATGGTTTTATTGGACAGTATTATTCGGAGACTTCCGGGTGCAATGTCTGATGAACAATCACACGTTCAAGACTCATTTGTGGATGGTTTACTCGACTGTCCGCAATATACAAAGCCAGATCATTTTGAAGGTTTGGATGTGCCTGAGGTACTAAAATCAGGTCATCATGCAAATATTGAAAAATGGCGTTTTTTGCAGCGCTATCAACGAACGCTTGAACGTCGACCTGAATTGGTTGAAAAAGTTGAGTTGACTAAGCAGCAAAAGAAATGGCTCAAAGATTCGCAAAAATAAATCTTTTAGATTTATTTAAGCAAATATGACCTCAAGCATATTGCTTGAAGTATTAAATAGGCTCTTTATGCATTGAAGCGGTCAAGCATGAAGGGAAAGTCAATCGGGTCTATGCGCCTTAGCCTCTAGCCCCAGTGGATATCAGACCTCTTCTGACCCACACATATTGGAGATACCCCATGAGCGGTAAGCATCCTTTAGTACAAGCTGTAGAAAATGCTCAGCTTAAACAAGACATCCCAGCTTTTGCACCAGGTGACACAGTAGTTGTCCAAGTAAAAGTAAAAGAAGGCGACCGTGAACGTCTACAAGCGTTCGAAGGCGTTGTAATCGCTAAGAAAAACCGTGGTTTGAACTCTGCGTTCACAGTGCGTAAAATTTCTAGCGGTGTTGGTGTTGAGCGTGTTTTCCAAACTCATTCACCAATCGTAGCTAAAATCGAAGTTAAACGTCGTGGTGACGTTCGTCGTGCTAAACTTTATTACCTACGTGAACTTTCTGGTAAAGCTGCACGTATTCGTGAAAAGTTACCAGCTCGTAAACAAGGTTAATTTTAGCCTTGCTTCGAAGCAAAAAAATGCGCCTTTTGGCGCATTTTTTTATGATCAAAACTTACAAACCTTGAATCTTCAAACGATTGGCATGTTGTCTAAAGATTGATACTGGATCAGGAGCAAAGAAGCCTTTAAGCCCAAGTATTTGATTGACTTCATCAAAATGATTTAAGTTGTAATTATCACGAATTACTTTGCCGTATTTAGCACTACAAATAGGCACGAGACCATCGTGATTACGTTCATTAGGCATAATCGCTGTCCCTAAGACAACAATTGCGGTATCTAAAATATCGAGAACATTGGTCACCTTTGAAGAACCAATCCAAGAATAATGATATACGCCGTTAGCCGTTTGTGATGAACCATTAGAATTACAGTCTTTCGGGATCGCAGCAGAAGGGAACTTTTGATTAAATTCTAAAGAACCTTTTACAGAAAGATCATACATGGATTGTTCGTAATTAACGCTAAGACTTGGATTACCTTCCATAATTGAAATTGCAGGTGCCAAAATATCACCAATAACTAATTTTGCTACACTATTAAGCACTTTACTATTTACGAAAGTATCTCCTAGGGGAGAGCCCTTAATACTGCCTGCAACAGCAGTTAGAGAAGCAACTTTCTCAGGAGCAATGGCTTCAACGTAACGTACAGTAGGTCCTCCATGACTATGGCCGATCAAATTGACCTTGTCTTTACCCGTAATAGCTAAAGCTGTTTCTACTTGTTGTAACAGTTGCTCACCACGAACCACAGTTGATTCGACAGGAGACATTTGAGCGACAAAAACACGTGCACCATTTCGTGCGAGGTCAGGGGTAATTTGATAGAACTGATCTAAACCGAAATGTTCTGTACCAATGCGGCTAAAACCTAATGCAAAGCCATGGGCCATAACAATAGGGTACTTAGTTTGCGCATAATTGGTATTTACGTATTTAGCTTCGACATCGATCAGGCCTGAAGCATATGTAAGTTGAGATAATCCTACCAGACTTAGCAGAAGTGCTGGGATCATTTTTTTTGTTTTCATTTTTTCTTCCTTAAAAAGACAATATTTATTGTCAAAAAATATTGTAAAGAAAAACTAAACAAAAATAAGATAAATTCGACTAAATGTTAATCATTATTAAACTGAAAGAAAGGGTGAAAAGCTCACCCTTTGTGTTTAGGTTTTATAGCCCTTGGAGTTTAAGTCGATTTGCATGCTGACGATAAACATCTACAGCGCTTGGTGCAAAAATGCTTTTTAAACCGAGTAGATGGTTAATTTCATCTAAATGATTCCATTTATAATTATCACGAATGACCTTGCCAAATCGAGCGGAGCAACGCCCTACAATTCCATCTCCATCTTTTTCAGCCAAAAGAGAAGAAGCTAACATGCCATAATCAGATGGATCTAAAGCGGTATTAAATGGAGAGTTACCCATAAATGAATAATAATGAGTATTGTTGACACGATAAGCCCCTTCACCACATTGGGTTGTAGGTACACCATTTGGAAAATTCTGACTAAATTTGAGTGATTCTTTCGTTCCTAAACTTTGTAGGGCTGCTTTAGCATCATAAGGAAAGACTTTTGGATCAAGACCAGATGCGAATGTAATCACTGGCGATACCAGATTGTCAAAAATCGCGCGAGCAGGTGCTTCTAAAATATTACCTACCAGAACACCTTCTAGTATATCAGCCATTCTTGCTCCTTGATTTCCAGAAGCAATTGTCGTAACAGATGCGACATGATCAGGTATAACACCTGCAATATATCGAACAGTCTGACCACCATGACTATGTCCGATTAAATTCACTTTTTGCTTGCCGGTAATGGCAAGTATCTCTTCAACTTGACTCAGTGCTTGTTCGCCTCGCACTTCACTTGAGTTCATCGTTGAAACACGTGTTTGCCAGATGTTTGCACCATTTCGAGCAAGATCAGGAGTGATCTGATAAAAGTAGTCAACACCGACCATACTACCAAAGCCAAATAAGCCATGGGCAAGCACAATAGGGTATTGGGTTTGTGCATAATTTGATTTAGGTGTTTTGACGGTATGGTTAACGGCTAAATCTTTAATTTGCGTTGAGGCTTGTGCAACAGGAAGAAAACATGAACCTATGCATAGGCTCATGACTATTTTTTTTAGTTTCATTTTCGATACTCATTCAGTGATTCGTTTATTTTTATGATTCAGGCGATATCCATCGCCATAATTTAAGATACTAAAATTGTGACTTAAGTCTATAAAAAAGAGATAAAGTGCAAATTTATTGATATAAATTGGATGGTTGACTCATTTATAGGATAGATATGTCATGCTAATGAGGGCTATTTAAACAGTCTGGACCCATCTAGAGATGAGTGCAGACAAAAAAATATATTAGAGACCTTGTTGTTTAAGGCGATTTGCATGTTGACGATACATCGAGACTGGATCTGGCGCAAAGACACTTTTTAAGCCAAGCACTTGATTGACTTCATCTAGATGATTCCAATTGAGATCATCACGGATGGTTTTGCCGAATTTCGCACTACAGCGTGAAACTAGTCCATCATTCTCTTGACCACCGTCAATTAATAGACTGGTAATTTTTAAAGCTGAGTCTACATCAAGTGGGTTTGTGACCGTTCCGATACCCGTAAAGGAATAGTTATATATTCCTTGTTCACGATATAAACCTTCAGAGCATGAGTTTTGAGGAACGCCTATAGGATATTTTTGATTAAATATTGCTGATCCTGCTAAGCTCAAACTATTGGCTCCCGCAAGTGAGTCATGAGGGAAGGATGCTGGATCAAGTCCCTGTGCCCAAATAATAGCTTTAGACAGTAGATTGACTACAGCCACAATAGGTGTTTCAAGGATTGGTGCTGTATCACGAATTTTTAATATAAAATCAGACACTGGTGAGCCTTGATGTGGCGCCCCAATCGCTGTCATTGATGCGACTAATTCAGGTCTTACACCTGCGACATATCGAATTGTGGGCCCGCCGTGAGAGTGACCGATTAGATTGACCTTAGGCGATCCAGTGAGTGCAATGACTTCTTCAACTTGATGTAAAAGTTGCTCACCCCGAATTTCTGATGAGTTAAATGGCGATACACGGGAAGCCCATACATTTGCACCGTTACGGGCGAGATCAGGTAAAATTTGATACCAATAATCTACACCGAGTGGATCAGTGCCAATACTGATAAAACCAGACATTCCGTGACTAAATACGATTGGATACTGGGTTTTTGCATAAGTAGTTTGAAATTTTGAAGTCACTTGTTCAGGTGCTGTAGCAGCGTAACTCGTGCCAATTAAACATGCGAAAGAGAGGCATGTCCCCAAAATAAATTTTCTCATCTCTATTCCTTAGATGGATTGAAATACTCGACAATTTCCGTTGTCACAATAAGAGTATAGCGAAGCAAAAGGAAAGAAAAGTGGATTTAAACTTTAGGGAACAATTTTTAAGATAAGCCTCCATAATTTCGTGATGAGCGTATGGAGGCTTGAGAAGATTATAGTCCTTGAAGTTTCAAACGATTTGCGTGTTGTCGATAAACCGATACTGGATCTGCTGCAAAAATGCTAGTCATCCCCATCATTTGATTGACCTCATCTAAATGATTCCAACGGTAATCATCCCGAATCGTTTGTCCGAAGCGAGCACTGCAAACTGGGACTAAACCATCATTTGCACCTTCCTTAGATACAATGAAAGATGCCGCTTGCATTGCATAATCCGATGGATCAAGGGCATTGGTAAACGGTGTATTACCAGTAAATGAATACATACGCATGCCATTGACTTGATATGCACCCTCACCACATTTTGTGGTTGGTACACCCGCAGGGAAACGTTCTGTAAATGCTAATGAGCCTGCTGTAGATAAACTTTTAGCCGAGGCAAGCGAATCATGTGGCAGGCTTTTCGCATTTAATCCTTGTGCCCAAACAATTGCTCCCGAGACAAAATTCATCGCTGTCGCAAGCACAGTATCAAGTCCTGTTCCTTCTGAACGCAAGATAAAGTCTGCCATAGGTGATCCTTTATTCACACCAGCGACAGTGGTCATGGATGCCACATGTTCAGGAATTGTTCCACCAATATAACGTATTGATGGTCCACCTTGACTATGCCCAATTAAGTTCACTTTTTGTGCACCAGTAATGGCTAAAATATCTTCAACTTGTTGAAGCAATTGCTCTCCACGAATTTCGTTGGAGTTGAATGGAGATACTCGTGTAGGCCAGACATTAGCACCATTACGCGCTAGATCTGGCAGGATTTGGTGCCAATAATCTAAACCAAAGCTCTCTGTACCAAGACGGACAAATCCTGTTAGTCCGTGTGCAAATACGATTGGGTATTTAGTTTTTGCGTAGGTATTGTATTTGCCAAGTGTCGAGGTTACAGGTTTCACTTCTAATGCAGAAGCATTAGATAATTGAGTCGTTAAGCAAGCTGCAGACGTAAGTAGGCACGCCATAATTTTGTTGTATTTCATCATCATCCTCAACTTTTTATTATCAAACCCTAATCCTAGAGTTAAATTGATTATAGTGATGTAAATCACATTTTAAATATCGAATAGATGAATGGTAAATTTTTAAGGTTAAAAAAGAGAGGTAGATTTGATCAATGAACTATCTTGATGAAGATTTGAATCTGCTTTCAAATCCAGCCTAATGAATTTGAAAGCAATTACTCAATTAAAGAGCTAGAGATTTAAAGTCCTTGTAATTTAAGGCGGTTGGCGTGCTGTCTATAAACTGCAACTGGGTCAGGAGCAAAAAATCCTTTAATTCCGAACAGCAAGTTCACCTCATCTAAATGATTCCACGGAAAGTCATCACGAATAGTTTTACCAAAATGGGCACTACAAACTGGAACGATGCCATCATTTTTTCCTGCTTTATGAACCGACAAACGGTCAAGTAGAACCATGACAGGGTCACCTAGATCCAAGGCATTCGTAAAAGGCTTGTTTCCTGTCATTGAATATAAATGAATTCCTTTTTCTTGATAAGCACCTTCGCCACAGTGGGTTAATGGTAAACCGAGAGGGAATTTTTGATTAAACAAGGCAGTTCCTTCAACAGATGTACTCACACCAGCGGCCATCGCATCATGTGGGAACGTATCAGCAGGAAGACCTTGCGCCCACATAATGACTTTACCAAAAGTGCTGATGAGAACATTCAGTAGCTCTGATGTTCCTGTTTTATCTGCGATTTTTAATACATCTGACGCGATGATTGTGCCTTTGTTGGCACCGGCTACAGTCATCACCGATGCAACATGTTCAGGCATTACACCTGCGGCATAACGAACAGAGTTTGCACCATGACTATGACCAATCAGATTGAGTTTGTCAGCACCAGTAATCGCCATGATTTCTTCAAGTTGTTGAACATATTGTTCACCTCGGACTTCAGAAGAATTGAAAGGAGACATTCTAGCCGCCCATGTGTTTGCACCGTTTCTCGCTAGATCAGGTAAAATTTGATACCAGTAATCCATGCCTAGACTTTCAGTGCCCAAACGTATAAATCCAACCATTCCATGAGCGAATACAATAGGATATTTCGTTTTGGCATAGTCAGATTTGACACTTGAGACTTTGATCTGTTGAGCTTGAGTAGCATAAGTTGTCGTAGATGTTAGACATAGCGCTGTCACCAGCGAGCCTAGAATGTGTTTTATTTTCATTATTATTCCTAGTTTTTAGTGAATCTATGATGTTCTTCCAGATGAACATACAGAAGACCTTAAAAGATGTTATTGAATGCAACAAGATACAAAAAATGCCAATTTAGCTTGCCGAATTAACATATAAAAAGCAAAAAAGAATCAAAAGTTGAAATAATTAAAGGATTTAATCATTAGCAAATGTGTTCAAAAAGCATTATTTAAATTTGGTCGAGAGTCGCTGATGGTCGGAAAAGCTATTCTGATGAATAGCTTTCCATTTGACTGCGCTATTTTGTGCGTCTAGAGTCCTGTCAGTTTCAAACGATTGGCATGTTGGCGATAAAGTGAAATAGGATCTGGGGCAAATAAACCTCTGAGACCGAACATCATATTAGCTAAATCGGTATGATTTAGTTTGTAATCATCACGAATCACACGTCCAATATGCGTGCTACAGCGCCCAACCATGCCATCATTATCTTTATTGCCATACGCTAAAGGCCCGAGCTGCATTAAAATGGTATCGATATCTAAGAGGTTGGTGGTTTGTGCAACACCAGTCCAAGAATAATAAAAGATTCCGTTGTCCATTGGGCTGCCTAAACGAGTACAACTTGACGCGAGAGCTTTTGTTGGAAAACGTTCATTAAATGCAGCAGAGCCTGTTTCAGTTAATGATTTCATCGAAGCATCAAAGCTGATCGGCATATCAGGACGACCTTGTGCATAAGCAATTAATGGGGGAATGATGTAATCCCCTAAAATATTAAATATTGTTCGAGTTGCTTCATTATTTTGAATTTTATCTGCGACCATAGAACCTCTGAAAGTCCCTCCTACACCAGTAACAGAAGCAACATAGTCGGGTTTTACTGCTGCAACATAACGTACAGTCGGTCCGCCGTGCGAATGACCAATCAGATTGACCTTTTTCTGCCCAGTGATCGCAATTACTTCTTCAACCTGAGAAATTAATTGTTCTCCTCGAAATTCAGTCGTATGAGCAGGTGAGAGTTGTGCTGCAAAAACGCGTGCACCATTGCGCGATAGATCAGGTAAGATTTGATACCAATAGTCAATATTGAATGTTTCATTGCCTATGCGAGACCAGCCTAACCAACCGTGTGTCATCACAATAGGATATTTGGTTTTTGCGTAACTACCGATCTTTGTCTCATTTACTTCGAGTAATCCCGGACCTGCGTGGGCAGTTAATGAGCTTGATAAGCATAGCGTTGTGACGAATGCTAACGTCGTAGGTATCAATTTAAGTTTTAAGTTTTTCATCGTTCTTCCCTGTGAATGAATGTGTTCCTTGAAAAGATTAATCGGCAAAAGGAAGTTGACCGCCTTGATCATGAACTTGCTCGAATGTTTCTACCCGAAGTTGCTCTTGTGAATTATTAAAATGTTGGGAACGGAGGCGTTGTACAGCTTCCTGCTTTGCACTAGGGCTCATATTACTTTTGACAATGCTGTCACGTTCAGATAAATATTGATTGACCTTGCTTTTCCAATTTGAGCGCTGTCCATCAAGATTTTCTAGACGTTGTGTTGCTTCAGGACCCACTAAGCTGAGACGCATTTGACGAATTTCTTCTGCACTACCACCACGAGCTTTAATTTCTGCAGTTAATTGACGAAGATCTTCGAGTTGAGAAAGTTGTTTTAAATTTTCTTTCCAATCTTCAGGTAGATCATTGAACAGTTCTTTTAATTTATCGGCTTTTTGTTTTTCCGATAAATTTTTATCTTCCATGACACTCATGCGAGCCAAGGTATAATCATGATATTCATCTTCGATACCAAATAAACCTTCAATTTCATAGTCTGAGAAAAATTGTTTACGCAATGATTTCATCTGATTAAAAATAGCTTTGTAATACTGCGCACTTTCTTTGTCATGGTTTGGTGGTGTTAGGTCACCCATTTTTTCACGATATTGAACATAGCGTGACCATAAATCTGTCAGTTGACCTAGTAATGGTTCTTGATAGGTGCTTTGAGCAAATTTAATAAAATCAGCCTTGATTTGCGGAATCTCTTTTTCGCCGTATTGGGTAATAAAAAACTCAAAACAGTTCTTAGTATTTTCATTCACAATCAAACGGTTGGCGTTATCGGTTTGGATTTGACAATTGATTTGAATATCTTGCTGACTTTTACTTGCAAAGCTAGAACCATTCACGGTTGTACTTTGTTGTAGCGCCATATTTTCTGATTGAATTTCGGCATCTTGTGCTGCTCGTTGTGAGTTTTCAGCAGATTCAGCTGAGTCAGGTTTCAACCATTGAAAGAGAAGGAATAAAACGATCAGACACGCCACAATCAGCAGTGTAATTTTCAATTTAGCTTTTGAATTCATTTCACATCCTATGAAATCATTTAGTTATTATTAATGGTGTAGAATAATTTGCCACAAATGTCACATTTTATGCATAAAAATTTAATCAATATTCGATAAATGGATTTGATAAAATAGCAGTATTTTACTGATCTGAATATTATCTAATGTCTGCTAAATCTCCAAAAATTACTCGACGTCATATAAGTGGTGTATTTCTACTCAACAAACCTTTGGGGATTAGCTCAAATGCAGCATTGCAAAAAGTGCGTTGGCTCTATCGTGCTGAAAAAGGTGGTCATACTGGCGCTTTAGATCCATTAGCATCAGGCTTACTCCCGATTTGCTTAGGTGAAGCGACCAAGTTTTCACACTTTTTACTGGAATCTACTAAACGTTATCAAACGACGATTCAATTGGGAAATAGTACAACTACAGGTGATGTCGAGGGTGAAGTTTTGCTCGAGGCACAACCGATTGAACTTAACGAAGATAAAATTCAAAGCGTGATTCAGCAATTCGTTGGAGACATGCAACAAGTTCCTCCAATGTATTCTGCTTTAAAGAAAGAAGGTCGTCCTTTGTATGAGCTGGCGCGTAAAGGAATTGAAATCGAACGTGAGGCTCGTCCAATTCATATTTTCGCGATTGAACTGATGTCTTTCACTCAAGATTCAATTACTTTGGATGTGACATGCTCAAAAGGAACGTATATCCGAGTATTGGGAGAGGATATTGCTCAAGCTTTAGGAAGTTATGGGCACTTAACATATTTACATCGTATTCAAACTGGACATTTTGGTATTGTGCCAGAGTACACCATTGAATACTTAGAAAGTCTAACTGAACAACAACGTGAAGCATTGTTGTTACCTGCTTATGCGCCTGTGGATCATTTTCCAAAAGTTCAAGTACCAGAAGGTCGTGCAGAATATTTTTGTCGTGGGATGGAAAGCAATATTGATCATCCTGCCGAATCTCAAGTCCTCGTTTTTGACGAAAAAAAGTGTTTAGGTTTAGCTGAAATTACTGATAAAAAACGTCTAGTTCCTAAACGTGTATTAAATTTATAAGCGAACTCAATTATGGAATTAGACATCATCCTCAGCCTGATTTTTTTTGCATTTTGCGCAGGCGCAATTGATGCAGCAGTCGGTGGTGGTGGTCTCATTCAGATTCCAGCATTGATGAGTGCTTTTCCTCATATGGCGCCAGCAACATTATTTGGCACCAATAAGCTAGCTGCGGTTGTTGGAACAGCAACATCTGCGTGGACTTTCGCTAAAAAAGTTAAGTTTGAATGGAAGTTATTACTGGTGGTGGCGATATGTGCTGCCATCAGTTCTTTTGCGGGAGCTGCCAGTGTTTCCATGATTCCGAAATCAATCTTGCAGCCCTTTGTCTTGGTGATGCTGATTGTGATGGCAATTTACACATTGTCAAAGAAAGAGTTTGGACAGGTTCATATTGCACAAACGGTAAACACTAAAATTCTGATCTTGGCTGGAATAGGAAGTTTGGCGATTGGGTTTTATGACGGATTATTCGGTCCGGGAACGGGAAGTTTTTTTATTTTTTATTTTATTCGATATTTACAAGTCGATTTTTTGCATGCAGCAGCTTTGGCCAAGATTGGTAATGTGATGACCAATTTAGCCGCTCTTACATTCTTTATTCCTGCAGGCCACATTTTATTTGCAGTGGGTGCTATGATGGCTTTTGCTAATATGATTGGTTCGATTGTCGGGGTGAAATTGGCGCTTAAATACGGTAGCGGTTTTATTCGTATTCTGTTTTTAATTCTAGTATCTATTTTAATTGTTCGATTAAGTTATCAGATGTTCTTAATGTAAACCATTCTCAACATTAAACTTTTTTATACAAATCACTTCTTAAACCTATCTCCAAGTTATCGCCTAAGCTCTTATAGTAAGTTGAGTGTTTTGAAGATCATTCAAGTTTTTCTTTTTTCAAATCATATTTATAAGACAGGATAACAAGATGAATATTTTTGAAGCTTTACGTGAAAGTCATGATGTTCAACGTGAACTTGCTGAGAAGCTGGTTCAAACTTCAGGGGACACGCCAGAACGCCGAACATTATTTGAGCAGCTAAAAAATGAATTGTTTGCTCATGCAGTGGCAGAAGATCGATACTTCTATATTCCACTGATGATGACCGATTCAGGTTTGAATATTACGCGTCATGCATTAGCTGAACATCATGAAATGGACGAATTACTTGAGCAACTCACCGAAACTGAATTCAGTAATCCAGGATGGTTAGCCATCGCGAAAAAATTGTCAGAAACCGTGCATCATCATCTTGAAGAAGAAGAGCATGGCTTTTTTCAGCAAGCAGGAAAAATTCTAGAGGATAAACAAAAGGAGAGTTTGGCTAAAAAATATCAAACTGAATATAAGAAATATAAGAAATTAGATAAAGACAGCTTGGTTTAACCCCATGATAAAAAAAGATGGCATGTGCCATCTTTTTTTATGTTTCTATGCCATGTGATTTCATTCTAGCAGCGCGATAAGTAACACCAATTGATGCAATCATAATACAACCCAAAGCAACGGCTTGTAATAAGGTAATGTGTTCATTCAACAGTAACCAACCTGTCAATGCACCTAATGCTGGTGACAAACTTGATAGCGTTCCATAAGACATTTTACTTAAATTCTTTAATGCCAATAAATCCAATGCATAGGGAATAGCAGTAGCCAAAAGCGCAATGACGATGGCTTGTGGCCAATATCCAAATTGAACTAATGCGGATGGATTATGAACCATACTGATCGGTAATAATGTCAATGCTGAGAGGACGATCGCAATGCTGAGAGCATGCATGCCGATATTCTGCCGAACGACTTTCTGTCCAAAATAAATATAGAATGCCCAACAAATGCCTGCACCAATGGCCATAGCAGCACCAAGATATGAAAAGTTAGTCGCATTGGCATCTTGCCAAGGCACCATCAGCACTACACCGAAAATTGCCATGATGACCCAAATGTAATCACTTCGTTGTTGAATTGACAGTAAAGCCAAGGTGAGTGGTCCTAAGAACTCAAGTCCTACTGCAATCCCTTGTGGTAGTTTTCCTAATGATGCATAAAACAAGACATTCATCAAAGCGACTGAACCACTATAAAAGAGAAGATCTTTCCATTTTAAGTAAGGAAGGCGACGAAGAATTTTCCATGAACGGAACATCAATACAACCATAATTGATGCAAAGCATAGACGTAAAGTGACCACAGTAAATGGATCTAAAACTTCAAAAAGCTGCTTTGCGAAGGATGCACTAATTTGATAGGCGATCATGGATAAGACCATGAACAGCACGGCAGTGAGTTGAGCATTTGGCATTGGGAAAACGAAGCCGAATTAAAAAGAGTGAGACTGCTCAAATTTTAACATTATTATGATGACCACAGTGCTTCAATCCATCATGGAAAATGTAGTTTAAATTAAGTATGAGATAATTTTTGTTTGGCGTGTTGAGTGGTATAGGTGCAGCCAACTGAGGCACAAATGATGGTAAACAATGCTAGCCATTGATTCCATAACAATTGCTCACCCAAAAATACAAACCCAGATAATGCGGCAACAGCTGGTTCAATACTCATCAAGGTACCGAAACTTAATGCTGTTAGATTTCGTAGTGCAATCATTTCTAAAGTAAAGGGTAAGGCACTGGCGAGTATCGCTAAAGTGATGAATAACATTAGATGATTAATTTCAAATACGCTTGCTGGCAAACCGATACTGAGGGCAATCGGCATAAGAATGATACTTCCAACAAACATGCCTAAACATACGGTGTGATTACCTGAAACTCCCGAAGGCCGCTGACCAGCAATAATATAAAGTGCCCAACATGCGCCAGCTGCCAACGCAAAAAATACACCAAGTAAATCCAAAGGTTGTTTGGCTTGGTCAAAGGGAAATAAAAGGATCAGTCCAATTATGGCCAAACCAACCCAAATAAAATCAAACTTTTGACGCGCATAATATAAAGCCACACTGAGTGGACCAATAAATTCAAATGAAACTGCTAAACCGAGCGGAAGACGATCAATAGCAAGATAGAACAACATGTTCATGCCAGCTAAAGCGACACCATAACTGACAATGGCTTTCCATTTAATTTGTTTGAATTGAATTTTCCAAACTTGAAAAATAATCGCCAAAATCACAGCACTAAATGTCAGACGTAGGGCTGACACCGTAACGATAGGGAATTGTTCAAATAAAACTTTTGCTAATGAACCACTACTTTGTAGACTGATCATGGCGATCAATAACAAACCGAGTGCTTGTAACTGCGGGTTTATTTTTAACAAAGACATGGTTTTAAATGTATGATGGTTAGATTAGAAAGGGATATCTTTCATCTAAGTTGGCGGAGCCAACGTCAACTCAGATGAGACACCATAAAAAAACCACAGCTCGAAAAAGCTGTGGTTTTCCAAACGTATTAGAGATTAGAACAATACGCGAGCGCGGATTGTACCTTCTACGTTATGAAGTGTATCAAGTGCTTCAGCAGAAGCGGTAGCATCAACGTCCATGACTAAATAACCCACATCACCTTTGGTCATAAGAGACTGACCAGAGATGTTAATGCCGTGTTCAGCAAACAGGTTGTTGATTTTAGACAACACGCCTGGAATATTTTTGTGAATGTGAAGTAAACGGTGTTTACCTTCAGTCAACGGAAGCGCAATTTCAGGGAAGTTAACTGCTGACAATGTCATACCTTTATCAGAGTAAGCAACGAATTTCTCTGCAACTTCTAGACCGATGTTTGCTTGAGCTTCCATCGTAGAACCACCCACGTGCGGTGTTAAAATCACGTTCGGGATATTACGTAGTGGAGAGATAAACTCTTCACCGTTCGCTTTAGGCTCTTTCGGGAATACGTCAACAGCAGCACCAGCCAAATGACCTGATTTCAGAGCATCAGCTAAATCTTCAATTACTACACATGTACCACGTGCAGCATTGATGAAGATTGAACCTTGTTTCATCTGAGCAAATTGCTCTTTGGTCATGAAATTACGTGTAGAAGGGACATCTGGCACGTGTAGTGATACAACATCAGCATTGGCAAGAAGTTCTCCCATTGAGCCAACTTGGCGAGCATTACCTAAAGGTAATTTTGTTACTGTATCAAAGTAAATCACTTTCATACCCATGCTTTCAGCAAGTACAGAAAGTTGTGAACCAATTGAACCGTAACCCACAATACCTAAAGTTTTACCGCGTGTTTCAAATGAACCTACTGCAGATTTGTTCCAACCACCTGCATGTGTATCTGTAGATTTTTCAGGTACACGACGAAGGAGAAGAATAGCTTCAGCTAATACAAGTTCAGCAACAGAACGAGTATTTGAGTATGGTGCGTTGAACACTGGAATACCACGGCTCATCGCAGCATTCAAGTTCACTTGGTTTGTACCAATACAGAAACAACCGACCGCGATCAATTTATTCGCAGCTTCAAAAACTTCTTCAGTTAATTGTGTGCGCGAACGAATACCGATGAAGTGAGCATCTTTAATCGCTTCTTTCAGCGCTTCACCTTCAAGCGCAGTTTTACGATAGTCGATGTTGGTGTATCCAGCAGCATTCAAAGTGTCGATTGCGTTTTGGTGAACGCCTTCTAACAATAGGAAACGAATTTTATCTTTAGGCAAAGAGAGATGTTGGCTCATTACGGCTCCGCTACAAAGGCCAAATTTAGTGGCAGTATGATAGCATACGTGAGCGTGCTATATACATTTCCTTTATGACTTGAGCTATGGATATTTTTGCAAGATATAGTCCTTATCAGACAAACTGCGGTTGAATTAACTGCATCATATCTAAGTAACATTCGCAAAATGTCTGATTTTATCGGGGTTTCATGGGAAAATGCTTTATAATGCACAATCGTGAAATTGACTCATCCAGTCGTGGTGATATTTTCTTCACATTCGCTTAACAAATACGCTTTTAAAATCTTGATTAAAGGTTTGTTTTTTAAGCAATCTACAACTTGTATCTTTCTTGCTAGGTCTGCAAACGATGAATGCTCCAGTTGCTTTAACCCCAGAGTTATTGACTCAATTAACGTCAATTGTTGGTGAAAACCGTATCAAAACTGATACGGACAGCCTACAAAATTGGGGACGCGATCACACTAAACATTTTGATCCAAATCCATCAGTCATCGTTTTTCCTTCGACGACTGAACAAGTTCAGGCAATTGTGAAACTAGCAAACCAATTTAATGTTGCTGTGACACCATCAGGTGGTCGTACTGGTCTTTCTGCAGGGGCTGTCGCTGCTAACGGTGAAATCGTAGTCAGCATGGACAAGATGAACCAAATTTTGGAATTCTTCCCAGCAGACCGTATGGTGCGTGTACAAGCAGGTGTGGTGACTGAGCAACTTCAGAATTATGCTGAAGAGCAAGGTATGTATTATCCAGTTGATTTCGCTTCAGCTGGTTCATCACAAATTGGCGGTAACATCGGTACTAATGCAGGCGGTATTAAAGTCATTAAATACGGTATGACACGTAATTGGGTACTCGGTCTGACTGTGGTCACTGGTAAAGGTGATGTGCTGCGTTTAAACAAAGGCATGATCAAGAATGCGACAGGTTATGCGTTGCAACACTTATTTATTGGTGGTGAAGGTACTTTAGGTTTAGTGACTGAAGCGGAAATTAAACTTGAGCGTCAACCACAAGATCTGCAAGTGATGGTGCTCGGTGTACCTGACTTTGATGCAGTGATGCCAGTTCTTCACGCGTTCCAAGCGAAAATTGATTTAACTGCGTTCGAGTTCTTCGGTGAACTTGCGATGCAAAAAGTATTGGCAAATGGTCACGTGCAACGTCCATTTGAAACTGAATGCCCATTCTATGTATTGCTTGAGTTTGAAGCGCCATTTGAACCAATTATGGACAAGGCAATGGAAATCTTTGAGCATTGTATGGAACAAGGTTGGGTACTTGATGGCGTGCTTAGTCAAAGCTTAGACCAAGTAGAAAGCTTATGGCGTCTGCGTGAAGATATTTCTGAGTCAATCGCACCATTTATCCCATACAAAAATGATATTTCAGTGCTCATCACACACGTACCTGCATTCATTAAAGAAATTGATGCAATTGTTGCTGACAATTATCCTGACTTTGAAATTTGCTGGTTTGGTCATATTGGCGATGGTAACTTGCACTTAAATATCTTAAAGCCTGAAAATTTAACCAAAGATGAATTCTTTGCGAAATGTCAGGTGGTGAACAAGTATGTATTTGATACTGTGAAAAAGTATGATGGTTCAATTTCTGCGGAACATGGTGTAGGTATGACGAAGAAGCCATATCTTGAGTACACACGTTCAGCTGAAGAAATTGAATATATGAAAGCGCTCAAACAAGTATTTGATCCAAATGGGATTATGAATCCAGGTAAATTATTTGATTTGTGAAACAAAATCTATCTATAAATAAGGTCTAAAAAACAGCATGCTTGTCATGCTGTTTTTTTATTTCATGAGAAATTTTAATGTTAAAAAGAATAATTTTTCTAAGTGCAATTGCACTTTCACTTAATGCATGTATAGGTCAAAAACAGTCGAATGAGATCAATACTAAAAATCATAATTCTGTAGCTGGTCAAGTAGAAACGTCGAAACAAAATGCCAATTCTGTTCAAAACTCTCCTTTAGATCAAGTGTATCGGAAAATTCAAAGCTTTGAAGATATGAGAACAGTAGATTTACAACAGGAATTCGATACACCTGAATCTGGAAAATCTCATGCAAAAGTAACTGTCACCTATGGTGGACTAGCGGATGACTCTGTTTCTGCACAACGTGAAACTTACCAATTTGAATATATTAATAGTGAGTGGAAAGAAATATCAAAAGATGAAACTTGGAAATGTGGTCGTGGACCAGATACTACAAACTTTCATAATAAATTATGCCCTTAAAAATTTACTTTCGAAATTTTCCATAAAATTGTTACGAGCGTCATTTGAACTGATTAAATTCAAAAATGTAGCATCAATATGCTGCATTTTTTATTCGTATTTCTCGTTCTATTAATCATTTTTAATGTGCTTTAGAAAAAATAACATACATATCTGTTCTTTTTTGTCACAACAGTTCAGAACATCATATGTAAAAGATCAATGGCAAACTGAGTAAAACAATGATGATGAAAATAATGACCACAGTTGGTCTAGTTAGTATGATGCTCACGGGGTGTGCTACTACGAAAAATGTTATTTCTAAAGTACATGGGAATGACACTCCTTTAGAGCAAGTCTTGAAGCTACATCCTGAATTACGCAATGAGCTTGCGACTGTTGAATTACGTCAGTATTTTAATCGTGCCGAAGCACCGACCGTAGCCGAAGTCAAAGTGACACAAACAGGCTTGATGGATGACTCAATTGCTGCCGAGCGCTTTATCTATAGTTTTAAATTGAACGATGGTAAATGGCAGCAAGTTAATAAGAAAACGGAATACAAGTGTGTGCGAGGAAAAAATACAAAATCTTTCCAAACTGCGCTTTGTCCATGACATCAGACCAGAAATTCGGTTTAAAAAGGCATAATGAGTTATGCCTTTTTTATTGCATGCATTATTGAGTCGAATAAGGATGAGTAGACGAGAAGCGCCACTCACGATAGCAAATATAGCCCATCGCTAAAATGGGAAAAATCATACATAAGAAGCCAAACAACATATAAGTAATCGCACCTAATATTGCACCTGAACTGAAGGATAAAATAGTCGGTAAGATTTTTAGAATATTTTGTTTGGCAACTTGTTTGCGTTCTTCTGATACATGAGGCGCCCCATAAGCAATAGTACAATCAATGGTCAGTTGAGCAAGATTGCCCGTCATTAAGGTTGAGGTAGCCATTGTAGATAGTAATGTTCGGATAATGGCATTTCGAATTCCCATTGCAGCAATGCCCAATGTTGCGGTAAGTATTGCGCCAAATTCAGCCAAAGTATTAAAGGGACTGAAATTAAGTCCCGCCAGCATGAAGAGCGTTAACAGTATTGTCTCTGCAATAAAGAACCCCAGTAAGATGTTCGGATATTTGTCCTTCCAACGTTGTTCACACCACGCAGTAATACCAATCGTAACTACGAAAATGCCAATAAAAAGAGCCCACAGTCCTAATCCTCCCAAGATCGTTTCTTTGCCTGCAGTCACGATATAGCCAGTAACATGATTGGTATAAATGCCAAATAATGAAATAAATCCAACGGTATTTAGCCAACCACCGACGAGCGATAGAATCGAAGCTTCATGATGATGTCGCCAGCGATTTTTAATTGGTATGTAGCATTTTGACATAGTTCTAAAAAGCTCAAGGTGTACTGAGAGATTACATCGACAAAACAAGTGTTTTATCGAGTCTGCAGATCCTTTGCTTTGTGGAATTAATCCACATGAACATTAAGTAATTAAAAGTTTCATATTGATCAGTTGTGAATGTTCAGATTAGATGATTTCTAACATTTTATATGTTTCAAATTGCATCAAATTTTGATGACAAAAATATTTCAATTGATAAAACACAACTGAAAGCATCATAAAATTAACGTAGAGGGAAATCTAAAACCGCATTAAACTAAAGTCATTCAATAAATAAGATAAAAAATGAAAACACTCGCTTTTATCCATCGTAACGACAGTCATTTTTCAGTTGGAGACTTTAATCCGGTTGTGTCTGTTTTTTCACACTATGAACTCGGAAATACAGTATCCCCATTTTTACTTCTCGATCATATTGGTCCCGGTATGTTGAAACCCTCTCAACTGCGTAAAGGCGTTGAAGAGCATCCGCACCGTGGTTTTGAGACAGTCACGTTCGTGTATGAAGGTGAGTTAGAGCATTGGGATTCGCAAGGTGGTGGAGGTGTTATTCAGAAAGGTGATGTACAGTGGATGACTGCTGCATCAGGCATTATTCATAAAGAAAAATTTAGTGAGTCATTTTCCCGAGAAGGTGGACGATTTGAAATGATTCAGCTGTGGGTGAATTTGCCAGCAACTGCAAAAAAATCGAATCCGCGTTATCAAAGCTTACTCAAATCTAATATCCCGGTTGTAGAGTTAGCTCATGATGCGGGTACTGCGCGTGTCATTGCTGGAGCCTTTATGCAAGTGAAAGGACCAGCATTAGTCCATAGTCCTTTGCTGGTTTTGGATTTGGATTTAAAAGCAGGTCACACACTCATATTACCAGCAGGACATTTGGATACCACACTGATGTATATGCGCCGTGGTAAAGTTGAATTTGGTACAGATGATGAATTACTGACTGATCAGGGAATGGCAGTATTTTCAAGTCATGGTGAAAACGTTGAATTCACCACATTGTCTGATAGCAAAATTTTATATCTCATGGGACAGCCACTAAATGAACCTTTAGTCGGGCGTGGTTTTTATGTCATGAATACGCAAGATGAGATTGTTGAAGCGATTGAGGAAATGAAGCATGGTACTTTTTTGAAAAGCCATGCAATTGATGCCAAATGATGTCAATGTTTGGGTGAGAAATTGATTTACGATAAAGGCTAAATTTTCGTTTGATTTTCAGACTTTGTTTCGTAGTTCAGGGTTACAAAAACGCAAAACTTTGTCATGGCATTGTGATGCATTTCACGTAAACTACGCTTCCAAAAAATATTCAAACATGTGAAAAAAAACATGCAAAAGGTGAGTAAAGCAACCTTAAGTCGGGCAACAATTATGTTTCCTTTGGCATTGGTGCTCTTCGAATTTTCAGTCTATATCTGTAATGATCTTGTACAACCTGCGATGCTTACGATTACACGTGAGTTTGGTGTAGGCAGTGAGTGGGCGCCATCATCCATGTCTTTCTTTTTATTGGGTGGAGCATGTTTGGCGTGGTTTTTAGGTCCGTTATCAGATCGCTTAGGTCGTAAAAAAGTACTCCTTGGAGGTGTTTTCTTTTTTGTGGTCTGTTGTTTGCTCATTTTATTCACCCAGTCTATAGAGCAATTTCTTGCATTTCGTTTTTTACAAGGGATTGGGCTGACCATTATTTCAGCTGTGGGTTATGCTGCCATCCAAGAAATTTTTGAGGAAAGAGATGCGATTAAAGTCATGGCTTTAATGGCGAATATTTCATTGATCGCACCATTACTTGGTCCTGTGCTAGGCGCATTTATGATAGACCATGTGTCTTGGCATTGGGGTTTCATTGGGATTGCCTTTTTAGCAGCCTTAAGTTGGTTTGGTCTTAAAGCAAAAATGCCTGAGCAGCATTTGAGTATTCCTAAGCAACCATTAAGCTATGTATGGGATGACTTCAAAGCCATTTTTAAAAATAAAAAATTTATGGGCTTGGCTTTGTCAGTACCCATGGTCTCAATTCCACTGATTTTGTGGATCGCTATGTCACCTGTAATTTTGGTCGAACAGCTCGGTCTGACCAATATGCAATATGGCTATGCACAGGTGCCTGTATTGGGTGGTTTAATTATTGGAAATATTGTCCTGATTCGTGTTATTGATCGCTATGCAGTAGGAAAGACCGTGGTAGTTGCATTGCCGTTGATGTTAGTTGGAACGCTTATTGTTTTGGCTGGTGCGATTTGGCAGGATTATTTGTTATGGTGCTTAATTATCGGCATGACCTTAATCAGTTTTGGTGAGGGCTGTAGTTTTTCTGTGCTTTATCGTTTCAGTTTAGATGCTTCTGAGGTATCTAAAGGAACTGTTGCTGCCGCAGTAGGCATGATTATGATGATTGCATTCTTTGTTGTGATCGAAATTGTACGCATTATGTATGAATCCTATGGCACGATGGCATATGCATTGGCTTGTTTTATCCTTATTGCACTGTGGTTTAGTGCTCCAAGAAAAATTGTTCATCAGATCATGCAAGAAAGAGCCACTTCAGCATAAAAAAATCCTCCTTGTGGAGGATTTTTTAATCATTGTATTTGTTCGAGATGTTTGAGTTTACGATCAAAAATAAAAGGGGCAAAGGGTAGAACGGAAGCTATCAGCCCAAGAATAAATACATTGATAGACCACTTTTGCTTCTCGCATACCACAAATAATACGACTAAAAACAGCACAAATAGAACGCCATGTCCCATGCCAATATATTTCACATAAATAGGCTGATCTAACATATATTTCATTGGCATGGCAAAAAAGAGCAGTAGTAGGAATGAAATCCCTTCAAGTAAACCAATAATACGTAAGGACTTAATATTCATTCTCAAACCCCACAAAAGAAGACATCCTATTTTACCTAATCGTTGTTATAGCAAAGTTAGAATCTATGTGGACTAGATCGCATTGTTTAAGGGAAATATAATTTATAATAATCGTTTTTTATGATAGTAGATTTAAAAATAAGCTAATATGTCAATCATGTCTATAAAGATGAATATGAAGTGATACTCACAACATTTTATAGGTCATCAGCGAAATAATAAAAGGACTAAGCTAGAGCTTAATCCTTTGATGAGTCTTGAGTGTAGCTTAGCGTATAACACCACATGCTACACGATCACCTCCACCACCTAGTGGTTTAGGTTGGTCTGAATAATTGTCACCACCTGCATGTACCATGATGGATAGACCTTGAATGTCTGCAAGTGTGAGACGTGGTGCAATCACTTGTGTTTTTGCATTACCTGACGCGTCAACATTTAACACTGGTAAGTCACCTAGATGACCATCGTTTGGCGTACCATGCCCAGGCGCTTGATTTGGATTGTAATGTCCACCAGCGGCAAGCGCAGCACCCATTTTGCCATCTTTTTCAGCAGGTTCACATGAGCCTTTTTCATGGATATGGAACCCGTGATATCCAGGTGATAATTTAGTTAAGTCCGTTGTGATCACAAGACCTTTGTCACTATCTTGGAAGCTAATCGTTCCAATTTGATCATGAACTCCTTGAGCACTCACCGCATTTACAGGAATGGTTTGGATTTTAGAGTTGGATTCTTTGGATGCAGATGTATTTTGCGTTGCTGCACATCCCACAAAGCCTAAACTCAGCAATGCACTGAGCATAGAAACTTTGAATGCTGAAACTTTCGATTGCATTTGCATGCTGTTCTATCCTTGTTCCATGTAAGTGATAACGCATTGAAACAAATTTGGCATTTAGCAACAAGAATGATTTAAGTATTTGATTGTATAGATTTCTTATCAGTAAAAATAAAACACCACTTATGAGAGTGGTGTTTCATTGTCTTGATCGTAGGCCATCGTAGCTTTAGGCACGGGTTCTGGTTCCAGTGTTTCATGTAACCATTCACGCCAAATGGCTAAAAGAATGGCGAGAATTACAGGACCAATAAAGAGTCCAACTAAACCAAAGCTCGCTAAACCACCCAATACACCAAACATGATCAATAAGAACGGAATTTGAGTAGCACCTGAAATGACCAAAGGACGAATGACATTGTCGGCTGTACTCACCACACAAACGCCCCAAGCCATTACACCAATTGCCTCAACGGTCTGACCTTGTGAAAATAACCACAGTGAAACAGCACCATATGCCACTGGAGGGCCAAAAGGAATCAGCGCCATGATAAAGGTCATAATGGTTAAAAGCATTGGATTTGGAACACCAGCAACGTAATAACTGATTCCTGCCAATATCGACTGTGCAACGGCAGTCAAACCAACACCATATACTACTGCACGCGTTGTTTCAGAGATCGTGTCGATATAATGTTGGATACGTGGACCAATGACTTTCTCCATCGCTTTACTGACCTGTTGAACAATCGTTTGTCCATCACGGTAAAAGAAAAAGAGAGAGAGCATGGCAAAACCAAGTTTGACTAAATTTTTGGTAATTTCGCTAATCACGAATTTACCGTAATTTAGATGTCCTTGAATCCATACACTAATATTACTGAAAAGTGCATTTGGGTCGGCATTGATGTCACGTACAATTCGAGAAACTTCTTTACCTACAATGGGTAACTCACGTATCACGTCAGGAACGGTGATATGACCAGAAGCCAGTTGGCGCTGTAAATCAAAGAATAAGTTTCGGCCTTCATGTTGAAGTAAGAAGATAGCAAAGGTGAACGGTAAACCGACAACGAGTGCCAATAAGAACGTCATAACAGACGCACCCAATGTAGGTCGATTACCACACCAAGCGAGAATACGTTTGTATAAAGGCCAAGTCATATAGGCGATAATACAAGCCCATAACACAGGTACGATAAAGTATTTGACAATGTCATATCCCAAATAAAGCAGAATAAAAAACAAGCCAAATAAAAGTACACGCTGTAAAGTTGGATTAAAATCTTGCACTAAAGTCTCTGATCTATATTCTTGATTTTCAAACTTATCTGCCGCACATCTGATTCATTTCGAGTATGCATTTAACATCATATATGAAAATGAAAAAAAAGTGCGACGACAATCTGGATTCTTTATTTAGAACCAATCACTTGGATCATCAATTAAAACATCTAACAAGGGTTGCCATTGTTGTTGTATTGATAAATAAGTTTTTTGATTTTTATCAAAAATGTTGAGACCCTGCATCGCCAATTGACCATAAGCTGTTCGTTCAGAAATCCAAGCAACAGGTTGTTGATCAATCTTGGCAAAGAACTGTTGGATCTCTTGAGCACTCTGACTATTTGGTTTGACACGATTTGCCACCAAATGAACTTGAACTTTACCTTTCCGAATACGTTTAATGTCATGGATGTGTTTTAAGAAGCGACGCGTGCTGTCGATATCAAAAAAAGAAGGTTGCAGAGGTGTGACCACTGCATGACATTCTGCAATTAATTGTTCAGCGTGTTCACCTGTTAATGCGCCTGGAGCATCAATAATCAGATAATCAAGATTCTTCGGTGCATCACCAATCGATTTTTCATGGCGCCAATCTAAACTTTGAATGTGTGTTGCTGATTCTGGGCGCTGCTTTAACCATTGCAATGCAGATTTTTGATTGTCCGCATCCGCCAATGCAACTTTATAACCTTTCTGTGCGAGTGCTGTCGCCAGTGTAATCGCAGAAATTGTTTTTCCACAGCCACCTTTTTGGTTGGCAATCAGTATCGTTTTCATGAGTTTAAAATTATACATGCTTCAAATAAGGTCTGATCTTAGCTTAGCATTAAAATCAGCCAAAACGCGCATACATGACAAAAGTTTAGTTCTTGTTTAAATTGTCCGCATAACAAGTCATAGAGAACGTCAATGTCCATTTGGATGTCAATGTTAATAGGCGCCTGTATTGGCGTGGTAATCACCACAATGATGTTGAGCTCAACCCGCAATGGCCGTATCAAAGCAGAATATGAACAATATATTGCAGAGCTTGAACTTGAACATCAACACGCATTAGCTGCTGCTCAAAAACGCAGTGTAAATACCAGTCGTGCGGTACTGAAAGGTAAAATGGCTGAACAATTAGCACCGATTATGCCAGAATTTCAATATTTACCCAGTGATGCTAAATTCTTAGGTGATCCTGTCGACTATGTGGTATTTGATGGATATACAGATTTCCGTGATGGTGATGGCGCGGCACAAGATATTGAAATTGTACTGATTGATATTAAAAGTGGTGGAGCACGGCTCACCAAAGGTCAGACGGCAATTGCGAATGCAATTGCCGAAGGGCGTGTGCGTTTTGAGACGATCCGTATCGACTTTCAAGACTAACTTGGATTACTCATCCACTACGTAGAAGTGATCAGTTGGTTTTAGTCGCTCGAGCAAGCATCATGCGACGACCTACTTTTGGCACTTCTTCTGCTTCGAAATAATCGAGTTCAGAAATCTCAAAGCCAGCATCAAGCAGTGCTTGCTCGATATTTCTGTTCAAATGACAACCATCAGCAATCACTTTCTGTACTGGCGTTAAAAGATCTTGAAGACGCTTTAAACTCTTTTGCTGTTGTGCATCGTAAGCGACATGTTCAACCAAATGCAAAGTGCCACCGATGCGTAATACACGTTTAATTTCATGTAGAACTTGTTGAACATGACTCACACTACACAATGTCCATGTGCTGACGACATGTTGAATAGATTGATCTTCAAAAGGTAAATTTTCCGCTTTAGCATGAACATGTTCCACATGGAACGGTGCATCTTGAATACGTTGTTTAGCTAATTTGTATACATCTAGACTCGGTTCAAGCGCATAGAGACTGTCCACAGCTTGATAAAATGGCAGGTTAATTCCTGTACCAAAACCAATTTCTAATACCTCACCTTGAATCGGAAGCAGAAGACGGCGTCTGCTGTCCATCATACTTGGTAACTGCATGACTTGATTCAGAATATGAGGGAATACTCGTTGCTGATAAAATTTATAGATCATTTTTGTTCTTAACATCTTCCATTATTCGATTATTTTACACGTTGAATACACTTTTAACAGTAGACAAAATTGTGACTAAATCACGATAGATTGTTACTGTTCATCAATTTCCTTTTCAGAATGAAGTTCTAAGATAGATCATATAGATTTAGGTTAAATACAATTCAGTCGGATGTTGTCCATAGTAAATGTATGTGCTGCTGTTGAGTTGTTTTTGATACTTAGAAAGAAGGATGGATGTCTGTTGAAAAAGTTAGTTCTCGCATTATGTATCGCCCTTGGTGGTGTTTCGGCTTATAGCTCTGCCAGTGTGAAGTCGAGCGACTTTAATATTGCCAATGGTTTGCCCCCAGCATCCGCGGATCAAAAAATTTCGGTATTGGAACCTTTTGAAGGGGAATTTCGTATTCTTGGTTCGAAAGAATATACCGATGATCCGCAAGCCCAATTTTCACCCATCGACTATGCAGTGACCCGCGGTATTTTCACAGAACCTGAAATTGCACGACAAATTTCGATTAATCAGTATGACCGCTATTTAAATTGGAAAATGGCAAAACCACCGATTCACCCACGCTTAGCAACACAGTTGGTGAGTAACATGCACATTATCCCGGCTAATCCAGAAATTGCGAAAGAGATTAAGAAAGTTCAACGTGGTGATCTGGTGCGCTTAGAAGGGGAATTGGTTCAAATCAATGCCAAAGATTTGGTGTGGAAGTCAGCTTTGGATTGGAATGGTATCGGCGATGGTGCATGCAAATTAATTCGCGTCGAATCAATTGAATGGTTAGAAAAGCGCAATATTTAAACAGGATTTGAGATTGATGAGTTTGAAATGATTTTCAGCTCAAAGTTTTGATCATTAGATAAATGAGAGTGTGGGATCATGAGCGTTGGCAAGACATCCTTATGGATAAGTTTATGTATTGGCGTACTCGGGAGTAGTCTTGCCGCATGTCAAAATCCAGTCTCTGAAGTGCAAGCGGAGTCCCATCACTATACTGATCAGCAAAATTGTCCTGCACTATTGGTGATGAAAGTGGGTGAAACCTTAGAATTTAATGCAGCAGAAAATCCAAGTACGGGTTATCAATGGCAAATTATGCAACCGCTTCATCTCTTTAAAGTTGAAGAACAATATTTGGCGACTGAAAAATCAAAAGCGATGGTAGGCGTTGGAGGTGAAAAGACAGTGAAGCTGACTGCGCTAAAGCCTGGTCAGGAACTCATTGAATTGGCGTATGTGCGACCTTGGGAAGTTGCTCAACACCGTACTCAAACAGATGCCCCAACATCGTGGCAATGTCGAGTACGCATTTCTTAAGCAGGCAGAAGACCGTTTCTAAAATTGTGCTGTACTTTTACTATGTACGCTATTGTTCTTTCGTGACACTAGTATTTTGACTCCAATGTTGGAGTTGGGCTTTCGCAGTATAATAATCACTCATATTTCGAATTGCATCTTTAGGATTTCGAAGCTCATCTTCGGGAGACTGTTCGAGCTCTTGATAGACCTCAATCTGATTTTCCCAGTATTGATAAAATAAGCCTTGAATATATCTACCTTGTTCCGTCTTAAGATCTAATTCTTTCAACATATTGA
The DNA here is from genome assembly GCF_056779705.1 of Acinetobacter sp. 25-47-130. Classification (NCBI taxonomy): domain Bacteria; kingdom Pseudomonadati; phylum Pseudomonadota; class Gammaproteobacteria; order Moraxellales; family Moraxellaceae; genus Acinetobacter; species Acinetobacter sp. 25-47-130. Next base: position 62,001 of record NZ_JBWYII010000002.1, on the reverse strand, counting down.
GGGAGGACTGAATGAGATCTCGTTTACGCTGAAACTCCATATCCGCATTTAAATTGCCATCTGCTTTTAATTGCTGAAGTTCTGCGTCTAGCTCATCACTTAATTGCTCAAAACTTTGCTCATATTGATTCAGCAAAGCAACGTCATGTGCGTCATTTGGAGTAGATTCAAACGATTTGATCGGCTGAGCTTCGATCTGTGTTTTCAATTCAACGGATGGATCAACGGATTCTTTTTGTTCGGTCTGAGGGTTTTGTTCTGTTTTTTGGCATCCAATGAGCATGAAAGGTATATTCAGGCAGAGTGCAAATATCGAAAGTCGAATAGGGTGAAGATTTGCCGTCATGAGAGTCAATCCTCTGTTGGTTTTTTTAATGAATGATCGAGATTAAGTTTAGTTTATCGCGCACGATAGTGATAGGCATAAGTGATATAAGGAAAGGAAACCTCATCATGGGGCATGAGTCCCGTATGTTCAAATACGATCGATTCAAATGCTGTCTTCATTTTTGCTTGGTCTGCCGCTGACATTGCCGCAATAAAACTGGTAGATAAGAGTCGTTTGCTGATGACCTGTTCAACACTGCCGACTTGATGCTGAGTGAAGGTGCTTAAACTTTGGAATTCAAATAATTCTTGCTGCTGAAATACATTTTGCCATTGGTTGCTATGAAAGCGTGGCGTATCGGACTCAAAAGGTGCGATGTAATCTGCCAATGCTTTGACCCAATCCACTGAGATATCTCGTTGGTTCCAGACTAGACCTAAATGTCCTTGAGGTTTAAGAAGGCGATGCATTTCTTGCAATGTTTGGCGTTCAGCAAACCAATGAAATGACTGTGCGCATAAAATAGCATCAACACTATGCGTTGATTGCGCAATTTGATGGCTTGATGCTTGTAGTGTCTTCACCTCAGGATGTACTATTTTCAATTGTTCGAGCATTGCTGGAATCGGTTCAACGGCGATTATGTTCGAGGTGACTTGTTTTAGATAGTGCAGGAATTTTCCTGTCCCTGAACCTAAGTCAATCGCAACTGCATCAGGATGAAGATTCAATTCATCTTTCAACCACGTGACGATAGCCTGTGGATAATTTGGTCGGACTTGTTGATAAAGTTCAGCCGCAGAACTAAACCCATTTTCAGCAGCAGGATGAAGTGAATGTGTCATATTTTGCGCTTTTTAATCTGAACAGTATCTATAAAATATGACACCGACAATGTGATGTAAGCAAGTGAACGATTGATTCATTTTGCAAACCAGATGATGAGAACCCTTTTTTGGAATTGCAATGGATAAGCAAATAGTATTTGAAGACGAACACATCAGAGCAATTTATTTAAAAGGAACAACAGAAACATTGGTTCTCTCTTTTGGTGACTTGATCAGTCGTGCCAAAGGCAATGCCATTAATGCTGAAAAATCCTTAGCCAAATATGACTACAATGTCATAGGTATCATGCCAAAACAAAAGTCATGGTTCCCATCACAGAGCATGCACGCTTTAATCGAGCAAATATCACCTTTGTTGAATCAATTTCAGCGTGTCGTGGCTTATGGTGGTTCTATGGGCGGCTACGCAGCGATTAAGTACAGTAAGCGATTAGGCGCAGCACGTGTGGTCTCTATGGTGCCACAATATTCAATTAATCCTGCTGAAATCGAAGACCGCCGTTATACTGATTTTTACGATCCTAACGTCAATGCTGACATGCAAATTGACGCGACAGATATTGCGTCCGATGCAGAATATATCGTGGTTTATGATCCTTACTTTGATCTGGATCGCGAGCACTATGAAAAGATTAAGCCACTTATTCCTCAACTCAATACACTACATTTACCTTATACAGGCCATGATGCGGTTGCTGTATTAGCAAATTCTGCGTTATTGCATGATTTTATTGAACATGAATTTGATGCAACCTACTTTTATCGCCAGATTCGAGCAGTTAAAAAGAACAGTAAATTTTACTATCGAAGCGTGATCGCACATCTGCTTGGCACCCACAATGAAGCATTAGGTAATATTTTAAAAACCATCGATCTACAACTAGACAGTAGCTTTTTTGATGCCAGTCTTAAACAGACGATTACCCGTATTTTGCTGACCAATAAACGAGTTGATGAGCAAGATCTACAAAAGCTCGGTATTTCGATTCATTTGCCGTTTGAAAATAAAACACAACTTCATGACAGCTTTGGCAAAGTGTTGGTCTTTAACGTGATCACCCAAAAACTAGAAAGCTATGAACAACATGTGATTGATATTAATGGTAAATATATTATTCCATTACATGTGGAAAGTACTGGATTGGCCCAGATTGAAATTAAAAAACAGCACTATCTCATTTGTATGAATGATCGCCGTGTCACCAAATTGATCAAAATGGATGATGCGCTCAGTGCGGATATGAGCCCTTTGATTGTGAAAAAGGGCGAAGGTTTCTTTAGCATCAGTTATAAGCATCTCTATATGCACTGCGATGAGTTAGGAAACTGTATTTTTGAATCAGATACTGTTGGTGAAGCAGAAAAATTTTCAGTGGAGTAAGGCTGAATTTTTCATAGTTATTGATCAAAGTGCTTCGGCGCTTTTTTTATCTTTAAGTAAAAAAGATAGAGTGTGTGATAGGTCTCAATCTGTCATAAAAAGTGATATTGTTTAAAATTTACCCGTGTTTATTTTGTAACGAAAGCGACGGAATGACTCTGTTTCGTTGCTAAGATCAGGCAATATATAACGAATTTGAATGATTCAAATGATGATGTATTCATGAATATCGGAATATTCATGCATCTTTCACGTGTCTACTTGAGCACAAAAAAACCCATATAAATGGAATTTAGGTGGGACAAATGAATAAAAAGAAAATTGCAAAAACTGAAACAGGAATGAATCCTCCAAAACAATCGCGTACACATCGTCGTGTTATGCAGGTGATTCAAACCGCTGAAAAACTTTTAGTTAAAATGGGCTTAGAGTCAATTTCAATTCCTGAAATTGCCAATGCTTCAAACATTCCAAGAGCGAGTATTTATCAGTTCTTTCCGACAAAATATGATCTGTTGCATCATATGGCACAGTTGCATTTGCAGAAACTAGTAAGCTTGCTCAAGGAAGCTGGTTTAAACGTCATACGCGAACATCCGTACGAAAGTATGGCGGCTTATGGTCGAATGGTGGCTGCAGCTGTGATTGAAACCACTGCCAAGTTTTATAATGAATCTGCTGTGGCACGATTATTAATATTGTCAGGTCCACTGAACCGACAAGTGTATTTACGTCATCAAATGGAACTCAAACAGTTCAGTCAAGATTTAAGAGATGCACTTAAAGCAATTCGGGTAGATGATTATTTACCGCAACAACCTGACAGTATGTTGATCATTATTGAAATGATCTTTACTTGTATGAAACATGGTTATTACACAGAAGATCGGATTTCTGAACGTATTTGTGAGGAGGCGTATCGTTTGGCAACGGCATATTTAAATGCGCTGAAAGAAGATCAATTTTCCCTAAAAGCACAGCGTGCAGCAACGACGCAATCTGAGACAAAAAACCAGTCAAATCAACTATTGTTGACTTACAATTAAGCTTACAATCAGTTGAATTATCATGAAAATCTTGCAGTCGAAATGCAGATAAATATTGCTGAGGTTCAACGTGAAAGCTGTTTTTTTGGATCAATTCTCTCTCGATCAGAATGATTTAGATTTTTCGGGGTGGTATCAAGTCTTTGATGAGGTAACATTCTTTGAGCGCACTGATCCAGATCAAGTGCTTGAACGCATTGCGGATGTAGATGTGGTGGTGACCAATAAAGTGGTGATTACGGCAGACATGATGCAAAAACGACCGCAGCTTAAATTAATTTTAATTTCAGCCACAGGCACCAATAATGTCGATTTAATCCAAGCAAAAGCTCAAAACATTGTGGTATGTAACTGTCAGGCATATGGTACTGCCGCTGTAGCTCAACATACCATGATGTTGATGCTCAACTTGGCAACGTCTTTTATTCAATATGATCGTGCAGTTCGTGCGGGTGAATGGAATAAAGCATCACAATTCTGTTTATTAGATTTCCCCATTGCTGAATTGAATGGTAAGACCTTAGGGATTTTGGGCTATGGTGAACTTGGTCAAGCAGTAGCGAAATTGGCTGAAGCCTTTGGTATGAAGGTGATTGTGGCTCATTTACCAGGACGACCTGCAGCCGCTGATCGTGTCAGTTTAGAAAGCTTGCTGCGTCAATCAGACTTTATTAGCTTACATTGTCCATTAACTGAAACAACACGCGACTTAATTGATGCAGAAGCATTCAGTCTAATGAAAGAAAGTGCATATTTAATTAATTGTGCCCGTGGTGGCATTGTGAATGAACAAGCATTGGCGGAAGCACTAATAAATCGGAGAATCGCAGGGGCAGCGACTGATGTATTGAGTATAGAACCGCCTCAGCAAGGCAATGTGTTATTGAATTCGGATATCCCTAATCTCATTATTACACCACACAGTGCATGGGGAAGTGTTGAAGCACGTCAACGTATTGTGCAACAAGTACAGGAAAACGCAGCTGCATTTAAAGCGGGTCAACCGATCCGTCAAGTTAACTGAAGTTAAGTAATAAAAAGGGTGCTGTGAGAAGCACCTTTTTTCTTGAAGAGATATAAATAAACTCAACCTAATAAATAAACTCCACTTAGGTTTGAATAAAACGACATGGTTTAACGTGGGACACCTGCATCACTGTCATCTACAGCTGGACTAGAGGTGGTAGCTCCACTATTAGGTAAAGCAACACTTTGACGCTGAATAGTCGGTTCTGCTTCAGGTGCTTGAGTTTGACTTGCTAGCGTGGTGTTGGCTGATTGCGCAGTTTCAAGGTTGACTGAATTTTCTTGAACGGGTAAAGCGACCGATGCAGTAGTTGGAGCAGGGGAGGCTGTGACAGCAGGTGCTGTCGTTGGGTTGGGTTGACTCAAACTGCCTCTTTCGATGGGAACACCACCTGCACCGACGAGGTTCTGTTTAGCATGCTGCACAGATTTGACAGTTGTATCTACGCCTTGACGAGCACCGTCACGTAATGCAACCGCTTTTTCATTGGTGAATTCTTTGGTGTTTTGCCAAGCTGAATCGACGGATGGTTTGATTTTAGCAATACCACGCTTGGTCGCATCATCAACGGTGTTGGCTGTATTTTGCAAAGTCTCTTGTGCTTTGACTGCAAGTACTTTGGCTAAATTTGGATTGTCACCGTAAGCAGGATTGTTGCCTGTTAAAGTAGAGTCTTGAGCAAATGTAGTTGCTGAGCATAGCGTAATGCAACTTACCAGCATCGTTTTCATTATGTTCATGAAGGATCCTCTTCTCAGTTCTGTATGGGTGGCGCTGTGACTCAATCGCCTCATCTGTACAAAACGTTTGAATTTTTTATCAGTTTCCAAGCAAACTACATGAGCGATGGGGCTGTTTCAATGTTGAAATGTATCTGTAACGTTGTGCTTCGGCAGTTTTAATGATTAAAGCTACAATTTTTATTCATCTTGCATCGCTTAAAGGCTTTTAGGATACAACACTACATTGTGTGCATTGGATCGTGGACAATAAAATTAAAAGTAAAGTTTATCCTCCGATTTTAAGATAGGTGTTGATCAAACCAATATATTCAACATAAAAAAAGTCTGAGCATGGATTCATGCTCAGACGCTGTCTATAAGAAATCTAAAAATCAATGCTTCAGATATTGAGTCGGGACTTTTGGTAAAACCACGCTTGATGGGTATTGTGAATTCGAATAGATCGAAATCGATCCCAAAAGCGATGAAGTTAAACTTGGTAGTGGGGCAACGCCTTTCCATACATCACTGGAAACCACCGAAATTTGAATACGATGTCCTTTAGGAATAAGCGCAGCAGTTGCTGGAATCTCAACATTGACCAAGACTGGCTTGTTTTTGTCTAAAGGTTGAATATCCGATGCTTTAAATGTATGCCAAGGTTGAATCATTTGTCCTTTGATATAACGAGAACGTGATTCGTCAACTTTACGCATGGATGCTGTGATAATACCCGTGCTTAATGTTTTAGCATTGCCCGTTCTTGGGTCCACATCGGATACACGTACGACTAAACCACTGTCTTTAGAGCTGGATGAAATCCACAAGTCAGCTTGCATCGGCCCATTTAAATAATAGTCTTCAGTTAAAGGTACTGAGTTAAAGACCGAAGCAGGAATATTCGCTAAGTTGCTATTTTCCAGACATGGGAAAGGTAGGATAGACGTTGCACCAATGAGAACTTGTTCAACAGTACTTGAGCATAAACCGAAAGTTGGGGCTTGTAATAAGTAGTTTTCACCAGAGCTTGACGTTGGTCGATCTTTTGCAAGATTTCCACGTGTATTTAAGAATAAACGATCTGGTTCTAATGCTACATGCGGCCAATCCGTACTGACGACATAATCTTCATAACCATGTACCCATTGTGTGACGTTAGGTAGAGTTTCAGCGCCAGTGTTGATACCTTTTAAATATTGATCAAACCATTGAAGTTGCATTTTGTCTAAACGCGGTACATTACCTTTAGGCAAACTTGGGAAAAGTTGTGCGGCTTGAATGTGTGCCCAAGGTCCAATAAAGGTTTTTACTGTGGTATGACCTTTTAATGCTTCATGCCAAAGCGGTTCACTGCGTTGGAACAAATCACGTGTTCCCCCGACAATAAAAGTCGGAACTTTAATATTATTGGCTTGTTCTAACAGCGATCTTTCTTGCCAAAAGTCATTATCAAAAGCATCAGCTTTGCCTTTTAGAGCATTGGCAAAAAGCGGTATTTGGAATTCTGTACTGTTAATAATTTTATCGAGTGCGGTCAGTTTTCCAGTAATCGGGTCTTGCACCAAGGTATCAATCGGTAAAGTACCCAACAGTGTAATTAAACTCATCCAAAGTGGAATGAAGTTAGTATTTAGCTGCCCGCCATTGAAAAGAATATCGCGGTACGCATCACCCATAGGTACGATTGGGAACGCTGCCTTGATTGCTGGATGTTGTGTCGCTGCACCCAGCATCGCCGTGATTCCTAGATAAGAAACACCATATAAGCCGACATTTCCATCAGAGAAGCTTTGTTTGCTTGACCAGTCAATAATTTCATAAGCATCTTGTTGTTCGACTTTGCCAAAAGCTTCCCACTTGCCTGTAGAGTTACCTGTTCCACGAACATCTGCAACGACTGTTGCGTAGCCACGTTTCACCATTTCAGGGTCTGCACCACCTGCTATTGCTGAAACCTTACCTGCAACCCCTGCGCTATAGGCCGTTTGAATAACAATCACAGGGAATTTTGCATTGATAGGACGACCTGACTCATCCGCAGGGAGCGTGACATAAGTGGCGATTCGCGTTCCATCACGCATGGTAATCCACTGTGCTGGTAAGGTCACCGACTTAGGATATTCAGCAGGTCGATCATACAATTGCCATTGAGCATTGGCATTGGAAAGTAATGGGACTTGAGGTTGACTCGGAGATTGTCTAGTTCCGAGTCGGGTGTTTTTTAATGCAACGGGAGTACCTGGGAGTGTGACATCTGGGGAGGTCACCGGGTCGGGTTGAGGACTTAAATAGCTTAAGTCTGGTGTCACATTTGGAGTTGGATTAATTGTTTTATTCGCTATGCCAATGGTGGTCGCAAGTATCGTGACACCGATGCCAACAGCAGCATAGAAAGAATTTAGCAACTTCATTACATAATTCCTTTTTGTTTTTCATTTTTTTAGTAGTGCTTGAGTGAAGAATGAAATATGCATAAAGCAAAATCGTTCCATTCATTTTATTTTTATGTCTCCTAATCTGATCAAAAAAGATAATTCAGATTAGGCTTTGATGTTGTATCACTGTTTAGTTTAACTAACAAGTTGGGGTCTTGCTGTTTGTCGGATTGGCAATGATGTTTTGATTAAGTATTTTATTTTTAATATAAAAAAAATTGATTGGGTCAGTTTAAAAAATACAACTGTATATAAATTAATCATAATTTAGAAGATATTTCTTCTATCTGATTTCTAAAGAAAATTATAAATTGTGAGCATTTATGCCAATTAGGTACTGTGATTAAGAAATCATGAAGTAGCTTCATTCCAATTAAAAAAGCACAATTGGTTTTAGCCAATTGTGCTGTCGTAGTTTATGAGTGATCAGATGAATCGTTTTTAGCGTCTTAGAAATGTTCACACTGTTGAAGATTTTTCGCTTTAAAGTGGTTTTTTAGCACGTTGAAATTGGCTTGTTTCACCGAATCTTGAATATCAAACACGGTTTGTTTGTTTTCGACATCTGCATCTAAATTTGAATGAGCCGAAATCAGTTGCCCTCCTTGGAAGAACCAGTATTCAGTGGCTTTACCTGTTGCAAAGTTACCAGTGAATTCGATCAGGCAGTTATCTTTTTGTTTAATCAGTCGGGCTATGTTGTGTCTGGTTATGGGTTCTACGGCGATGTTTTTGTGTTGTTCTAGTACGATAGGGGCGTTAGGGTTTGATGGTGTAGTTGAGCAAGCAGTGATGATAAAAGCTATAAATAAACTACTAATAAGTCCTTTAAATTTCATCGCATTCTTTCTTGTTGAGTGTTGTTGTAATTGAGTATAGGGATTTGGAATAAAGATGACTACTTATTATGAGCACATAATTTTCTTATATCGTGCTCATAGGGGTTATGGATGAAAAAGGCATTACGCATTCTTTTTCTAATAAAATAGAACATAACTGAAATAAAAATTGATTAGGGGATAAATTAACAAATTCACTAACAATAGGTCTTAATGTACCTTCTAATAAGTCATTCGCTTCAGTAGGTCTATAGCGTGCAACGGTTCCAAGATAAAACATGCATAATAATGTATATGATAAATGTGGAAGTTTTGGAGAAGTAAGATCAACGTAATAACGATATCCCATACTCGTTAAAATTGGCTCTATATCAAAATCACAATATTCTTTTAATATGTTTTGATAAATTGTATTAATATTCTGTTGGTTAAAGGGTTTTTTCTTTATGGATCGAAATACTATTTTACCATCGCGTGGGTAACCATCTCTAAAATATGAGCGTCTATTACTTTTCAAAAATTTATTAGTATCGACTTTTGTTTTTTGTTCATTATCAATTATGACTTCTGTAAATAATTTATTACGATCAGAATTCGTTAAAATTTCTATGTGAACAGGAAGTAATTTTCGTTTAGATACAAGACCTAATCCATGACACAAGCTATGAATCTCGGGAATATTTTGAACAGCATCTTCGAATTTTATATTATCAATTTGAGAGATTTTTTTTCCTAGTAATTCTGAAAATCTTGAAAAAATATTAACGGCATTTTGAATGTTTGGTTTAACTTGAATTTCACCTTTAGTTCCCAGGGGCAGATTTAAACCATGATGTTCATGTACTGTTTCTAGTTCAATTTTTTTGTAGGATAAAAAGCATTTAACTAAATTAAGCATCCCATAGTAAAGAAGAGTGGCTCTAGTCGGTAATAAAATACTATTTGCAGCTTTATAAAATGATTCAGCTAGCGAGGAGAAGTAAAGCGCTCTTTCTAAAAAGAGTTTATTTTCTCCACGACTGTTCTTAATTTTTTGTTGAATATGAGAGTTGATCAATGACCAAGGATCACTTGTTAATACTTGTTGATCACCTGCGTTGAGGTTGGCAAAAGAAAAACGTAATTTATTATATTTAAATAAAGCTATTTCGCCTTTTTCTAATTGTTTACTCATTTTCAACTCAATAAAAAACCCGCTATCAAGATAGCGAGTTTTTTGAGCAATTACAATCTGTAACGATTAGTGCTGTAACACTGAAATATCAGCAACTTTCGTAAACAAGTCACGAAGTTGAGCAAGCATGCGTAAACGGTTCGCTTTTAATTCAGCATCATTTGCCATGACCATCACACCATCAAAGAATGCGTCAACTGGCGCACGAAGTGCAGCAAGTGCAGACAACGCAGCAGTGTAGTCTTTGGCAGCAAATAATGGCTCAACCACAGGCGTGATTTTCGCAAGTTCAGCGAACAATGCTTTCTCAGCATCTTCAACCAAGTTTGCTTCAACCACAGCGCCTTCAGGTGCAGCTTCTTTCGCAAGAATGTTTGCAACACGCTTATTCGCAGCAGCAAGCGCAGCCGCTTCAGGTAATGCACGGAAATGATTTACCGCATTTACACGCTTATCAAAATCAAGTGGTGATTTTGGTGACAACGCTTGAACCGCTTGAATCACATCTACAGCTACGCCTTGGTCTTCGTATTTCGCACGGTAACGACCTTCAAGGAATGCAACAGCATCATTTAGTGTCTTATCATGATCTTTCAATACATCGCCATAAGCAGCAAGTGCAAGTTTGATCAAATCTTCAATCGATACATCAAGCTCGTTTTCAGTCACTAGACGTAAAATACCAATCGCAGAACGACGCAGTGCAAACGGGTCTTTAGAACCTGTAGGTGCTTGACCAATACCAAAAATACCTGTGAGCGTATCTAAACGGTCAGCAAGGGCAATCGTTGTACCTGTCTTCGTTTTAGGTAAAACGTCACCTGCAAATTTAGGTAAATACTGCTCACCTAAAGACTCAGCAACTTCATCATTTTCGCCTTCAAGACGTGCGTAGTAAGTGCCTGCAATCCCTTGAAGTTCAGGGAATTCACCCACGAGTTCAGACGTTAAGTCACATTTTGCAAGAAGCGCAGCTTTTTCAGCGTCTTCCGCTTTTGCACCAGTGATAGGCGCGAGTGCTACAGCGAGTTTTGCAATACGTTCAGACTTGTTCCAAAGCGTACCCAATTCTGCTTGGAAGACCATGTTCGCCAATTTCTCTTTACGAGAAGCAAGCGGTTGTTTTTGGTCTTGTAAGAAGAAAAATTCAGCATCAGACAAACGTGGACGAACCACTTTCTCGTTACCTTCAATAATTTGTGTCGGGTCTTTCGACTCAATGTTTGACACAGTAATGAAGTATGGTTGAAGTTTATTGTCGCTGTTTACTAAGCAGAAGTACTTTTGGTTGTCCTGCATTGTTGTGATGAGTGCTTCTTGAGGAACAGCAAGGAAACGTTCTTCAAAGCTAGCACGAAGCGCAACTGGCCATTCAACCAATGCAGTCACTTCGTCACGAAGGTCACTTGGCACAATCGCAATTGCATTCACTTCATCAGCCAAGGCTTTGACTTGACCGTCAATGATTGCTTGACGCTCTTCAAAGTTTGCCACAACGTAAGCCTCTTTTAACTTCGCTAAGTATTCATCAGCGTGCGTTAAAGTAATTGCTTCAGGCGCATGGAAACGATGACCGAAAGTGACGTTACCTGCTTTGTGATCTTGAATTGTTGCATCAATCACGTCGTTGTCTTTTAACAACACAACCCATTTTACAGGACGTACAAATTCAGTACGGCTTGCAGCAGAACGCATACGTTTAGCGATTGGAAGGTTGTCTAAAGCTGCTTGTAAAATTTGCGGTAAAAGTACGTCTAGGCTTTGACCTTTCACATCTTTTAAGTAGCAAACTTTTTCAACTTTACCTGCTTGGAATGTCGATACTTGATCAACCGTAATGCCTTGACCACGCATAAAGCCTTCTAAAGCTTTCGTTGGGTTGCCTTCAGCATCAAACGCTGCTTGTTTCGCAGGGCCATCAAAACGTTTTTGCGTGTCAGCTTGCGCGCCATCAACGTTTACAATTTTAAGGGCAAGACGACGTGGTGCTGCATAAGCTTCTATAGAATCAAAAGCCAAGCCTGCATCTTTTAAGCCTTTTACAGTTTCAGCTTGTAGTGCATCACGCAATTTTTTAAGGCTTTTTGGTGGAAGTTCTTCACAACCTAATTCGAACAAAACGGTATGTTTAGACATTATTTGCTCTCCTCAGATTTTGCTTCTGCTTCAACTTGTGCCTTTAACTGTGCCAATACTTCATCACGTAGTGCTGGTTCTGCCATTGGGAAACCAAGTTCCGCACGTGCAGCCACATAAGCATTTGCAATTGAACGCGCCAATGTACGTACACGTAAAATATAACGCTGACGTTCAGTCACAGAAATCGCACCACGTGCATCGAGTAAGTTAAAGCTATGCGACGCTTTAACCACTTGCTCATACGCAGGAAGTGGAAGTTTTGCTTCGATTAAACGTGTTGCTTCAGTTTCATAGAAATCGAAGAGTTCAAACAGTTTATCAACAGGTGCGTATTCAAAATTATAAGTGGATTGTTCAACTTCATTTTGATGGAATACATCGCCATAAGTGACTGTACCGAACTGACCTTTGGTCCAAACCAAATCATATACAGAATCAACACCTTGCAAGTACATTGCAAGACGCTCTAAACCGTAGGTGATTTCGCCAGTTACAGGGTAGCACTCAACACCACCAACTTGTTGGAAGTAAGTAAACTGCGTCACTTCCATACCGTTAAGCCATACTTCCCAACCTAAGCCCCACGCGCCAAGCGTTGGAGATTCCCAGTTGTCTTCTACAAAACGAATGTCGTGTACTAAGGGATCAATTCCGATCGCTTTAAGCGAGTCAAGATACAACTGTTGGATGTTGTCTGGGTTTGGCTTAAGTACCACTTGGAATTGGTAGTAATGTTGCAAACGGTTTGGGTTTTCACCATAACGACCGTCTTTCGGACGACGTGAAGGTTGAACGTATGCAGCGTTCCAAGTTTCAGGCCCTAATGCGCGTAGGAAAGTTGCAGTGTGGAATGTACCTGCACCCATTTCCATGTCGTAAGGCTGTAACACGACGCAGCCTTGCTCCGCCCAGTAGTTTTGTAAGGCAAGAATTAAGCCTTGGAAGGTATCAATATGCGATATGGCGCGACTCATGGTCATCCACTTAAAATTAGAGAAAAATTGTGCTTGATTATAAGGATTTTACAGGGGAGTGGCAAAGGGTTAATACGCTGAAAATATTTTGGAAAAAATTAAAATGGTCTTGATTCATGCCAGATTTTGCGCGGCTTTGCTGCAATTTTATGCTAGATCAGCAATGGGGTGAGATCTAAAAATCAGGAATAAATCAGATGTATAGCATCCTGTTCACTGAAGCGCGATAAAGTTAAACTGATCTCATACGATTGCGGTCTTAGAATTAGTTAAATCTTCACACAATATAATAATGCCTAATAATAAGGAGCTTCATGACCACTTACCAAATTCAGTGTCATTTGAAATACAAGATTGTGCAACCTACCGAATTTATTTTTATGGTTCAGGTCGCCCATCATCCCGATCAGAATATTCTCGAAGAACAGCTCACCATGAATATGCCAGTCAAATGGCATGAATTTCGGGATGCTCAGCATCAAAACCGTCATATCCGGTTGCAACTCGAGCCTTGTGAGGCATTTGAACTGAATTATAGCGCGACAGTTACCCGTCAGCCGTGCATTCCTGTTGATCTGAGACAAAACCTGAATGAAGTCAAAATTCCAGACCTGCCAGATGAAGTACTACCTTATTTGCTGGCCAGCCGCTATTGCAATTCAGATTTATTACTAGAAATGGCGAAACGCTCATTTGGCTGGATGACACCCGGCTATACGCGTGTAAAAGCCATCGAACAGTGGATTTATAACAATATTTTTTATGTCTCTGACTGCTCTGACCAGTTTACGACTGCGACGGATGTACTGATCCACCGGGCGGGGGTATGCCGTGACTTTGCCCATTTAGGCATTGCGCTGTGCCGTGCTTTAGGAATTCCGGCACGCATGGTAGTCGGTTATGTGGAAATTGAAAAGTTTTTACCTGATTTTCATGCCATTTTTGAAGCCTATCTGGAAGGAGGATGGGTGCAGTTTGATCCGACCCGTTTAGCTCCAGTCGACGAGCTGATTCGCATTGGCACCGGGGTAGATGCCGGAGATGTGGCATTCTCAACCTATTATGGTCAGGTCGAGCTGCTTAAAATCGAGCCTCTGATTAAACCTGAATGCGATAGCGGCGCTGAGGCTAAAATTACCTGACATGAATGATCTTATTGAAAATCCTATGAGGAGTTGAACCGTAAAAGAGAACTAGATGGATGACTGTTGCCTGGAGAGAGACTTGGCTTTTTAAACAGCATCCATTTAAGTGTAATTAAAAGATATAAAATGAATACATCTTTAAAGCGACTAGTTTTATAATGCGCAAAATCTGTAAACATTAAAATCAGGCGCGCCGTGTTCCATTCCAATCTTGACTGGCTCAATACCTTAAAACCGAATTTTAAAGTTCTTCCACTCAAAGACCGTTTACTCTGCGGTATTGGGGCACTACTGGGTCTCACGGTATCGTCATTACTGAGTTTATGGATTCTGGGTGATTTTGAAGCCTGGTATATTGCGCCGATGGGGGCCTCATCTGTGCTGCTGTTTGCAGTTCCGGCCAGTCCCTTGGCACAGCCCTGGAATATTCTGGTAGGTAATACTATTGCTGCGGTAGTGGGTGTGACCTGTGCCTTGTTTATTGCCAGTCCGACTGAAGCTTTTAGTCTGGCGGTGGCCTTGGCCATTATCCTGATGATGACCACAGATTCCCTACATCCACCCAGTGGTGCTGTCGCCATTACGGCGGTACTCGGCGGCAATGCGGTCCATGAACTCGGCTATGCTTTCGTTTTCTATCCGGTGCTGCTGAATTCGATCTTATTGATGGTAATTGCGATCGTCTTTAATCGAATGATTGGCAAGCGTTATCCGCAGCAGGCGCAATTGAATACCCGTTCCAAAGATCCGACCCCGACCCAGAAAGTCACTATTCAGCCGCAAGATATTCAGGAAGTACTAGATCAGCAAACCGAGCTGCTGGACATTAGTGAATATGACCTGCAAAAGATTATTCTGGAAGCGCAGGACCGAGCCAATGCCCGTGCGGTCAACCAGTTTACTTGTCAGGACATTATGACCAAAGACGTGGTGACCTTGCATGCCAATGATGATATTCAGCATGCACTGGACAAGTTTAAGCAGATGAACCTGATGAGCCTGCCGGTGGTTAATGCGGAAGGCAAGCTGGTGGGAACGCTGGCCATGTATCAGGTGGTAGAATGGTTTAAACGTGCTGCAGATGTGCGCAGCAGCTGGGAACATCAGGTCAAACATATTATGACCCGCAAGGTAGTCACAGTGCAGCCATTGCAGCCGATTCAGGATCTGGTGCCCTATTTTGTGGAACGTTCTTTTAACTATATCCCGGTAGTGAGCGAGCAGCGTCTGGTCGGAATTATTAGCCGTGCAGATATTATCGCTGCCCTGAATCAGGAACTAAACCATTTTAAAATGAGAGCTTAAAACTGTTTTAGATTGTCCTAAAAAGCACCCAAGGGTGCTTTTTATTTGGAATCTGGATTTATTTAAACTTAGATAAAGAACCAGTAAATAAACAGGGAAACCAAGAAAATACACATGATATTCAGGACAAAGCCGACTTTCATCATTTCACTTTGTTGAATATGGCCAGTACCAAACACAATCGCATTCGGTGGTGTCGCAACAGGAAGCATAAATGCACAAGAAGCACCAATGCCGATCACAATAACTAAAATTTCCTTAGGCATGCCCATTTGATCGGCAATCGCTGCAAAGACTGGTACTAACAGTGCAGCAGATGCAGTGTTACTGGTGAATTCAGTCAAGAAGATAATGAACGTAGCGACAACGAAAATAATGAGGAGTGGGGAGGCATCACCAAAGGCATTGGCAAGCGTTTGACCAAGCACCAATGAACTGCCTGAATCTTTTAAAATTGCACTGAGGGTTAAACCACCGCCAAATAAAAATAAAACGCCCCAATCTGTATTTTCAGCAACTTGTTTCCATGTTGCAGTGCCGATAATCACGACCAAGCATGCTGCCAGAACAGCAATCCAAGTATCAGGTTGTGAAATACCAAAGTTCTCGGTCAGCTTTTTGCTGAAGATCCAAGCAATAGCCGTACAGACAAACAATACCATTGTTGCAATTCGAGTACCTGTCCAAGGGATATCCTCAGTCACAAATTGCACTTTATGATTGAGCTTAGGTCTAAGTACCAGATAAAGACTCAAGAGCATGGCAGGTAAAATAAGAAGCATCATCGGTAAACCGATTTTCATCCAATCTGCAAAATCATAGTCTAAAGCTTTTGCTGCAATTGCATTTGGTGGAGAGCCAACCATGGTCCCTAAGCCACCAATACTTGCAGAATAGGCAATACCTAACAGGATAAAAACAAATGTTTTTCGATCTCGACTGACATCTAAATGTGAAAGTAAACCAAGGGCAAGTGGAAGCATCATTGCTGCAGTCGCCGTATTTGAAATCCACATAGATAAAAGTGCTGTTACAGCAAAAATCGCTATTACAGAGATGCCGAGATGACCACCAGACATAGAGATGATCCACATCGCAATTTTTTTATCGAGCTTTTGAATATGCAGCGCGGTCGCTAATGCGAAGCCACCAAAAAATAAAAAAATCACAGGATCTGCAAATGTAGCTAATGCCGCTTGTGTTGTGATTGGTATAAGCTCATCGCCTTTAGCCATAGGCATCGCGAGAAGAACTGCGAGTACGGGTACCAATAGGGCGGTAATCGTGATGTGGATGGCCTCAGTCAGCCATAAAATGCCGATAAAGCAGAGTAATGCCAAACCTTTATTGGCATTTTCATCATAGGGTAAGACTTGATAGAGTCCATAAGAAATAAAAGCGGCGATCAATATCAACACCCAACCTTTGATGAGCCCTTTAGGCATCATGTTGGTTGGGGTCGCGAGTTGTTCCGTCATATTCGCTCCTTTTGAATGTCGCTATAGGTTTTATAGTTGCATGTATTAAACTTCTTAATTCTGAAGAATGAATATCCTTATCACTTTTCAAAATATACTATTTAAACAATGAAATCGATTGTTCTAATAAATTATAGCTTTGCCACAGGGCTTGAATACCGAGCAAAAGTAATAGGATCAATACTGTATTTTTAAAAAACTGTTGAGAGATGTGTTGCCTGATCAGTCCGCCGATCCATACCCCAAATATTGCAAAAACACAGATCAACATGACTAAAAGTTGTTGATGCTCATCAATATTGACCAAAATTGGGTAAAGTAGAAGGAGTTGTATCAATTTGCTGGCGATAAAGCTTAAATTACTCACGATCACAATATCGGTTTTACTCAGCTGACAGCTGAGTAAATACATCATTAGAAATGGTGCCATTGCATTGGTAGCACCACCGATAATGCCTGCTAACAGACCGAATATCAGCATATTGAGCACTGACGGGCTGACGGTGAATGAATGTTGTCGTAATTGATCAATCACATACAGCACCATCACCATGCCAAGTAAAAGCTTTAAATAACCTTCATTGAGCCACAATAAAAGTTTTACCCCAAGCAGACTGCCAACTAAGCTACTTAGAATAAGGGGGGAAAATCTTATGCTGTAGTGTTGAATGCTCTGCCATATTGAATACTGAGGGTGAGCAGTTAGCAGAATTAAATTTAAAATGAGGCAGGGAAGAATGACCAAAGTGACAGCGAGGCTGAGCGGGAGTTGAGTAGAGAGTACGGCGGTACTCATCATGGGAAAGCCGAAACCGCTCAGGCCATGTAATAATGCGGCCAGTGCGCATAGCCACAATACCATCCATTCCGACTGTGCCATTGATTGTCCATATTTGTTGTTTTGTTCAAGTTAGCGCTATTTTGAGAAAGATGCAAAATGAGAATAAAAAAAACACGATAATTGGGGGAAATTATCGTGTTGAAAAACTCACCCGAGGTTGTGTGGGTGATTGAGGGTAAACTCAAGTTAAAGCGGTGATCTGTCCTGATGTACAGTGCGCATTGGACGATCATAAGTATCTGAATGTTCGTGCTGAACTTTATTTTTTGGCATCACTAACCAAAGCACTAAGTACACTAAAATTCCTGGAAATGCAGCGCTCATCACGGACACTAGAACAAAAATAATTCGTAATAAATTCGCATTCCAACCAAAATGTTCAGCAATACCGCCCATCACACCAGCAATCATGTTAGAGCGGTTTGAGCGATATAAACCAACATTGGCCATTGAGTTCTCCTTTAGAACCTAAAATAGTCATGAAATAGACTTCGCAATTTCTCTTTAACGTTTGTCTATACATTTTATATGGAGAATAATTTTTAGTTTTAAAGGAGATTATTCACAAAATATCGTAATTTTATGTAATGAAAAAGATAAAACCTTGATGTGGTATAGGTTCTGGATAATTAGACAGAACATGCTAATACTTGTATATCCCTATTTTATAAGGATAATATTTTTATACATCGCAATTTATGAAATGGCTCAAGATATAAAATGATGAATTTAAATTTTAAAGTTCATTCAATCTCAATGTTCAGCATTATCGCCATCATGAATATTGCACTTGCAGCATGTAGCCAGAATGAATCGCCACACATTGAACACATCAACCAAATTCAGGAGTCGCATACGCCTGAGTCTTCTAACTCATTAACGAATGTCGCAGGTAAGGCACGGCCTCCAATTCAAGAGAAAGCGGATACAACACCGCAGTCTGTTGCTAAAGAATGGCAAAAATTTGTAGGTCGTTACCAAACCACGATGCAATGTGATGATGGCTTTGCTCGTTGTGATAAGGGAGAAGCTGAGTTTATTATCAATTTATTGGCTGATGGCACAGCTCATCGTATTTTTATGCATCGTGGTAAGGTTGAATTTACAACGCAACGTCAATATCGCCAAGATCGTTGGTTGTATGATCCGCATCACCATCAAATCATTATTTTGAGAGAGAGTGGGGTTCAGTTTTTTTACGATTTGGATGAGCAGGGTAATATGGTCATGGATCTTGATAAAATTGCCAATGCAACGCAAGTGAACCAAACTTTCTTTAAAGACAATCCGCTTCCGTCACGTGCATATACTTTGCAACGTCAAAAGCTTTAAAGATATAAGAATTGATACTTTATAAGGGTAGCTTGTATTATATTGCAGGCAATAAAAAAGCCTTTCAAGATGAAAGGCTTTTTTAAGAATCTGGTGGGTCGTCCGCGACTCGAACGCGGGACCAACGGATTAAAAGTCCGCTGCTCTACCAACTGAGCTAACGACCCATAGGGTTTCAAAATAAGTGGTGGGTCGTCCGCGACTCGAACGCGGGACCAACGGATTAAAAGTCCGCTGCTCTACCAACTGAGCTAACGACCCATCTCGTTTTGATGTTGCGTATTTTAGCAAGTTATTTGAGTAGCGCAAGTAAAAAATATAAAACTTTGTTACGTTTGGCTAGAAATGACACAATTTCGTGTTTTCTAGCCAAAAAACAATCGATTTTAGCTTAAAAACGATATTTATACTGTTCAATATTTTTCAGAATCTCTTCATTTAAATCGCAATATGCATCTTCATTTGGTAATAAAACCAAAATACGATCTGAAGTTTTGTCTGGAAAATAAGCTTCTTCCTTTAACTTACTCTTTTGATATTTAAATGTTCCTGTAGTTTCGAGTGTTTTCTGTACACGTAAGAACACTGGAACCGCATAGCTTGGCAAAGACTTCTTAAAGAACTGAGCCATATCGGATAAATCTTGCTCATTTAGTTCAGCACCTTCTGCTAAAGTGATGGCTGCCATACCTGCACGACCGTTAGTATTTGGAATCTCAACGCCGTATACCACTGCTTCTGTGATCTTTTCATAATCACTACAAATATTTTCAACTTCAGTTGTAGAGACATTCTCACCTTTCCAGCGGAAGGTATCACCGAGACGGTCAACAAATTGAGCATGGCGGCACCCGATATCTCGCACAAGGTCACCCGTGATGAAATAAGAATCTCCTTTGGTAAAAACATCATGCATGATCGAGGATTTATTCTTTTCTGGATCGGTATAACCATCAAATGGCGAGCGATTGGTAATTTTACCAATCAATAAGCCTGTTTCACCTTTTTTGACTTTAATACAATGACCTTTTGCATCACGAATAGGAGCCTCTTTTTCCTTGTCATATTGGATAATGGCATAAGGAATAGGAGAGAAACCTACGGTATTGTCGAAGTTTAAAATATTGGAAAAGCCGACATTGCCTTCACTTGAAGCATAAAGTTCGAGTACTTCTTCAATGCCAAAGCGATTTTTAAATTTATCCCAAATATTTGGACGCATGCCGTTACCAATCATCTTGGTGACGCGATGATTGCGATCTTGGTGTGATTCAGGTGCATCTAGAAGATAGCGACATAGCTCACCAACATAACCAATTGCTGATGCATTAAATTTTTGAACATCTTTCCAAAAAGAAGAGGTTGAGAACTTACGACGAATCGCTAGTGTCGAACTACCAGCAATTACACCACACCAGCACACTACCATGCCTGTAGCATGATAAAGCGGTAAAGTGACATACATAACGTCATCTTTATTTAGATTGAGGACATGACCATATGTGCCATACGCTAACATCCAACGACTATTGGTAAAGACTACGGCTTTTGGTAAACCTGTTGTGCCAGACGTATAGATGTAGAATAAGCCGTCAGCACCAGTCACCTTATGTGTTTCAGCTAGATTATCTTTAGATTCAGATAAAATTTCTTGTGCAAGATTATGATAGCCTTCAGGTGCTTGACCAGCATTTTGGCGTGTATTTTGATCAGCAAACCAATAGAGCTTATCTTTTGCGACAGTCAGTTGTTCGCGTACTTCATCGACAGCTTCACGGCATTCTTCACCGACAATTACGCCGATTGGTTTAACCAAATTAATACTATGGGTAAGTACCTTACCTGTTTGAGACGTATTGACGAGCGCTGAAACAACCCCAATTTTTGCAAGACCAATGACGGTGGCAATAAGTTCACTACGGTTTTCAACAATAACCGCAATCACATCACCTTTTTTTGCACCCTTAGTGATGTAGTAGTGTGCAATTTGGTTTGCCCAATCATTTAGTTGTTGGTAGGTATATTTCTGATCTTCACATAACAGCGCAATACCTTGAGGATTTTTTTGCGCTGCACGCTCAAAAGCGAGGGCAAGACCTGCTGGCGTTTTAGGAGTACGTAAATAAGCCTGTTTGAGCCCGACAAGAATATTTGGCAACTTCGTGACCAAATGTGGGAGTCGTGCTGCTACGTCTTTGATTCCAATGAGATCGTTTTGATAAGTCTGGCTCATACTGGTCCTATTTTTTGTGATATTCCGTTTAGTCTTTAATTTTTCGCAAGTTTTTTACTTGGTTTTGTCACTGAATATCTTATCCATTTTGAAAAATTGATCAATTCTGAACAGGATTTTTCAGTCAAAACTTTAAAGACCATAACAAAAAAACCTAGCCACCGTAATGACTAGGTTTGTCAAAAGCTAATGTAGTTTAAGCAAATTACTCAGCTGATGGGGTTGCTTTTTTTGGTGGGCGACCACGAGGGCGACGCGGACGAACAGGTTTGTCTTCTTCCTGCTGTTCTGCATCATCCTTATCTGCTTCAGCTTGTGCAGATTTATCCTCAGCACTTACGGCAACTTCCGCCACTTCAACTTTCGCAGTTTCTGCTTCTGTAGACGCAACTTCAGTTGATTCTGAAGATTTTTCTTCAGGTTGCTGTTGTGAAGAAGTTTGAACTTTTTCTTCAGTCTTCACTTCAGATTGAGTCACTTCAGCTGTCTGTGTTGCTGTTTCTTGATGTGCAACTTCAGATGTTGCATCAGCTGCTTGTGGAGCATCCGTAACAGGTGCTTCAACTTTCACGGCTTCTTGTGCTGCAACTTCTTCAAGGCGCGCTTGTTTTGCTTGCTCTGCTGCAAGTTTTGCAAGACGACGACGCTCACGTGGATCGTTTGCAACACGCTTATCAGACACTGGTTTTGGAGGTGTTAAGTCCAACACAGGTGCAGGCTCTTTTTCAGCTGGAGCTTGTTGAACAGCGACATCACGTGTTACTGGTTTTTTCTCAGTAGCAGGTTCAGCAGATTGAGTATTTAAACTCGCTGCATACTGTTCAGTGAACTTTTGCAATGCGCGATTGAAGGTTGGAATTAATCCAAACTGCTCAATCAATACAGAGCAATCCGCACCATAAACATGTTGAATTAAGCTTAAAACCGTATGTTGTGCTAAAGCTGGCACTTGTGAAGGGCGAAGCTTCGGCGCATCTGATTTTGCTTTCTGGTCATGTTGATGCTTGTTACGACGACGTTGACGTGGGTCGTTACTTGCACGTTGTGGTGCTTGTTGAGGTTTAACCTCAGCTTCAATGACAGGTTCATCAACCGTAATTTCCACTTGAGGTGCTGACACTTCAGCGTCTGTCACAACAGGTGCTGGAGCAGTTGCTACAGGTGCTGCTACTTCAGGCGTTAATGCAACAATCTCACTTTGTGCTTGATCAACATTAACCACTAACGCTGTTTTAAGCTCATCATTACGAGGTACATCAATTAAATCAACTTTAACTTGAGCTTCTGGAGCAACAGGTGCTGAAGATTGCTCTTGATTTAATACACTTTGATCGCGGTGACGATTTGGACGATTTGGACGTTGTGCATTACGGTCACGACGTGGGACAGCTTGTTCAGTTTGTGCTTCGAAAGCTGTCTCGTTTTGTTGAGGGCGCTTTTGATGACGTTTCTGATCACGCTGTTCTTGGCGTTGCTCATGACGGTTTTCATTGCGTGACTCATGACGATTGTCTTGACGTTGTTCATGGCGAGGTGCCTGTACAACTTCTTCAATCACATGTTGATCTGCGTTAACTTCGCGTGTGTCACGTTGCTTATTGCGATTTTTCTTGTTATGACGTTGTGGCCGCTCGTCTTTTTCAGCTTGACGTTCTTGGTCGCGTGTATCATTTTTCGCAACAGGCGTATGTGAAATATACGCATTTGTTTCAACTGGTGCAGATGCTTCAATTGCCACAGGTGTCACAGGTGCAATTTGACCGAATTGACCACGACTTACGGCACCACCGTTCACCATTTGTTCAATTGCAGCCGCTGCAGAATTGGCTGTACGAGATTGATCAATCGTACTCGCTTGTTTTTGAACAAACAGATTTTCTAACCATGCGCATGGGCTAGTTGCTGGAGCAGCTGCTGGTGCAGTTTTTTGCGCTACCGCAGGTTGTGTAGCATTTTGGTTATTTTTATGACGCTTATTGCCTTTTTCCTGCGTTACGGGGGCATGCGTAGGTGGAGCTGTATGCTCTTCTTCTAAGTGCCATTCTGAAGACTCATAACCCAACTCTTTTTCACTAGAACGAGTCGCTTCAGTACGTTCATAGCTGGTTGGTGCAAAGCCTTCCGGATTATACGAGATTTCGTAATGTGGCGTTTCTAAATGCGGGTGTGGGAGTACAGTCACACGTACATTTGAAGTTTGCTCCAAATACACGAGGCTATGACGTTTTTCATTGAGAAGGAATGCTGCAATTTCAACAGGAACTTCTACTTGAACTTCACCTTGACGCTCACGAAGTGCAATTTCTTCAACTTTACGCATGATCGAAAGTGAAAGAGAGCGTAAGTCACGAACCATACCTGTGCCATGACAACGTGGACATACATAGCCAGTCGCTTCTTCTAAAGAAGGGCGTAAACGTTGGCGACTCATTTCCATTAAGCCGAAACGAGACAATTGACCGAACTGGATACGTGCACGATCACTTTGAGTTGATTCACGCAGTTTCGCTTCAACCATACGTTGATTGCGTTCTTTGGTCATATCAATGAAGTCAATCACGACCAGACCACCGATATCACGTAAGCGAAGTTGGCGAGCGATCTCTTCTGCTGCTTCTAAGTTAGTACTAAGCGCAGTTTCCTCTACATCGTGACCACGAGTAGATTTTGCAGAGTTAATATCGATCGAAACCAATGCTTCTGTTTGGTCAATGACAATTGAACCACCAGAAGGAAGTTTCACTTCACGCTCGTAAGCTGTTTGAATTTGACTTTCGATACCAAAATGAGCAAATAAAGGCTCATTCAAAGTATATGTTTTTAACTTGTCTAATTGGTTCGGCATCACGGCTTTAACAAAGTTATAGGCTTCGTTATAAGCTTGTTCAGAATCAATTAAAATTTCTGCAACATCATCACGTAAATAGTCGCGAATTGCACGAGTAACTACACCAGCTTCCTGATGAACCAACATTGGAGAAGGGCCAGAATTTGCTGTACTTTGGATGCGTGCCCAAAGATCGAGAAGGTGCTGAAGATCAAGTTGAAGCTCTTCTTGTGAGCGACCAATCCCTGCAGTACGTACAATCACGCTCATCCCACGAGGTACATTTAAAGACGCCAACATTTCTTTCAATTCTTCACGAACTGAACCAGAAATTTGACGACTAATACCACCACCTTTCGGGTTGTTTGGCATTAAGACCAAGTAACGACCAGCAAGGGAAATAAAAGTTGAGAGAGCAGCGCCTTTGTTGCCACGTTCCTCTTTTTCAACTTGAACTAAAAGCTCAGTACCTTCAGTGATTAACTCACGAATGTTTGAAGTTTGACGAGGGTCAGCTTTGTAATATGAGTTTGCGATTTCACGCATTGAAAGGAAGCCTTGACGGCCTGCACCATATTCTACAAACACAGCTTCAAGAGATGGCTCAACGCGAGTCACATGACCTTTGTAGATATTGGCTTTCTTTTGTTCACGAGTACGATTTTCTAAATCGAAATCGTAAAGACGGTGACCAGTGATGAGTGCAACGCGAACTTCTTCGGCATGTGTTGCATTGATCAACATACGTTTCATGGGTGTAACACCTAATAGTGATACACAAGCAAAACATCGCGATTTACGTAGCGAACATCAACCCGCATGGATCAATTCCTAGATCACCATAATTAGATTGATCTAAGTGTATTACCGGCCTTTATTGATCGGCTTCGGTATTTTGATTCACGTATTGATGATGGCAATACGGCTTTAATCCTGTCACTGATTAAAGAAGCCTGAACATTCACTGGCGGACTAACGGTGCATTGGATGTTCGTTACTTTCACTGTCACATTGCTCGAAGATCATCTCTTCAATTTTTTGATAGAGTGTCTTGATACGGAATTATCGTCGTATCTTTACAAATTGTGCAGATCCAATGCATCTAACGTTATAGCCTGAATGAGAAATCAGGTTGCGACCATTCTGATGTGTATCAGTTAACGTTTAAAAACCAACATAATTTGTTGGCGACATATTTTTTTAAACAAACTGATTTATGTGCAAAAGCACAATTAAACGCAACAGTTTGTCTTTTTGCCGATATAATAAGCCTTCGGCGTTGGCATATTCTTTTGGGACCATTCCGAGTTTATGCTAAACAAAAATTTAGTTTGAATTTCAAAATTTTGAAATCTCTAAACAAATGTTCACTTACGGCGGTATCCGTGCGCTGACTATAGCAAACCTTAGATCATCTGCCTATGGGCTACACAGACATTTCTAGTCAATTGGGTAGTCTAAATGATCAGTTTTTAATCGAATTTAGTATTTTTTTAGGTCAACGTAACTGTATGAATTCTACGCAAGAATGGCAAAGCGTCACTTGGTTTGAAGTGGATGAGCACCAAT
The DNA here is from genome assembly GCF_056779705.1 of Acinetobacter sp. 25-47-130. Lineage (NCBI taxonomy): Bacteria > Pseudomonadati > Pseudomonadota > Gammaproteobacteria > Moraxellales > Moraxellaceae > Acinetobacter > Acinetobacter sp. 25-47-130. The sequence continues at coordinate 36,358 of NZ_JBWYII010000002.1, read as the reverse complement.
TGGGGCAACGCATCGACAATTTTCTATTCGCTCGTCTTAAAGGAGTACCGAAAAGTCGAATCTATCGTTTAATTCGTGAAGGTCAGGTGCGGGTCAACAAAAAGCGTGTGAAAGCGGAAACTAAATTGAATATTGGCGATCAAATCCGTGTTGCACCGATTCGTTATGAACAAAAAGATGAATCTCAAGCTCCAGTATCAGACAAAGTCGCGCAGGGCTTGTTAAGCCGTGTGATTTATGAAGATGAAGGTCTTTTAGTGGTGAACAAACCTTCTGGGATTGCGGTGCACGGTGGAAGTGGTGTTGCGTATGGCTTAATTGAAGGCTTACGCGCAGCGACAGGGAAAAAATATTTAGAATTGATCCATCGTATTGACCGTGATACTTCAGGCTTGGTGATGATTTCTAAAAAGCGGAGCGTGTTAAAAACACTTCAAGATATGCTTCGTGAACACAAGATTCAAAAAACTTATGCTGCTGTGGTGAAAGGCCAAGTAACACTAGATTCCCAATTAATCGATGCACCATTACATCGCTATGAGCTAGCCAATGGTGAACGTCGAGTGCGTGTATCTAAAGAAGGAAAGCCTTCAAAAACCCAATGGAAGGTAGCAGAACGCTTTATGCATGCGTCACTCGTGTATGCATCACCGCTTTCTGGTCGTACACATCAAATTCGCGTACATGGACTCAGTATTGGTCATCCCTTGGTGGGTGATGAAAAGTACGGGCATGAGACGGAATATCGTGGACCTAAACCACGTCGTTTATGTTTACACGCAATGCGCTTAGAGATTCCAGGATATCCAGTAATTGAAGCACCCTTGCCTGAGGATATGCAAAGTTTGGTTGCACAACTTCGCGCACAAAAAGCGGATAAACCTGTAGTGCAGTCTCAACAAGACTGATTGCGTCTCAGTGGTTGTGTAAAGATTGAATCGTTGTGTCATGACGAGGTCATGCAACGATGGGATCTTAATATGTCACGATGATATTTAAGTGGCGTCTGCCCGATCAAAATTAGGATACAAAATATGACATCAGCGGTAAAACTCATTATTTTTGATTGGGATGGCACTTTGTTTGATTCAGTGGGTCAAATTGTTGAAAGTTTAAAATTTGCCGCTAAACAATTTAATCAACCTTTGACTGATGAGGATGCTAAAAGCATTATTGGCTTAGGATTGCCTGAAGTAGCGCAGGTTTTATTTCCTCAGGTTCCTGATTTACACGAGGCAATTTTACAGTCTTATTCAGCGCATTATGTTGAGCACTCGAAACATGATCGTTGGTTTGATGGTGTGGCTGAAATGTTGCATGATCTCAAAGAGTCTGGTATTCATTTGGCTGTTGCGACAGGAAAAAGTCGTAAGGGGCTAGATCGAGTACTGGGGCAAACTCAGAGTGTGAGTTTGTTTTCAGCGACACGTGCAGCCAGTGAAACAAAATCAAAACCAGATCCGTTGATGTTGGCTGAAATTTTAGCCGAAACTGGTTTTAATGCAGATCAAGCGATAATGGTAGGAGATACTTCATACGATCTTGAAATGGCATTGAATATTCGTATGCCAAGTGTAGGGGTGACGTATGGCGTTCATGTACCTGAGGTATTACAGCAATATCATCCACTTGCGGTCGTGGATTCCATTGATGAATTACATCAACTTTTAAAAAATTTGATTAATCAGTCAGTTGCTTGCTAAATCACATCGATAAAAAACCCGCTCAATTCAGCGGGTTTTTTATTCACGTTGAACTTTGATTAAAGTCTAAATAAAAGACTTTTGAAAGTAACTCCATAAATTTTTGCACAGCAATACCAGTGGCATTCTTGCGATAACTTACAAAGAGATCAAGCGAAGGTAGCTCTACATCGAGTGGACGAGTCACACTATTTTCCAAGAGAAGTGGCATAATATAGCCAGGAAGAATCGTACACCCTAAGCCAATACCAATAGAGTTAATGTTAAACAAGATATTGTCAGCTTTTTGAACAATTTTAAAAGAAACGCCATTTTGTTCAGCAAAGCCTAGAATGGTGTCATGTAGGGTTTTAGATTGTTCATCTGAAGGGATCACAAAATCAATGCCATCAAGCGCTTTTACAGGAATACGTTCGTACTTTGCCAAAGGGTGGTCTTTAGGCAGAATAAAAACTAAAGGTTCACGCAGTACAAAGCGACTCTCGATCTCTTCAGAATCTAAACGTTGACGAGTAAAAGTAATGTCCAATTCGCCTTTCTTTATGCCTTTGAATTGCTCAATATTATTTAAGCTTTGTAATTCAATTTTTAATTCGGGATTTTGAACACGTAAGTTAGGTAATACATAAGGAAAGATTTTCATTTCTGCAACTGGCACAAAACCAATGCGTAGCATTTTTTGTTTTGCTTTAGACACTTGGCGCGCCATATTAATTGCTTTTTCTGCTTGAGCAATGGTGAGTCTCGCCTGTTCCAGAAACACAGCGCCTTCTTCGGTCAATTCAACTTTTCGTTTGGTACGATTTAGTAAACGCACACCAACATCGTCTTCTAAATCTTTGATTTGTTGGCTGAGTGAAGGCTGTGCTGTGTAGAGCTTAAGTGCAGCTTTGCTAAAATTAAGCTCTTCTGCAACTGTAATAAAATAGCGCAAATGCCGTAATTCCATATAGCCTTCCAGAGAATAATCTAAAAAATGTCTTAATGTTGCTAAAGATGAGTATAAGTGAAATTGATCAATAAGTAGATGTATTTTGGTATTTAGTTAGTGAATGAAGCATTTTTTTGTATTTTAAAATTTACATGCATTTAATTTCTTACTTAGATAGAAATTCTACATTTCAAGATCGAACTCTCATCGCGAATGAGTGACTGATTTGTATAGGTTTAGAAAAGATTGTATCTATTAAAGTTGAAACCAATTGTTTCGGCTTTAAGTCTATGAAAAATAATAATGTAGAGAAAAGTACGTTGAAGCTTTGTGAGATCAGTTGTTCAGCGTTAAGTCACATCCTAAACAAAATTTAACTTCCTCTATTTAAGATTTCTGTGGGTGATTAAAAAAAATCAAAAAACAGAAAAAAACAACAAAATCATAAACAAAAAGAAAGTCTGAGTTGTATATGATGAATAATAGAGGGATGATTGGTGTTCTATTTCACAATTTATTGATGAAATTATAACCACTTCATGGGAATTGAGATTGATGTTGTCTTAAATGAAACACGAACAGTGTATCTTTTAAAAACATAATTTAAAAATGCGAATAGATGATGAACATAATCTATTTATATAACTGAATAATCAACTATTTCAAAATCGCTTCGGTTTAAGGTGCTTACATTTATTATGTCTAATTTGACTGATATTCCAACGACGACTTCGAGTAATCCAGAGTCTACACTTGTTGTTGGACGGAAGCCGCAAGATTCTAATCTGCACTATCAACTAAAGACTGAAGATTGTATTCGGCATGTGTGGTTTAAACCAAAACTTAAATTGGTTTCACTGGATCACCATAATGGGCGAAGATTCGTTAATCAGGAACCACGTCCTGCACAGCTCAACCAATGGAATTTATATAAATGGTTGATGGCTCGTAAAAGCTTTACCTGGCAAGGTGATTTCGCGAAAGAGCAACAGGACTTTATTCAAACCAAACGTGCTAAGCCTGAGGCTCGTCCGCATGCAGATTTAGAAGATTGGCAAGTATGGTTTGTTGGTCATGCTACGGTTTTAATTCAAATTGGTCCATATAACTTCTTAACCGACCCTGTATGGGCGGATTATGTAAGCCCAAAGCACGGGAGTGGACCGAAACGTGTTATCCCTGCAGGGATTGCACTTGAAGATTTACCACAGATTCACGCAGTATTACTCAGTCATAATCACTATGATCATATGGATTTAGCGAGTTTGAATTGGCTACATCAAAAATTTGCTATGCCGATCTATACAGGTCTAGGAAATGCAGCCTATTTGCCGAAAGCATTTCATGTGATTGAGATGGATTGGTGGCAGTCTGCCTTATTCAAAGATTTTAAAATTGTCTACACGCCTGCCCAACATGGTTCTGGTCGAGGGCTTCGTGATCAAAACCTTGCATTATGGGGTGGTTTTTCAATTTTATCTGAGCATGGTCATTGTTACTTTGCTGGTGATACAGGCTATGCACAACATTTTAAAGAGATTCACCAGCGCTTAGGTGCACCAAGGATTGCTTTACTGCCAATCGGTGCATATGAACCAAGAGTATTGATGCAATATCTACATATGAATCCTGCTGATGCATTCCAAGCACATAAAGATTTACACGCAAAACGTTCACTAGCGATTCACTATCGTACTTTTCAGTTAACAGATGAAGATCGGAATCAACCTGAGTTGGATCTGCACCAAGCGATGAAAAATGCATCTAAATTTATCAGTCCGTTTTATTGTATTCGGGAAGGTAAAAAACTAATTGTTTGAATAAAAAAAACCGCTGATAACAGCGGTTTTTTTATGGAGATATTAATTAAAGTAAGCCTGGATTTCCTTGTGCTGGGTCAGTTGCACGTGCAGCCTGTGCATCAGCTACGGTCATGCCTAATGCTTTTGCAACACCCTCGCCATATGCTGGGTCACAAGCATAGCAGTTACGAATATGACGATACTTAATGAAATCTAATGCATCGCCCATTGCTGCGGCTGTATTGTCAAATAAAGCCTGTTTTTGCTGATCATTCATGAGATTGAATAATGCGCGTGGTTGACTGAAATAGTCATTGTCATCTTCGCGGTAATCCCAGAAATCTGCCGCACCAGAAATTTTTAATGGTGGCTCTTTATATTGTGGCTGTTCCTGCCATTGGCTGAAACTATTTGGTTCATAGTGTGGCAAAGCACCATAGTTACCATCAGTACGACCTTGACCATCGCGACGGTTTGAGTGAACAGGGCAACGTGGTGCATTCACTGGAATTTGATAATGGTTAACACCAACACGGTAGCGTGCAGCATCTGCATAGTTGAACAGACGTGCTTGAAGCATACGGTCAGGTGAGAAGCTGATGCCTGGCACTAAGTTACTTGGGGCAAAGGCAGCTTGTTCTACGTCTTGGAAGTAGTTTTCAGGGTTACGATTAAGTTCGAATTCACCGACTTCGATCAAAGGATAGTCCCCTTTAGGCCATACTTTGGTTAAGTCAAATGGGTGATATGGAACTTTCTCTGCATCTAGCTCAGGCATGATTTGGACGTACATTTTCCATTTCGGGAAATCACCACGTTCAATCGCATCAAATAAGTCAGTTTGAGAACTTTCGCGATCTTTCGCAATAATCGCTTCAGCTTCTGCATCAGTTAAATTCTTAATGCCTTGTTGCGTGCGCATATGGAATTTAACCCAGAAGCGTTCGTTGTTGGCATTGATAAAACTGAAGGTATGGCTACCAAAACCATGCATGTGACGGTAACCATCTGGGATACCGCGGTCTGACATGACAATCGTCACTTGATGTAATGCTTCTGGAAGTAAAGTCCAGAAATCCCAGTTGTTGGTTGCACTACGTTTGTTGGTTTTAGGATCGCGTTTTACTGCTTTGTTTAAGTCAGGGAACTTACGCGCATCACGTAAGAAGAAAACTGGAGTGTTATTACCTACTAAATCCCAGTTACCTTCTTCAGTGTAAAATTTCATTGCGAAACCGCGGATATCACGTTCAGCATCTGCTGCACCACGTTCGCCAGCAACTGTAGAGAAGCGCACAAAAATATCGGTTTTTTTACCGATTTCAGAGAATAATTTAGCGCGAGTATATTGCGTAATATCATGGGTAACAGTGAAGGTACCAAATGCCCCAGAACCTTTCGCGTGCATACGACGCTCAGGAATCACTTCACGAACGAAGTTACCTAGTTTTTCATTCAGCCATAAATCTTGTGCAAGTAAAGGACCACGTGCACCTGCTGTCATACTGTTTTGGTTGTCTACTACAGGAGCACCAGCATCAGTTGTTAAGTGGGTGACAGGACATTTTTTTGAGTCATCGCTCATATTCATTCTCCATTTATAATATATGTCTTTCTTGATGGTTGGCTGAGCATTCACTTTTATAAGATCTAGCGCTTCCAATACCAGAGACATGAACCGTTTTGTTCGATCATTCTAAAGCAACATTGTGACAAGAATGTGTGTTTTATTGAGTTTACAAATTCATCATAAATCATGATGCGTTCAATTGGAGAGTTTAATTTGTAAATAAAATTCCAATTACCCTCATATAAATTAAGGGTTTATTTGAATATTCACCAATAGAATATTTGGTTCAGGTTAAAAGGATTTAACGATGATTTACAGTAAGGTTTTGGTTGTGCAATTCTTGGATATGAATCATAAGTTTGGTTGTTTAAGTGTTTGAATCTTACTGTCATGAAGCATTGCATGATTACTTCATGACGGCGATTAACTTAAGAATCTTTGTTAAACATCAAGCACAATGATTGGTGAGCGAGCCACAGTGTTGCATAGCGTAATGCGATGTTGAATAGTGGATGAATCAACTTCTAACTGAGTTTGACCTTCCAATTTAGTGCATACACAGGCTTTGCATAAACCTTGTTGACAACCGCTTGGCAGTTTTAAACCAGCTTGACGCGCGGCTTCAAGTAACGTGACATTCCCTTCAATGTCGATACTTGTATTACTTTTTTTGAAAATTACTCGACGTGTAACACCATCAGACTCAAAACTGAGAGGAGCAGGTTTAAAATTTTCTGTGTGAAATGCTGCTGCTTTAACGCCTGCTTGAATAAGTTGTTGGCGAGCAGAATCGATTAATGCTTGAGGGGCGCAGGCATATACGTGTTGGCATTTAAAATCTCGAATATAAGGTTGGAAAATTTCAAGACTAAAACGTCCTTGTCGTAAATCAGATGCCGACTCGTTCTGAACTTTGGAGCAGATGAAGTGAACATTCAAATTCGAATGCCCCGAGATTTGACGAATCTCATTTTCAAACAAAATAGAATTTTCATCGTGGTTAAAGTAAAACAAATGAGCTTCAGCTTTACTTTCGATACGCTGATATTTTCTTAACATACTTAAAATTGGTGTAATACCGACTCCTGCTGCGATAAAGATTAACTTCCGCGGAAGGGTGTCTAAAACAAAATCAGGTGTAGATTGTGGTGGACTTACAATCGTCACCTTTGTATTTACAGGAACATGATCATGAATATAGTGAGAAACAATGCCAGCAGGTGTACGTTTCACTGCAATTTCAAAATAGCCATCTGCGGTTTGGCTTTCATGCAATAAGCTGTATTGACGAATATAAGTTTGCCCATTTATTTCAAAGCTTAATGAAATAAATGCACCTGCCTGCCATTTTAAATGTTCCCAGCCTTGAGGCTTGCTCATTTTAAGTGTTTTGACTTGACCATTAAGCTGTATTTCGACTTGTACAACTTTTGCCGACGCATTATAGAACTGTGGCTTGTGTAAATATGTCATGGTTGAGGGTGGCTGATATTGAATTCCTCGTTTGATACGTTTTAATAATTCTTTTGGTCGAATGAGTAATTTGAAAGGGTTATTTTTTTCTTGATTACCAAAAGGTAGAGTTCTTTTAATGAGGCTGAGCGGTATCGCTGGAATCAGCTTTTCCATGGGTGAATTGTGATAAGGCAATTGATATTTTTCACAAATACTACGTACTACAGCTTTGATTTGTCTTTGACGATTACATGCTAAATCTGGAAATAAATGATGTTCAAGATGTGTATCTAATCCGCCATAAAAGATTTCGAATGGAGGTGGATTTGAATACGGGACCTCTTCATCAAGGATCTTTTTGAGAAACTGATCCAGCGGTGCATATGGGATAAAATTGGTGGTACTTTTAATCTGTCGTATGAAATATTCTTCTTGCGTCTCATCAGGTCCAGGATCTGAATAAAGCTCCAAATTTTCAGCGTGATGTTCTAAGAAGAGGATATGAAGTAAAAAACCATAGCCTATCGTTGTTGTAAGATAATTTCCGATAAAAACAGGTAATTTTTTTGACCATTTTGCAGCGACAGGTGCTTCAATAAACTGTTTTTGAGCATGAGCTTTTATGAGACGAAGTGATTGAGTAAAGGTTTCTTTGGAAAGGATCTTTCGACCTTCTGTACGTGCTGCTGATGTGGCTGTATAGAGTGTGAAATAGTAGGATGGAGTGATCATCAGCGCACTGTAAATCAGCAATTGAACACTGTGATGCCCGTACCAGCTTTGACCTGCCAAGCTTCTTAAAAAGGAATACCCTAAATCATGATCTTTGCCAACGATGTTGGTAAATGGATGATGATTTTGATGATGCATGACGCGCCATTCACGAGGATCAGTCACAAAGTCCCATACCCAGCGTTCTGAATGAAACTCGGTTGCTTGGGGGAGGTGATCATAACTTCCGTGCATGATGTTATGACCGAGCTCTGAAAATTCGAGTAGGGTGTGTAAACAACCCAGAATAATGCCCCGTCCCCAAGATTCTAAACTTATACATTCACGAATAAGTTGCTCACTGCGTAATTTTATAGCCTTTGAATATGCAGCAACATTTCGAATATGATCAATATCTTGGTCGTTCATCTCGGCTTTGGTTTTTTGATATAACGCCGTGAGTTCATTGACCAGGCTTTGCTGTTCCTCAACAAGATTGGCATACATGTTCATAAAAAATTCCATTTTCTTTTATTTATGAATATAAGAGATTGAATTCACTTGTAGAATGATAATTAAACAGTTAAATTTGACATTAGATGACAAATAAAAACGCGAATAATGATGCTTAATTCATGGAAGTTTTTAAGGGAAGCGAATACAGCTCGGGTACTATGTCATGTTGCAGAAAGCTACGGTATTACTTTTGAGCAATGCCTAGAAAATACACAACTGACGAAACAAGATCTTTATCAAGAAAATTTTGAAATCCAAGAGCGAAATGAATTACAGATCATCAGAAATATTCTGAATCTAATCTCTGATGAACATCCCATTGCGCTCGAAGCTGGGCTTCGACATCACACCACCACATTAGGGGCTTGGGGATTTGCAATTTTAAGTAGTGCCAATGTCAGAGAAGCGTTGCTGATCGCGATACGATATCTGAAATTAGGCGCAATTTTTTCTGATGTGGCTTTGCAAGAAGATGGTGAATTTACACATTTAAATTTATTTCATCATGACCTAAGTGCTGATATGCAATTATTTATTTTAGAAAGAGATATTGCGACCATCATCACACTTCAAAATGACATTCTTGGTGCTCAATTACCATTTCAGATAGATTTAGCGATGACCAAGCCTTGCTATGCAAATCAGATAGAAGAATTAACTGGTTATCCTATTTTTTATGAGAAACCACAAAGTCGAATCACGATTCAATCTGAATTGTTGCTTACCCCATTGCGTCAAGCTGATGACTTCACTTTTATCCGTTACCAAAAAGAGTGTGAGCATGTATTTCGACGCCGAAAAAGCTTAGGGGACTATAGTAAAAAAATACGCGAGTTTTTATTAAAGAATGCATCACAAATGCCGACGATTGAAGATATATCCAAAGCTTTAGCTGTCAATGTTCGTACCATTCAGCGCAATTTAGCCAATGAAGGGATTACGTTTCACCAATTGGTTAAAAATTTACGTGAGGATTTGGCAGATGATTTATTGCTGGGTACTGATCTCACAATAGATCAAATTTCTGAACGGTTGGGTTATGCAGAAGTATCTGTTTTTTCTAGAGCATTCAAGCGCTGTAAGGGTATGCCACCAGCAAAATATAGAAAGATGATGCAACAATAGCAGAACACAATACTGAGATCATATTAAGACGTTAATAAAAATTTAATGACAATTTAGGTCATCATTTGCACTAGATAATCTACTTTCAAAAGCTATACTCGATAATATAAATAATGAAGTTATAGATAAAAATTCCAAAGAGGGTGCGTTTATGTCGGCATGGATGACACATCAAATACATAATCAATTTGATGAGCTTCAAGATTACAATCTATATACAACAGATCCAATCTTACAAGAAATCTTACAGCGTTATGGCAGTAGAAACTCAGTCCATTTAAGTGAGTTTGGCGCAGTCGTAGGTTGTGAAAGCTTTTATCACCATGCTGATCTTGCCAATAAACATCCTCCTATTTTACATAGTTTTGATGCTCGAGGCAGGCGGGCAGATTTTGTTGAATTTCATCCTTCATGGCACAAATGGATGGCATTAAATCGTAAATATGCGGTTCATGCACATCCTTTTCTAAATTTTACTCAAGAATCTGGTTGGGTGGATTGGGCAGCAAAATTCTTCCTCAGTGGTCAAGTGGAGTGTGGAAACTTATGTCCAAATTCAATGACCTTGGGCAGCATTCCATTGATTCAAAAAGAACCTGAGCTGTGGAAAAAGCTAGGAGATAAACTTTTATCCACTGAATATGATGAACGTGATTTACCAATTGCTCAGAAAAAATCGATTTGGATTGGAATGGGCATGACTGAAAAGCAGGGTGGTTCTGATGTGCGTGCTAATGAAACGACAGCTGTTCCAGTTGGGCAGTCTGGAAGAGGACAAGCTTATTTACTAACTGGGCATAAATGGTTTTTTTCAGCACCTATGTGCGATGCACATTTGGTTGTTGCTAAAACTGAGCATGATGGCTTGGCATGTTTCTTTGTTCCGCGATGGTTGGAAGATGGCACAAAAAATGCGATTCATATTCAACGACTCAAAGAGAAGGTTGGAAATCGCAGCAACTCCAGCTCTGAGGTCGAATTTAAAGAGGCTTGGGGCATTATGATGGGGGAGGCTGGACGCGGCATTCCAACGATTATTGAAATGGCAAACTATACCCGATTAACGTGTGCGGTAGGTTCAAGTGGCATTATGCGTCAGGCCCTAGTACAAAGCATTGCCTATACACGTCAACGTCAAGCATTTGGTAAGAGACTCATTGAGCAACCATTAATGCGGTCGGTGCTCACAGATCTTGCTTTAGAGACTGAAGCGGCAATGCAGTTGAGTTTCCATTTGGCTCATTGTTATGAACATGACAGTGAACTTTGTTTGGCATGGAAACGTATCATGACACCAGCAGCAAAATTTTGGGTTTGTAAAAGAGCAGTAGAAATGACTGGTGAAATGATGGAAGTCTTTGGTGGCAATGGCTACGTTGAACATGGCATCATGGCTCGTCTCTTTAAAGAAGCACCTGTGAACACCATTTGGGAAGGGTCAGGTAATGTCATGTGTCTCGATGTGCTTCGTGCTATTTCACGTGATCCTGAATCAATCGAGCATTTATTTAAAGATTTAGCATCTACTGCAAGTCACGACAAAATACTTAATGAAGAGTTGCAGGGACTGTTTAGATTATTTCATCAGGAACCTGATGATTTACAATTTATGGGGAGAAGCTTAGTCAGTCGTTTGGTTGTGCTCTCTCAAGCAGTATTGCTGAAACGTTATGCGCCAGATTTTATTGCCAATGCTTTTATTGCGACGCGTTATCAAAAATTTCATGGTCAAGTGGTGGGAATGCTTGATCCTAAACAAGTAGATGTGACCTCAATTTTAAATCGAGCATTTGCCGCTTAATTATTTTCCAAAACCCTTTTCTGATAGACAGCCAACACATAAATGCGGTTGGCTGTTATCGATACATAAAAATAAATAAGTACGACAGTGTGAAAAAATAGAATTCACTAGAATCGTGTCATTAAAAATTTTTAAATTTTGATCATATTAAAGTGAATAAAACATGTTGATCAAAAGTTATCTCCTCAATAAAGATTATTCGTCATTATGCACATGCAAAAAAAATCAAAAAAATTAAAGTATTTTTTGGTCTTAGTGGTATTGGTTGTTTTAGCGCTTTCTGTTTATTTCTATATTCAGGCACAAAAAAAACAGCCAGAACCGCAGACCGTTCAAGTCACTCAAGGTGATCTAACGCAGATTGTTAAAGCCACAGGTGAAATTTATGCATCCGATATTGTCTCCGTGGGTGCGCAAGTCTCAGGTCAAATTCAAAAGCTGTATATCAAGTTAGGACAGGATGTAAAAAAAGGCGAATTAATCGCTGAAATTGACTCGACAACACAGTTGGACAAGCTCAATACCAGTAAAGCCGAACTTGAAGCTGCGAAGGCAGACTTGGCAGCGAAACGTGTCGCTTTACAAACTTTAAAACAAAACTATCAGCGTAAATTAACTTTATACAAAGCTGAAGCAGGCTCTCGTGAAGAGCTCGAACAGGCGAATAATCAGCTTAAACAAGCGATTGCAGATGTTGAGTCAAATGAATATCGGTTGAAACAATTACAGATTAATGTGAATACAGCACAAACTGAATTGGGCTACACTCAGATTCGCTCCCCACTGACGGGTACCGTGGTTTCCATGCCTGTTGAAGCTGGTCAAACCATTAACTTTGCACAAACGACACCTTTGATCGCGACGATTGCCAACTTGAATAAGATGGAAATTCGAATGCAGGTCGCAGAAGGTGACTACACTAAATTAAAAGAAAACATGCCAGTTAAATTTAGCACTTTGGCAGACCCCAATGTGAAATTAGATGGTGTGCTTCAAAGTATTGATCCTGCTTTAACGACCCTGACCAAAGGAACTTACGACGACAAAAATGAAAATGCGAATGCAGCAGTGTTCTACTATGCAAGAATGTTGGTGGACAACCCTGAGCGTAAACTCAGTATCGGTATGACAACTCAAAATGACATTATTGTAAATCAAAAAAAGAATGTGCTAAAAATTCCGAAAACAACGGTGATTGGATATGGATCAGATGCCATGGTTTACCTCTATCAACCTGATGCGAAACCTCAACCAAGAAAAGTTGTGACTGGAATTTCTGACTCAAATGATATTGAAATCAAGTCTGGTTTAAAGTTGGGTGAAAAAATTTTGGCAGAGGCACCTGACGATAGTGCGAATACATCAGGCGATACTCAATGAGTTTGATTGAATTAAAAAAAATAAATAAATTTGTAGGTCCAGATAATAATCAGCAACACATCCTAAAAGATGTCAGTCTCAGTATTGAACAGGGTGAGTTTATTTCGATTATTGGGCAATCAGGTTCAGGTAAGTCTAGTTTAATGAATTTACTTGGATGTTTGGATCAAGCCTCTTCAGGACAGTTTCTGTTTCGTGGACAAGATATTTCCTTATTGAGTAATGATGAGCTTTCATCGTTACGTTTAAAAAGTTTTGGGTTTGTGTTCCAACGCTATAATTTATTGAATGCTTTATCTGCGTTAGAGAATGTCGCCTTGCCCGCGATTTATTCAAATTTGAATGCAGAAAACCGTGCAGATCGGGCACTGCAACTTTTAGCTCAGCTCGGCTTAGCTGATAAGAGTGACAATAAACCCAATGAAATGTCGGGTGGACAGCAGCAACGAGTCAGTATTGCCCGTGCGCTTATGAATGGTGGTGAGGTTATTTTAGCCGATGAACCCACAGGCGCTTTGGATTCTGAAAGTGGTGAAATGGTCTTGCAAATTTTGGAAGATCTATACCGTCAAGGGCATACGATTATTTTAGTCACTCATGATAAAAGTATTGCAGAACGTGCAGATCGTGTGATTGAAATTAAAGATGGACGCATTCTTTCGGATACGCAGCGTCAATCTTTAGGGCAAGTTTCTCCATCAAAAGTTTTTCATGCGGACACGAAATTCAGCTTTGTTTCCCAAGTGTATGAAGCGATGAAAATGTCTATGCACTCAATTTTCGCCAATCGTTTAAGGTCATTTTTGACCATGCTAGGGATTATTATTGGCATTTGTTCAGTCACCATTGTCATTGCGATTGGTAATGGCGCAAAAGAAAAGTTTTTGAATGATTGGGGGGGATTGAAAACAGCAACACTTGAGATTTATCCTGGTGGAACAGCTTTAGCTGCATCTGCCAGCCGTTTAAATATGGACGATTTAAATGCACTCAATGAGATGAAAGAAATTATCCATGTTTCTCCACATGTCAGTTTAAGTGGGAACATGATTTATCAAAATCGTAATATTGATGTGAGTGCAACAGGTGCAGATGGTTTTTATTTAAAAATTAGAAACATGAAAGTTCAACATGGTCGCTTTTTTACACAGAGCGATGTTGAACAGCGTTCCCAAATCGTAGTGATTGATAAGCAAGCTGCTGAAAAGTTATTTGGACAGCAAAAATTAGCTTTAGGTAAAACAGTGTTATTTAATAAGCGTTCTTATGAAGTTGTTGGAATCGCTGAACCTCAATATAGCTCAGGTTCTTCACAAATTTGGATGCCTTATAATGTATTGATGTCACAAATTTCAAGTAGTGATAATGTCAATCTGCTGACTGCGGTACTACATCAAAATACTGACTCAGTGAAAGCCGAAAAGAAAGTGAGGCAACTATTGATTGCTCGTCATGGTGTGGAGGATTTTGATATATATAACAGCGATGAGTCTATGAAGTCCTTTGAAAAATATTTAGGAACGATGACTTTCTTTATTTCTGCAGTAGCCTTTATTTCATTGGTCGTAGGTGGCGTTGGTGTGATGAATATCATGCTCGTTTCTGTGACCGAGCGAATTAAGGAAATTGGCTTACGAATAGCAGTTGGTGCTCGCCAAAGTGATGTGCAGGCTCAGTTTTTGATTGAATCTGCAGTTTTATGTTTAATTGGTGGCGTAATTGGTGTTGCGATCGCCTTGATCGCCAGTTTTATTTTTAATGCGATTAGCTCGGATTATAAGATGGTATTTTCATGGTCAGTTGCTATTATCGCACTGCTATTTTCAACGCTGGTTGGTTTGATCTTTGGTTATATGCCCGCTAAACGTGCTGCAAACTTAAAACCAATTGAAGCCTTAGCCCATGAATAAGAAAAAATTAGAGATGGCTGTTCAGTGAGTATTGTCTGTATTAACAGGTATTCAAAGTTCAAGATACTAAAGTTAACATTTTTTATCGTGGAATTTATTGTTGCAAATCAGTCTAATATTTTAACTGCAAATTCAATTTTTTTACTTACTAAACCGTAAGTACTTCTCATCCTTCTTCTGCCTCAATAAGCTTTTAATTCGCCTTGTTGCACTGCCACATCCGCAGTATGACGAGGGGGAATATGGCACTTTTGCTTTAAAGCTTATTTAAAAAATAAAGATCAATAAGAACCATAGATAAATTTATCTCATGAGGCTGATATGACAAAACTCCTAACCACTAGTTTATTTGTGACCACCATTGCTTTAAGTGGCTGTAATGATTCTGATGATAAAAGTCCAAAAGATTCATCAAATCCATCTCCACTCACTTTGCAGACTTATACTCCTGGAGAGGATGCTGTTTTTGCCGTTGCATCAACTTTAATTTCAGGAAAAAAAGATGCTATTTTGGTCGATGCTCAATTTCAGAATCAATACGCTAAAGACGTAGTCAATCTGATTAAGAAATCAGGTAAAAATTTAAAATATATTTATATTTCCCATAGTGACCCTGACTATTATTTTGGAACCAATGAAATTTTAAAAGCATTTCCAAATGCTAAGGTTGTTTCAACCGCGCAGACAGCTTATTTGATACAAGCCTCTAAAGAAGATAAGTTATCAATTTGGCAGCCACAATTAGCAAAAGGCGATGCCCCTGAAAAGATTATTATTCCTGAAGCCTTAAATTCAGGATATATGGAATTAGATGGGCAAAAGATTCAAGTCCAACTTGATCCAGAAGATTCCACACATAGTTTCTTATGGGTTCCAAGTTTAAAAACGGCATTGGGTGGTATTTCGGTCGCTTATGGTGAGCATTTGTGGATGGCCGATACCAATGGTGTGCAAGGGATCGATCTTTGGAAGAAGCAAATTGATAAAATACTGAGTTTAAATCCTGAAAAAGTGATCCCAGGTCATTATGTAAAAAGTGACTTTTCACCTAAGCCATTGGATTGGATTAAAGGGTATTTAACGAACTTTAAAACAGCAGTTACTGAAAATCAAAGCTCGGAAGGGATTTTTGGATATATGAAAGCAAAGTATCCAGATCTTGAGTCGAGTGAAGAAGTGCTAAAAATGTCTGCACAAGTATTTGCCAAAGAAACCGATTGGAAAGTTGCATCTCCTTATCCGCCAATAGGACAAAAAATTCAAGTCGATTTTACGAGTTTGAAATTTGATCTTGATGTCAAAGACCATCAAAACCTAACTTTTACAGGTGCCGGTGGCGCAGTTGGGCCAGATCTTTCTGAAGCGGTAAAATACACACCTGTTGAGATTGCAAAAAATATTTTTATGGTTTATTGGCATGAGGATAAATCAGGAGATAATGTCGTTCATATTCAAGATTATAATCGAGATGTCGTTTACACCAACATTGCTGGGAATGATGGAACAATTCATCTTAAAGGCAAAATACAGGGCGTCAAAGGTGTAATCAAGGACATCGGTTTACAACAAGCATTGAACAAACCATTCTTCGCTATTGGACAGACTTTGGTGTTAAACATCAATGGTCAAACGCGGCATCTTGAATTCAAAGACCAAGGTCTTTTAAATATCGCATCAGGACAAAATACATCTGCCAATATTGAATATGTAGCCACACAGGTTGGACCTGAGCAGTTTATGGTGTATTGGACAGATGATGCGACTAAAGAAAATGTTGTATTAGTCATCGATCAAAAGCAAAAGATCGTTTACCAAAATATCGCAATGCCAGATGGAAAATTTAATCATCATCGAGGTACATTTAGTCTTCTACCGGAATAATGATGATTTAGTCCTTTCTATGCTGTGTAAGAGCACCTTCGGGTGCTCGAGTTATTGATCAATTTAACATAGAAAAATGGCAGAGCTAATTTGAAACATTGTATACCTTCGATGTAGGTCATTGAAAAAACCATTATCAATTTGCTTGTAAAACATACAAAAAAGCGTAATATCGCTTTCCCATCATGAAGGATGGGTAAACTGAAGGCGATTAAAAAATGGCAAAGAAAAAAGCGTTGTCAGAGGTTGTGATTCACAACTTTGTGGCAAAACATATGCATGAAGTCAACAAAAGCCGAGTGTTTGTCGATCGAAAGAAAGATGCAAAACGTGGCTACAGCAAGCATAAAAAAGGGAGATATTCGAATGATTATCTCCCTTTTTTATATGCCTAAACACGTGAAGGTTAGTCTGCTCCACCGATACTTCCACCGCAATCTATATCAACATGTGATGATAATTCGCTCATTTGGTGTTCAGAATTCATCGTTGAGCCATGACCTAGCGTATAATTTGAAATAGGTTTGTTAGGTGTTGAACTACTTTTTAATTTACTAATATATAAATGAAATAGAATTACCGAGATCGCTACGATCAACATGAAGATAAAAAAAGCCAATTGATCATGTTGTTACTCAGCTCTTTCTCTGCTTAAACCGAGATTCATATTAGGCATTTACAATACGATTCGATTTCACCATATCCGCTAAACCATGATGACGGAAATAATATTCCATCCAACTTTTCACAATGAGTGGATTACTCATTTTCACCACTTCATCTAAAAGCGTTTGCGCATCTACCATTGGAACATGACAAATTGCTTTACGGACTCTGAGAATATTGCTCGAACTCATTGAAAGTGTATTAAAGCCCATGGCCATCAGTAAAATTGCTGAGAGTGGATCGCCAGCCATTTCACCACAAATACTGACAGGTTTGTCATATTTATGACACTCTTGAACTAAGCGTTGCAATGCTCGAAGCACTGAGGGATGGAAGTGAGAATAAACACTCGATACACGTGGGTTATTACGGTCGACTGCCAACAAATATTGGATTAAATCATTCGAACCCACTGAGAAGAAATCAACTAATTCTGCAAACTCACCAATTTGAAGTAAAACACTAGGTACTTCCACCATGATGCCAATTTTAGGACGATTAATTTTAACTTGTTCTTCTTCCTGAACCGCAGCTAAGTCACGCTCAATAATATAAAGCGCTTCTTCTACTTCACTGACGCTGGTGATCATTGGCAGCAAAATATGCAAATTATTCAAGCCGACACTGGCTTTTAACATCGCACGAATTTGTGAAGAGAAAATCTCAGGATGATCCAAGGTAAAACGAATCCCTCTCCATCCTAATGCTGAGTTTTCTTCTTCTATTTCGAAATAAGGTAAATCTTTATCTGCACCAATATCCAAAGTACGCATCACGACTGGTTTATTGGCAAAGTGACTAAGTTGTTGACGGTAAATCGCTCGTTGTTCTTCTTCACCCGGGAAACGATCACGTAACATAAATGGAATTTCTGAACGATAGAGTCCGACACCTTTGGCGCCGCGTTGTACACCACGCACGACATCAATCATTAAACCTGTATTCACAAATAAGCGTACTGCAACACCATCAGGAGTGATGGCATCTTTGGTTTCATACTGTTTAAGATCTTTGGCGATTTGTTCTTCTTCTTTTTGGATGTCACGATAACGTTGACGTAAACGACGTGGTGGATTGATAAATACACGTCCTTGATAGGCATCAACAATCATTTCCACATCATCAAGTGTGGTTACTGGTAGCTCGGTGACCCCAACGACTGTCGGGATACCCAAAGCACGTGCCACAATCACCATATGTGAATTGGCAGCCCCTTCAGACGTCACAATCGCTGCAATCTTATCGACAGGTAGTTCAACCAATGCTGCCGTACTGATTTCCTCACCCACGATGATACTGTCATTACTCAGTTCACGATGACTCAGATCATCTTCTTGAAGTGCTGCTAAAATACGACGCCCAAGGTCTTTTAGGTCTGCAACACGTTCTCGTAAATAATCGTCTTCCATTTGTGCAAAGATTGCCACATGACGATCAATAACGTGTTTAACTGCACCTTGAGCCCAGTGACCATCACGGATTAACTCTTTGATTTCAGCAGGCAGGGCATTCTCATCCAACATTCTCAAGAATACGCTAAATAATGCACGTTCCTCAGACATCAAAGAATCTTGCATTTTATCATCAAGTGATTGAATTTCTTGGCGAACTGAATCAACCGCATGATCAAGTAATTCAAGCTCTTCACTGATATCTTCAGCTTCGCGGTCAGGTACTGAACCTAAATCTGCGGGTGGATAAAGAATAAGTGCACGACCTAATGCAATACCACCTGCACCTGATGATCCTTGAAATGTTTTATAGGTTGGAGAATTATTTGGCTTACGGAAAACATCAATATTTCCAACTGCATGCGCATGCGCGATAACGCCAGAAAGTTGCGCACAAAGTGTGACTAAAAAGGATTCAGCAGCTTCGCTAAAGTCTTGTGGTTCAGTATTCTGAACCACGAGAACACCCATGACTTTTCGACGATACATAACAGGAACGCCAAGGAAAGAGTTATAAATCTCTTCACCCGTTTCTGGGAAATACGCGAAACGCTCATGTTTAAACGCATTCTCGATATTGACGATTTCCTCGCGTTGCCCAACAAGTCCGACCAAACCCTCACCCAACTGCAGTGAGACATTGCCAATGGATTCAGCGTTTAAGCCTTTGGAAGCCATCAGAACATAACGTTGGTTACGTTCATCAAGTAAATAAATAGAGCACACATCTACATGCATTGCTTCAGAAATTTGGTTGACCATAATTTCTAACGAATCATGCAAACTGACAGACGCATTGATTTCTTGGACAATGCGCCGTAAAGAGTCTAATTGCATGTTCGACATGTAGCGGTGCTCCTCTTAAAGGGATGTAATTATGGTGATTATTCAAATAGTCGAAATAAAAATCAAACATTTAAATTCAATGTTTAATATAAATCATGCTATGGCAGATGCATACACAATTCCAACATGGCACGACGGTAAACATCTTTTTTGAAGTTCACCACTTGGCCTAGTGGATACCAATAGCTGACCCATTGCCATTGATCAAACTCTGGCGGATCATTTAAGTTCAACTGAATATGATTCGTTGACGCGACTAATTTCAATAAAAACCATTTTTGCTTTTGTCCGATACACACAGGATCAGAATCTGATCTGATGTAGCGAAGTGGCAAACGATAATGTAACCAACCTTCGGTCTGAGCAATTATTTGGACGTGCTCCGGCAATAACCCGACTTCTTCACGGAGTTCCCTGAAAAGTGCCTGTTCTGGAGTTTCACCAAATTGGATGCCTCCTTGAGGAAATTGCCAAGCATTGTGACCAATGCGTTTTGCCCATAAAACTTGTCCAATATCATTTGCCAAAATGATCCCGACATTCGGTCGGAAACCTTCTGAGTCGATCATTTGGCACCTAAAATTTATTAAATTCGTTGACTTTGGGTTCGGGGGCATCCACTCTCTATGCCCAACTCGAAAAGTTCAAAGTAATAATGTTTTAAAATTGCTATGATCTTAACGAATTTCTATCGACTAGCGGAGATAGATTTACATTTTTTTTCTTAAATTTCAGTTTGAACGAGTAATTTCATGAAATTGGCGTTGTTTGATTTAGATCACACCTTGTTAAATACCGACTCTGACCATTCTTGGGGCGAGTTTTTAGTCAATGAAGGCTTGGTTGATCCAGTTCGACATCGTGCCATGAATGATAAATTTTATGAAGATTACAAAGCGGGACAACTTGATCCAATTGCCTACAACGAATTCGTATTTGAATTTTTAACACAACATGACAATGAGTATTTAACCGACTTACATCAGCTTTTTATGCAAAAAGTCATTCGTCCACAAATGCGCCCAGAAGGGTTTAAAGCCATTCAGCGTCACAAAGATGCTGGGCATCAATTAGTAGGGATTACCGCAACATCAGATTTTATTACTGCACCTATTTTTCGTGAATTTGGTATTACAGAAATTATTGCAACCAATGCAGAAGTGGTTGATGGTAAATATACGGGTAAAGTCATTAATATTCCGTGTTATCAAAAAGGTAAATTGGCACGATTAGATCAATGGCTTGAGGGACGAGACGTTACTGAATCATGGGCATATTCAGACTCTATTAATGATCGATTCTTATTGGAATATGCGGATCATGCGATTGCAGTCAATCCAGATGATCGTCTTGAAGCATTGGCTAAAGAGCAGGGTTGGGATATCCAAGACTGGTCCATTTAAGACAATTTTATTCTCAAAATTCAAAATTGCTAAAGCCATTGTATCAATGGCTTTTTTTCATTTATTAGAATTGAAATAACTTGAGATGAAATTCAGCATAAATTTACAGACGCTTTCATCGCTTGTTGATATCTTATGCGGAAACAATTAACTTAAAATTAATCAAAATCATAAGGAATACAGGATGCTAAATACAGAGCCAAGAATGACCAACTTATTTGAGCAATTAGGATTGGATTCTAGCGAGCAAGCTATTGCAGAATTTATTGAAACACATCAGTTAGAAGCTGAAACCTTTTTGACTGAAGCAAGTTTTTGGTCTGAAGGTCAACGTCAATTTTTGAAAGAAAAATTATGTTCAGATGGTTCATGGGCATTAATTATCGATCAGCTCAATGAGTCTTTACATGAAGATTCATTGAAGAAAAAAGCTTAAGTAGCTCACTTGTCTTAATAAAGTAAAAAGTCATCTTATTAGATGACTTTTTAAATATCGAGTGCCGAAATTATTTCATTAAATCAACCAGTGCCTTGGCTGCCTTAGATTGGGTGCGTCCCGGATGCCAAACCATACCCAATTGACGCTGCATTTCTAAATTAATATCCAGTCTGACCAAGTCTTGATTGACTAAAGTACTTGGCAAGACAGACCAACCTAACCCAATAGAAGCCAACATGCGAATGGATTCAAGCGGATTATTGCTCATGGACACTTTAGGTTTTAATCCATTTTTTTCAAATTCTGCAAGGGTGATCTGCGCTGTATATGTTTGAGCTGCAGGTAATAAACTTGGATACTGCATGAGATCTTCAAGGCTTAAATTTTTCATATTTGCCAATGGATGAAAAACTGCAGCAACGAAAACCAAAGGATCACTCCATAAAGGAACATATTTTAAACGTTCATCTAGGACAGGGGGTAAGGTTAAGAATGCCAGCTCAAGGTCACCGGCTAACACTTTTTCATGCGCTTGTTCTGAATCTACAAAATGCACATCTAATGTCACATCAGGATATTGCTGAACATAGCTTTTTAAATGTTGCGGTAAATGATGTAATCCAATGTGATGGCTGGTACCAACTTTGAGCTTTCCTTTAATCTGATTTTGGTCGTGGCTTAAGGTGTGATGAATATCACCTAGTTCATTTAACCAATTTTTAACTTTAGGAAGCAGTGAGTGAGCCGCATGCGTGGCTTGTACACCTCGGCCAGCAGATTCAAATAATTTGACACCAAAATAATCTTCTAAACTATGGATACGTTTGGTGACAGCAGGCTGAGTGATAAATAGTTGATCAGCTGCCATAGAAATCGAACCCGTTTCCATGACTTTTATAAAAGCTTCAAAGGCAGCAAGATTCATAATTTAAACTCGGTTATGAAAATATTATTTAATTATAAAATAAATTTATATCTATTGCGAAGTAATTCTTCATAAACTGTTGCAAAAAAAGCCGCATAGTGCGACTTAGATGAGGAGGATCACAGGTGAAACTATGCGACGATATTTTCTTCCTGTTGTATCGTTTTTTTCTCCCACACGCGTTCGTGAATGAAATAAGCTACGGCTTGTACAGTAGGCTCAAGTAAACTCAAAGTAATTGCCATCCAAATGCTGCCTGTGACAAGGTAGCCTACAATCATGGCTACCGTAATGTGCATAATGTAGTAGCTTAATGTTTTTTTGAACATGCGTTGATTATCTTCAACAAATTTTTGAATATGTGCCATGTGAACATCCTCAGTTGGTGGTGATCTTGGAGATGTTTAAATGATAAGCATTCTTATTTAATCTGTAAAAGCGAATATTGTTTTTAAATTAATCGTTTTTATAGATGGTTTTTGCTGTTTAAATTGATTCTAAAAAGTTTTTAAACTAATAAAAATGATAAATTAGATTTATGTGAATAGGCCGTTATAATCGTAATTAATGACAGAATTACCCAGTCCAGTGGAGCAAATCGACATGGCAGGCGAAACCCAAAAAGCAGAAACTCAAACAAAAAAAACGTTGTACGATAAATTGTGGGACGATCATTTAGTTAAACAACGCGATGATGGTTCTTCTTTACTTTATATCGATCGTCACTTGTTGCATGAAGTGACTTCTCCACAAGCTTTTGAAGGCTTACAACTTGCAGGACGTAAACCTTGGCGTTTAAGTGCAAACGTGGCAACTCCTGACCATAACGTACCAACGTCTACGAAAGAGCGTTCTGAAGGGATTGCGGGGATCGAAGATGATACTTCACGTATCCAAGTGCAAACTTTAGATGATAACTGTAAAACATTTAATGTTGCACAGTTTGATATCAACGATGTCCGTCAAGGGATCGCACACGTTGTTGGACCTGAGCAAGGTTTAACTTTACCGGGTATGACGGTTGTTTGTGGTGACTCTCATACAGCGACGCATGGTGCGTTTGGTTGCTTGGCACACGGTATTGGGACATCAGAAGTTGAACATGTATTGGCAACGCAATGCTTAGTTCAAAAGAAAATGAAAAACATGTTGGTACGTGTTGACGGTAAATTAGGTCAAGGCGTAACACCAAAAGACGTGGTTTTAGCGATTATCGGTAAAATCGGTACAGCTGGTGGTACAGGTCATGCCATCGAATTTGGTGGTCAAGTATTCCGTGATATGTCGATCGAAGGTCGTATGACGGTGTGTAACATGGCGATTGAAGGCGGTGCCCGTGTCGGTATGGTGGCTGTTGATGAAAAAACCATTGAATACGTAAAAAATCGTCCATATGCACCGAAAGGCGAGCAGTGGGATCAAGCGGTTGCGTATTGGAATACTTTGCATTCTGATGAAGGTGCACACTTTGATACAGTGGTTGTATTACAAGGTGAAGATATTGAACCACAAGTGTCTTGGGGTACATCTCCTGAGATGGTGATTCCTGTTTCTCAAGCAGTACCGACTTTAGAACAAGCCAAAGATGATGTGCAACGTAACGACTGGACACGTGCTTATCAATATATGGGCTTAACCGCGGGTCAAGCATTGTCTGATATTAAATTGGATCGCGTATTTATCGGTTCTTGCACCAACTCTCGTATTGAAGATATCCGTGCGGCAGCTGAAGTTGCAAAAGGCAAAAAAGTTGCAAGCACGATTAAGCAAGCGATGGTTGTTCCGGGTTCTGGCTTAGTCAAAGCACAAGCAGAAGCTGAAGGTTTGGATAAAATCTTAATAGAAGCTGGTTTTGAATGGCGTGAGCCGGGTTGCTCAATGTGTTTAGCAATGAACGCAGATAAATTACAACCGGGTGAGCACTGTGCGTCTACTTCAAACCGTAACTTCGAAGGTCGTCAAGGTAATGGTGGTCGTACACATTTAGTGAGTCCAGCGATGGCAGCAGCAGCGGCAATTGCGGGTCATTTTGTTGATGTACGTTCATTCTAAGAGGAGCAAACAACATGAAAAAATATACCGTTGAACAAGGTATCGTTGCACCTTTAGACCGTGCCAATGTCGATACAGATTTAATTATTCCAAAACAGTTCTTGAAATCAATTAAGCGTACAGGTTTCGGCGCGAATTTGTTTGATGAGTTACGTTATTTAGATGAAGGCTACTTGGGGCAAGACAACTCAAAACGTCCTTTGAATCCAGATTTTGAGTTGAACAAACCACGTTATCAAGGTGCTTCAATCTTGATTTCACGTGCCAACTTTGGTTGTGGTTCAAGCCGAGAACATGCGCCATGGGCTTTAGAAGAATATGGTTTCCGTACCGTAATCGCACCAAGCTATGCAGACATTTTCTACAACAACAGCTTTAAAAATGGCATGTTACCAGTGATCTTGTCTGAAGAGATTGTGGATCAATTATTCAAAGAGTGTGCAGCACAAGAAGGTTATCAGTTAACGATTGATCTTGAAGCACAAGAAGTGCGTACGCCTACAGGCGAAGCATTTAAATTTGAAGTTGATCCATTCAGAAAGCACTGTTTGTTGAATGGTTTAGATGATATTGGTTTAACGTTACAAGCGGCAGAAGACATTCGTGCTTATGAGGAAAGAACTAAAGCTGTTCGCCCATGGGTATTCCAAGAAATCAAAGCGTAACTGATACTTAAAGCTATAGTGCTCTGATTCAAGTCTTGCTAATATCGGTGCAAAATTATTCTTTTAGTTTTGCGCCGTTTGGTGAGGTTGGGCACAAATGAAGGCAAAAGTTTTATTACGCTATGCGTTTTTCGGATTGTCTGTCGCCGTTTTATCCGCTTGTCAGACCGTAGACCGATTACAACTGAAAAAGATTAAAGAAACGCCTGAAACCAGAAATCATGCTTTGATTTATTGCTCAGGAACGCTGAATTGTGAGTTTGAAAGATTCGATGAGCATCCCATTGTTGATGCTCAATCTCGAAGATTAGATCAGCGTGCGATCAAGCAAGGTATCGTGCGATTAAATGCTGGCTCTTTGAAAGATCCGCAAGCCTTATATCTTTCAGTTCCTGCTGGACTGCATGAAGTGGTGGTTCGCTTTTATCCGATTTCAGAGGAAAAAGCAGAAACTATTAATGTCATCCATCGCTTCGAAGCAAAAAAAGATTACCGATTTGTAATGTTTAGAGATCGAAGCAGTGGGAAAAAAAGTTTACTTGATGCTTCTGCACCAGAGCCATTATGTGTTGACTTGTTGCAAGAGCAACAAACCATTCGTCGTTTCTGCAAACCCTATAATGTTCTCAATGGACTAGGTGAGTTTGTGGAACAAAAAAATTTAAAAACACGTTAGTTCATACTAACTTTATAAATGGAAAATCTCATGTCTAAACAAATCTTGATTTTAGCTGGTGACGGCATTGGTCCTGAAATTGTAAAAGCAGCTGAACAGGTCCTCACCCGTGTCAATGAAAAATTCAATCTAGATTTAACATGGGAACAAGGTTTATTGGGTGGCGCTGCAATTGATGCGCATGGTTCACCTTATCCAGAAGTTACCTCTGAACAAGCAAAAAAAGCAGATGCGATTTTGTTAGGTGCTGTTGGTGGTCCGAAGTGGGACACAATTGAGCGTTCAATTCGTCCTGAGCGTGGTTTATTGAAATTACGTAGCGAACTTAACCTTTTCGCTAACTTGCGCCCAGCGATCTTGTATCCTCAATTGGCAGATGCTTCAAGTTTGAAACCTGAAATTGTTTCAGGCTTAGATATTTTAATTGTCCGTGAATTAACTGGTGGTATTTACTTTGGTCAACCACGCGGTATTCGTGAATTAGAGAATGGTGAGAAGCAAGGCTTTAATACCGACGTATATGCAGAGTCAGAAATCAAACGTATTGCTAAAGTGGCGTTTGAAATGGCGAAACTACGCGGTGGTAAAGTGTGTTCAGTGGATAAGGCGAATGTTCTTGAAGTCACTGAGCTTTGGAAACAAACAGTAACTCAGTTACATGCTGAACAGTATGCTGACATTAACTTGTCACATATGTATGTCGATAATGCAGCAATGCAATTGGTTCGTGCACCTAAACAATTTGATGTGATCGTAACAGGTAACTTGTTCGGTGATATCTTGTCTGATGAGGCAGCGATGTTGACTGGTTCAATCGGTATGTTGCCATCAGCTTCTTTAGATGAAAATGGTAAAGGGATGTATGAGCCTTGTCATGGTTCAGCACCAGATATCGCAGGTCAAAATATCGCAAACCCATTGGCAACAATTTTATCTGTTGCAATGATGCTTCGATATACGTTCCGTCAAGAAGCTGCAGCAAAAGCGATTGAAGATGCAGTAGGGAATGTTTTAGATCAAGGTTTACGTACAGCTGACATTATGTCTGAAGGCATGAAGAAGGTCGGGACAGTTGAAATGGGTGAAGCAGTTGTTGCATCGCTTAACTAATTTCAGTTGATTCATTCAAAACGCAGCTTATGAGCTGCGTTTTTTATTGCCGAGCTTTTGAAAGCGATATTGTTTTTTTAAGCTAAAAACACTTGAGCAAGTCATTAGGTTATCGTAGTACTGATTTACTGAAGTTGTCTGCACAGGAATCATAAAACCATTTTCATCTCTCATCGAATTTCCCATTGGACTCGAGGCGTTGACTATACGTTCAAAAGTCAAAATTGCCCGCTCAGTTTGAATCACAAGATCAGACTTCAGATTAATGTTAAAAGAATTCAAATCGGTAGTTTCCCGAATATGTTGTATATCTTGCCCTACAAATTGTGAAACATAAGTGTTCATATTTTTTTGTTTTGAAAATTTGCTGTTTGGCACGCCGTAAATAGGAAAAGTGTAAATATGCAGATGAGCAAAACCACAATTTATTTAATGCGCAAAATAGTGGGGCAGTACGACGATTTTTTAGATTGAATGTGCAAATGGGCTTTGTTGGTATATATGATTGGATAGTAAATTAATAAATAGTGAGTTTAATTATTCTATAACATCTGAGTATTGATCTTCTCACAAAGACAGACGATTGCTTTAGTAGAATGGATCTCCTGTAGTTTATAAAATAAAAGTACAAAAACAAAAAAAGCCACTCAATGTGGCTTTTCGCTTACTAACACTTAGCGTGCACGGTAAGTAATGCGACCCTTAGATAAGTCATAAGGTGTCATTTCAACTTTAACACTGTCGCCAGTCAAAATACGAATATAGTGTTTACGCATTTTACCAGAAATGTGTGCAATTACTTCGTGACCGTTTTCTAAACGTACACGGAACATAGTATTAGGAAGCGTTTCGGTGACAACGCCTTCGAACTCGATAAGTTCCTCTTTATTGGCCATAGCCTACCTGATGATCAAATTGGAAAGGCGCAAATTATAGGCAAAATTTTAGAAAAAAACAAGGTTAAACCAAGTTCAGTCGGCGTTTCTATGGTCAAACTTGTCGAACAAACAAATAAAATTTTTAAACAAAAAAATGCTTAACTATGTTGTCAGTTTGGTCAATCGACTGTAATCTAATTCATAAGTTTTAAGTAAATATTAATAACATACAAGGAAGGGCACTGCGTGAGTCAGCTAACTGATGCTTCGGTTGTTCTACGATTAGGTTATCAAGCAATTCGTCGTGCTGGATTGCCCACAGAAGAAATTTTAACAAAAGCGGGTGTGGCCTTAAATCAAGTAGATCAAAATGCGCGTACGCCTTTAAGCGCGCAGTACGCTTTCTGGGTTGCTGCCGAAGAAGTCAGTAAAGATCCAGATATTGGTCTACATTTAGGTGAGCATTTACCACTGTATCGTGGTCAAGTGATTGAACATCTTTTTATTTCATCTGAAAATTTTGGCGAAGGCCTCAAACGGGCTTTAGCGTATCAACGTCTAATTAGTGATGCATTTCATGCCAAATTGGTTATTGAAGATGATCGTTGCTACCTAACCAATGGTGAACAACCTTTCTCTGAAAACCTAGTCAATCGTCATTTTTCTGAGTGCGCGATTTCAGGCATTTTAAGATTCTTCAAATTTATTACTGAAGGTCGTTTTCAACCTATATATATCGATTTTAACTTTAGCGAGGGTGCTTCAGACGATGAGTATTTCCGTGTATATGAGTGCCCGGTAAGTTTAGGTCAAAAAGAAACGCGACTTTATTTTGATCCTGCAATTTTAGATTATGTACTTTGGCAAGCCGAGCCAGAATTACTTCAACTGCATGAGCAGTTGGCGATTGAAAAATTACAGGAGTTGGCTCGATACGATTTAGTGGGTGAGGTGCGCCGTGCTATTGGATCAACACTTGAGAGTGGAGAAACAACGCTAGAAACTGTGGCAGCTCAGTTGAATATTACCCCACGTCGTTTGAGAACACAGCTCAGTGAAGCTAATACAAGCTTCCAGCAAATTTTATCTGACTATCGTTGTCGTTTAGCTAAAAAACTTTTGGCAAACACCAATGAAAGCGTAGAGAGAATTGTCTATCTGACGGGTTTCTCAGAACCAAGTACGTTCTATCGTGCCTTTAAACGATGGACCAATGAGACACCTGTTGAATATCGTAAGCGTAAACAGCGCTAAAAAAGTCCCTTCTTATGAAGGGATTTTTTTCAATTCAAAATAAAAAATCTATTCAGGCATGTTTAACCAATGAGGGCCTAGCGGAACTTTAGGCAAGTTAAACTCTTCAGGATAGTGTGCTTGGATAAAGTAAAGGCCGTCAGGTGGTGCTGTGATCCCTGCTGCTTTACGGTCTTCTGCTGCGAATATTTCATCAATATGGTCAATGTCGTACATCCCCTGACCAATTTCCAGTAAACAGCCCATAATATTGCGAACCATGTGATGTAAAAAACCATCTGCTTGGATGTCAAGAACAAGGTAAGCACCGTGTTTGATGAGTTTGCAATGGCTCACATGGCGTACAGGTTGGTTGGATTGACACGCAGCAGCTCGAAAACTTTCAAAGTTATGAGTACCCTCAAATTTTGAGGCTGCAGCAATCATTTTATCTACATCAAGTGGGTAATAAGCATGCGTTACTTGTTTGTGGAGTAAGGCAGGGCGCATGGGGCTGTTATAAACGACATAACGATAACGGCGAGCCTGCGCTTTAAAGCGTGCATGAAAATCACTATCCATTTCTTGAATCCATTGGATGGCAATATCTTTAGGGAGTGTACTGTTAGCCCCCATAAGCCAGCCACGAATTGGACGTATTGCATTTGTGTCAAAGTGAGCCACCATATTTGTGGCATGAACACCTGCATCTGTTCGACCCGCACCATGCAAAATGATGGGTTCATCAGCAATTTTGCTCAACACTTTTTCCATGGTTTCTTGTACGCTCGGCACGCCTGGTTGCTGTGTTTGCCAACCTCGATAACGAACGCCACTAAACTCAATTCCGATTGCAAAACGTGGCATTTGAACCTCTAATTTGATGAATCATACCAATGCTGTAACCATTGATCTGTGGAGGGGTATTGTAAATACATTTTTAGAATTTTGGCATAAAGATCGGCATCACTGAGTGTATCGTCGATCAAAATATCAGATGCTTGAATCCAACTGCTAATTGCATAGCGTTGATCTAATTCTCCAAACATGACCTGACTACTTAATACAATATGGCAGCCTAAGGCACGAAGCTGCTTCAAAATATCTGTGGTATCCGCATTAATTGCTAAATTACCGGTTCCATATGCTTGAAGTATGAGTACATGAGGCGGGTTGTCGATAAAACGCGTTAAATGCTGATTGAATAATTTGATTTCAATGGGGCGAAGACTCAGATTCGCAATATTGAGTTGTGTCGAGCGTTCAATATGTTGCTCAGTAATGTCGACAAAAGAACTTGATATGGGCTTGATGACATTTGTAAATGCTTCGCCACAAAATGCATTTAGTGCCGTGCGATGAGTCTTGACTGCAGTTCTGGCATGAAAAATTTGATGGTTAAAGCATAAGTAAACACCATCAGACACATTTTCCATATGTTGGATGGCATGATTCAGATTATCTAAAGCATCGCTCGATGGATGCAAAGATGTCGCTGCATGATTGAGCAGAGGAAATTGGCTACCTGTGATAATGACTCGACACGTATCATGGAGAAATCGAGAAAGAATAGCCGCAGCATAACTCATGGTATCGGTACCATGAATGACAATAAAATTTTGAAATTGTTTAGCTTGCAATTGTTGAATTTTTTGGATTAACAGCAACCAATCACGCGCCGTACATGCACTACTGTCTTTAATCTCATGAGCCTGAACAAGCTCGATTTGATTTTGAACGGGCAAAATTTCTTTTAATTGCGGGAAAAAATCGGCAGCAGGCATAGGCGCTAAAGGTTCACCAACGCAACCAAATGTCCCACCCATATAGATTAAAGCTATTTTTGAACTCATAAAAAAAGCAGCCTGATTAGACTGCTTCATATTAAGATTAATTGGAATCAGATTCCATGCTCTCTCGGAGTTTTGCTGCACGCATTTTTTGTTCGTCATTGTAATGCGATTCATATTCCGTAATTAATTTTTCTGCTTCATCAAACGCGCCAAATTTAATGTATTGATCCGCTAAATCTAAGTTAAGTTGAATTTCATCAACGTTGAGTAATTCAGGAAAACGTTGTACAAGAGGATCATCAGGACGATTCGGATTCATTTTTATCGCAGATGTTTCATGCGAATGACTCTGTTGCACATCCACGTTTTCATCTGATGAATTGAGGTCAAAATTAAACTCGTTTGTCGGTTCAATTGAGCTTTCTATTGTAGATTTTGAATCAAGATTTTCCTCAAAGTCGAAAGTTACAAAATCTAAATTTTGATCATTCACGCTTTGTTCTGGAACTTTTGCTGAGCTAGATATTTCAGCATCAAAGTTAAAATCATCTGAAAGATCAAAAGTGAGTTCATCCTTAGATGTTGTTTGAGAATGAGGCTGTTCCGACTGATCTGAAAAGCTAAATTCCAATGGATCTATTTCAATATTCAGTTCTTGTGGATTTTTTTCTAATGGAGAAGAGCTCAGTGCTGAATGAGAGAGATCTGTTTTTTCAACCCATTCTTGACTTAAATCAAGTGTGAAGTCGAGATTTTGGATGGACTCATTTTCTGAAGCAAGGTTCTCAGCATCAGTTGAGTGCACTGATGCTGTTTGTGATTTATTTTCAGACTGAAAACTGGAGAAATCTAAATCAAACTCTAAGGGTGCGCGATCTTCAGTCGATTGATTGGTTGTTTCAGATTCAGTCTGTGTTTGAGCATTTGGCTCGAAAGTTAAATCTGTCGTTATAAATTCTAAAGGTGTTTGCTCTTTTGATGCAGGAGTCTTCTCATCATCTTGCTCGAATGGGTGTTGTGAGGTTGGTTGCGGTGTATCTTCCATAAAAAAATCGAGTTCAAAATGCTCGTTTTGCGATGGAATCTGTTGTTCAGTTGCCTGCTGATTTTCAGCCTGATCAGAAGGGAGCTGGTCAATGATTTCTTCATTGGTTTTATTGAGCGTAAACTCTTCTGCTAAATCCAGCTGTTCTGAGCTAAATACAAAATGAGCAGTAGGTTCAGCAGAGACATGCTCCGTTTCTTCCTCAGGAGTGCTTTTCTTCTCTTTGGCTTGTAAGGGATGTGGGTATTGTTCTGTTTCAAACACAAAGGTTGAGCTTTGAGAAGGAAGAGAAGATTGCTCTGTGGTCTCATTTGTTTCAGTGGGTGTGCTTTCCTGAGTGCTATGTTGTTCATCCTGTGATTTGATGAGATGATCAAAGGCTTGTTCTGATTGAACTGCAGGAATTTCAGTTATAAAACTGGTGCTATGAAACTGTGCAGCATGACGAGGCTGATTCTCGGTGTTCGATATATCCCGTGATTCTTTCGCAATTTCTTTATTCTGTTCCGCTTCTTTTGCAGCTTTAAGTTTGTCTTCAGCTTCATCCGCAATGTAATGTAATCCAGTGGAGCGTAAATAATTACTTAATTGTTTTAAAGCAAATTCATCATTCTGTAGGATGTGAATATCAATCAAATACGAGTAAAGCTCATGTTGTCTAGGATCACGATTCAATGCTTGATTGATTTTTGCTTC
The DNA here is from genome assembly GCF_056779705.1 of Acinetobacter sp. 25-47-130. Lineage (NCBI taxonomy): Bacteria > Pseudomonadati > Pseudomonadota > Gammaproteobacteria > Moraxellales > Moraxellaceae > Acinetobacter > Acinetobacter sp. 25-47-130. The sequence continues at coordinate 3,695 of NZ_JBWYII010000002.1, read as the reverse complement.
GGCTGACATATAGCTTTCTGATTGAATTAAGTATTCAATGCTGGCTTTAAGTTCATCAGCCACTGGTTCGGCACTTAAGTCTTGTGGTGCGCCATGACCGTGCTGTGAATAGGCTTGTTGTGGGGTGGAGCGAGTTTTAGGGCTTTTCTTAGCGCGTTTTACACTCACATTTTTTTTAGATTTTGTTGATCCTGTGTCACCATTTTTTTGTTTATCCTCACGTTTTTTGAGCACCAGTGCGATTAACAGCAAGACGACAAATGGAATGACATACAACATAATTTTTCCCCTTCATTGAATTCAATGAATTTATTGCAAATCTAATACCTGAGTGCTCGAAATATTGGACTGTTTTTAATCTCGATTTTTTATATTCTCAGTTCATCATTATGCATCGATCAAGATGTTCGAAATAAGAAGTGATGAGATTGTAATTTAACTGTTTTTTGTATAGATGTCATAATATTTCCTTTCAAATAGCACTCCAAGTTCTCATCAATTCAAATTGCATAAAAAAAGCCGATCTAATCAGACCGGCTTTTTATTGAAGTGACTATTAAAAATTAAGCATTTTTATAGTCAATCAAGATGCGTAGCATACGGCGTAAAGGTTCAGCAGCACCCCAAAGTAATTGGTCACCAACAGTGAACGCGCCTAAATACTCTTTACCCATATTAAGTTTACGTAAACGACCTACTGGAACAGTAAGCGTGCCTGTTACTGCAACAGGTGTAAGATCAGTCATTGATGCTTCACGTGTGTTCGGCACAACTTTAGACCAGTCATTTGCACTTGCAATGATGTCTTCAATTTCATTTAAAGGAACATCTTTACGAAGTTTTAAAGTCAATGCTTGTGAGTGACAGCGCATTGCACCAATACGTACACAGTGACCATCAATAGGTACAATTTGTGAATTACCAAGAATCTTATTGGTTTCAACTTGACCTTTCCATTCCTCTTTCGATTGACCGCTTTCAAGCTGTTTGTCGATATAAGGAATTAAAGAACCTGCTAAAGGTACACCGAAGTTTGCTGAAGGGAATCCTTCACCACGTTGTAATTCAGCAATTTTAGAGTCGATATCTAAAATTGGAGAACGTGGATCGTCTAATAGATCTTTTGTATTGTTATACAAATAGCCCATACCTGTGATGAGTTCACGCATGTTTTGCGCACCCGCACCAGAAGCAGCTTGGTAAGTCATTGAAGTCGCCCATTCAACAAGATTGTTTTGGAACAGACCACCAAGACCCATTAACATCAATGAAACAGTACAGTTACCGCCTACAAATGTTTTCGTACCTTTTACCAAACCGTCTTTGATCACATTCATGTTGACTGGATCTAATACGATGATTGCTTCATCGTCCATACGCAATGTAGATGCAGCGTCAATCCAGTAACCATTCCAACCATCAGCTTTCAACTTAGGGAAAACTTCAGTGGTATAATCACCACCTTGGCAGGTAATAATGACATCCATTTGCTTCAGACTATTAATGTCTGTCGCATCCATAAGTGCTGGGGCAGTTTTACCACCAAACGCAGGGGCTTCACCACCTGCATTACTGGTAGAGAAGTAGAATGGCTCAAAATGAGCGAAATCATTCTCTTCAACCATACGTTGCATAAGGACGGAACCAACCATCCCGCGCCAACCGACCAGACCTACTTTCATGTCACTTTGCCTCGGTGCGTTAAAATAAAAAAGGGGGTTCGAGTGTATCAAAAGAGTGTATAACTGCAAGTGGTACACAATCAAAACAGCAAATATATTGTGCAATATATCTTGTTTATGTTACATGCAAAACTAATATAAATTTATGAATCATCGAAAAATTAAGAATATATAAAGAGAAGCGCTATGCTATGGATTGAGATACTGGCTGTTGTTGTGATTTGGTTAAGTTTTTGGTCTTTGATTCCGCGTGATGAGTGGTGGTTTCGAGGTGCCGATTTTCCAAGACTACAAATTTTAGCCCTAGGCTTTATCGCATTTATCCTCCTGTTGATTTGGGATGGGGGATGGGATTTAAGACGCCAAGTCATATTTGTTGGATTAATTGCTGCATTAGCATATCAATTGAAGATGGTTTTGCCTTATACCTTAATTTGGAAAAAACAGGTGAAACAGGTCCAACCAGATCAACTTGATCCATCAAAGCAAATCTCTTTAATTGTGTCGAATGTTTTAACACCAAATACAGAATATCATCGTTTGATTGAACAGATTCATCAGCATCAACCCGATATCGTATTGACGCTTGAAACAGACCAAACCTGGCAGAATGAACTTTCAGTCATCGAAGCGGATTATCCTTATCGTGTTCCAGTACCTTTAGATAATCTCTATGGAATGCATCTCTACAGTAAGTTGGAATTGAGTGATACCGAAGTCAAATTCATACTGAGTAATGAGATTCCTTCTATTCATACCACAGTGAAATTACGTTCTGGACAGCCAGTTCAATTATATTGTTTACATCCCAAACCGCCGAGTCCAACTGAAGCCAAAGACTCTACATTACGTGATGCTGAATTGTTGATTGTGGGTGATCAAATTAAAGACTTGGATGAAAGTTGCATTGTCATGGGAGATCTAAACGATGTGGCATGGTCTCGTACCACACGATTATTTCAACGTATCAGTGGTTTGTTAGACCCGCGTGTTGGACGTCATTATGTCAATACCTTCCATGCGGACTATCCGCTATTACGATGGTCACTCGATCATGTATTCCACAGCACTGATTTTGCTTTGGTGAAAATGGAGCGATTACCGCATATTGGTTCGGATCACTTTCCTGTGTACGTTGTTTTACAAACTGGACGACAATTTGAGCAAGTACAGCAAGAATTAGAACAGACGGATGCTGATGAGCAAGAGGCTCAGGAGGCGATTCAAGAAGGTATTGCGAAAGCTGAGAAAGAAGAGAAACAAGTGACAGATGAAATTGCGCAAGATTATAAAGATGGCAAACAAGTGTGAATGGATGCGTGTAAGAAATTGCTTACAATGAATGTGTCTGTTGACCCATAGTCACGAAGCGAGCTTAAGCGTAATCTAAGCTTATCGGCACAGGGAGTGGGAATGGAATGATCCCAATATGGAAGACGACGCCGACGGAAAATCATCATGGAGATGATGTAGGAAAGGAAAGCCAATAAAACAATAATATGATTTTTGAAAAGCACAACCTCATCGACCCGAGTTTTACAGGATGTAGAACTCGGGTTTAGTTTATGGTGGATTTAAACGTTTATATGCATACAGGTCGAATGAATTAAATCTCGTTATTCAGCTCTAATCTTTTATTAATGCTATGATTTGCCAAAATGAAAATATTGAGCAGATGGGGTATGACTTTGTTTCTTAAAAATATGAAAGACATAACTACAAGCAAATCCTTCGCTTCGATCGTTATGTTAAATGTACTAATGAGTACCAATGTTTTTGCACAAGAAGCTGATGAAAAAATGATGGATGCGGTTGCATCTCAAGAACGGGTCGCGAACACTGAAGCTAAAGAAGCTAAAGAAGCTAAAGAAGCTAAAGAAGCTAAAGAAGCTAAAGAAGCTAAAGAAGCTAAAGAAGCTAAAGAAGCTAAAGAAGCTAAAGAAGCTAAAGAAGCTAAAGAAGCTAAAGAAGCTAAAGAAGCTAAAGAAGCTAAAGAAGCTAAAGAAGCTAAAG